>NZ_JBHUFV010000006.1:0-24989 GCF_042681425.1 Nonomuraea mangrovi | reverse complement strand
CGTGACCATCAAAGCCATCCGCCACTATCACGAGCGCGGTCTGCTCGCCGAGCCCGACCGCGACTCCTCCGGCTACCGGCGCTACACCGCCGAGCACGCCATCAAGCTCGTCAAGATCAGGACCCTGGCCAACGCGGGCCTGCCGCTGGCCCGCATCAAAGACCTTCTTGACGCCGACCCGGACACGCTCACGGCAGCCATCGCCGAGGTCGACCACGACCTCCAAGACCGCATCGCGCAGCTGCGGCGAGTCCGCGATCAACTCGCCCAGCTGCGCGGCGGCGACCGGCTCTTCGTTTCCCCGGAAGTCGCCGACCATCTCGAGGACTTGCGCCAACTCGGCGTCAGCGAGCGCCAGATACACCTGGAGCGCGACGGCTGGATCCTCATGCAAACGGCCTCACCCGAGGACGCCGACCTGTGGATCGCCGAAAAGCGCGAACTCCTGACCAATCCCGAGTTCCGCGCCCTCTACCTCGAACACGACGCCGCCTACGACTGGCCTGCGAACGATCCCCGCCTCCCCGCCCTCGCGGACCGTACCCGGAACTGGTTCACCAACCATCACAGCCGCTCCGAGACCCGCCCCGTCGCCAACCCCGCCATCGCCCGGTTGGCCGCGCAATCCCAGCCCGGAGCCTCATCCCCGGCCTGGGACCGCCTGGCCCAGCTCATGAATGGCTAGCCTCGACGGTGCGCGCCGCTCGGCCAGGAGTGTCTGATCTCCGGCCTGCCCGGTCGGGCGTGACGATTCGGCGGGAAGTCGGCGGAGACCCTCTAATCCGTGGATGCGGTGGAGATGAACATGGGCGCGGCCCCTCCCTGACCCGGCACGCCGCGTCCCGGGGTCCGGAGAGGACCCCGGGACATGCCGTCAGGCCGGTCGCGGAGGCCAGGGCGATGCTGCCGTGGGTGACGATCTTGTGGGGCGAGCCGGCGGCATCGGCCCATCGACGATTCGGCCGCCAGGGGGCTGAAGGCGGATCTGCCCGGCGCGGGCTCGGTGTCAGTCGTCGATGGCCTGGTAGGTCGTGGTCCAGAAGTCGTGGATCAGCCGCGCCGAATTCGGGACCGACATCCCGACCTGGGTGAGCAGGATTCCGGTGAGCTGGTTGTCCGGGTCGGCGTAGGTCGAGGTGCCGCTTCCGCCGTCCCAGCCGAACTGGCCGATGGGCGCGTAGTCGCCGCGGTAGGCGCGCACCGCCATCCCGAAGCCCCAGCCGCCGTGCTGCCCTTGGCCGAATGACAGATGGACGTTGTCGGTGGCCATGGCGTTTCGGGCGGCGTTCTGCTCGGGCGTGAGGCGGTTGGTGGTCATCAGCTGGACGGCCGGCCGGGACAGGATCCGTTCGGTCCCGTGCATCCCCTGATTCAGCAGCATCCGATAGTAGGCGTGGTAGTCGTCGACGGTGGAGACCAGCCCGCCACCGCCGCCCTGGAACGCCGGAGGCTTGCTCCAGCGTCCCTCCTCGGCCTCGTCCCACACGAGGAACTCTCCGGTCTGCGGGTCGGGGGCGTAGAGGGTCGGCAGCCGGTCGATCTTGTCGGCGGGCACGTGGAAACCGGTGTCCTTCATCCCCAGCGGGTCGAAGAGGCGTTCGCGCAGGAACGTCTCGAACGGCTGGCCCGTGACCCTGGCGACGAGCACGCCGAGCAGATCGTTGCTGATGTGGTACTGCCAGCGCTCTCCGGGCTGGTACATCAGCGGAAGCGTGCCAAGGCGGCGCATCCACTCATCCGGCTCGGGCATCGGCTCCGGCAGATCGGGCGTGAGCCCCTGCTCGAAGACCGCGTTCATGATCGGAGCGCCCAGCGCCGTCATATCCATGCCGAGCCCGAACGTGGAGGTCAGCACGTCCCGCACGGTGATCGGCCGCCGAGCCGGCACGGTGTCGTCCAGCGGGCCGTCGATCCGCTTCAGCACCCGCCGGTCGGCGAGTTCGGGCAGCCACTGCTCCACCAGGTCGTCGAGCCGCAGCCTGCACTCGTCGAGCAGGACCATCGCCGCCGCGGCCGCGACCGGCTTGGACGTCGAGGCCATCCGGAAGATCGTGTCCCGGCGCATCGGCGCGCCACCGTCATGGCGCATCGTCCCGATCGCTTCGACGTGCGTCTCACCGCCCCGGCTGACCAGGGCGACCAGCCCGGGAACCTTCCCGGAATCGACATGCCGTGCCAGCACCTCGCGCAGTCTGCGCAGCCCTGCTTCGGAGAAGCCGCTGTTGCCGTTTCCCATCATGAATCTCCTTGCTTACGGCCCCGCCAAACGTTCGGGGATCGCTGAACGTCTGCGACACTACATTGCGTTTATCAATTCGTCAAAAGAAGAGAGCTCACATAAGTCCTGCTCCATGGCATGCATATGGCTATCTTTGCAATGAGTATGAAGCTAAATGCAATGGATGATCAGATGTGCATTGCAATGGGCTCCGGGTGAATGCATACTGTGCAGCGGGTGTGCGGGCGCGGAGCTCCCGTGCATGTCGACAGACAGGGGACGAGCACCGATGCCCGGAGGCAGGCTCACCAATGAGGACCGCCAGCACATCGCTGCGGGGCTGGCCGAGGGGCTCGGATACGCGGAGATCGGCCGGCGTCTAGGGCGGCCCGCCTCGACCATCATGCGGGAGGTCACCCGCAACGGCGGCCCCGACGATTACGGGGCGGACCGGGCGCACGAGGCCACACGGCATCGTGCGCACCGGCACAAGCAGGCCCAGCCTCCGGCGCCGCCGATCGTTGACAGCGGCCATGGGCGTGACCCCCAAGCGGTGCGGGACTTCACGGAGTCCTACACGGCTCTCCTCGTTCAGCAGGGCGTGCCCCGGATGGAGGCCAGGGTGCTGGCCTGCCTGTACATCACTGACTCCGGCGCTCTCACCGCCGCTGACCTGGTCGCGCGGCTTCGCGTCAGCCCGGCGTCCATCTCGCACGCCGTCGCCTTCCTCGAACAGCAGGGAATGCTCAGGCGGGAACGGGCTCCAGGCGCGCGGCGCGAACGCTACGTCATCGACGATGAGATCTGGCTCAGGTCTCTCCTCGCAGGTCTGCAGATGAACGAGGCCCTGGTGGCCGCATCGCAGCGCGGAGCCGAGATTATGGGAGTCGCGACCCCGGCGGGTGCCCGCTTCGAGTCCTCGGCCGAACTTCTTCTCCTCCTGAGCGAGGCCTTCCGGCAGGCCATGGAGCAGTGGCGGCAGAGGCGACCACCCGGAACGCCCAACGCCCGGACACGCGACGAACTCGTGAACCGAGAAGACAAGCCGGCGGCCGGCGGCTGATCGGCAACGCGCCGACAGGCCCTCCGTGGGGGCACACGCCCGGGCGGCGCGGCTGCCCCCTCCCGCGGGGGCGGTCGCGACCATCAACCGCGCGGCCGGCTCGCCGACCCGCAGAACGCCTTGACGGCGATGCCCATGACCTCCTCGGTGGTCGGGTTGCGGGTCGAGGGGTTGATCGACAGGGTCATCGACTTGCCGGAGTCCGAGCGGAACGCGAACGTCAGGTAACCGATCAGCTCGCCGCTGTGCCCCCACACCGTGCCGCACGGCAGTGGGTAGGCCTGCAGTCCGAGCCCGTAGCCGAAGCCGGCCCCCGTCTCTACCGTCGTGCGCATCGCCTGCAATGACGTCTTGCTGATCAGTTCGCCGCCGAGCAGCGCCGACATGAACCGCTCCAGGTCGGCCGCGGTCGAGATCATCTCGCCCGCGGCCCAGTCCAGCGAGGGGTTCATCCGCGTCGCGTCCACCAGGTCGGGCAGCGGCTCGTACCCCTTGGCGTGCGGAGACGGCAGCCCTGCCCGGTCGCCCGGCACCACCGTGTGGCGCAGCCCCAGCGGGCGCAGGACGCGGCGCATGACCTCCTCGCCGTACGGGTTGCCGGTCAGCTTCTCCACCAGCAGCCCGAGCACCACGTAGTTGGTGTTGGAGTAGTGCCACTTCCCATCATCGGGAAGCTTCTTGGCGAAGGCCACCTTGAGCAACCGGCGCGGCTGGTAGGAGCGGAACCGAGCGTCGCCGCGCCAACGGTTGGTCGAGTATCCGGGCTCGCTCATGTAGTCGTACAGGTGGCTGGTGTGGTTGAGGAGCCGGCGGACCGTGATCAGCTCGCCGCCCGGCACCAGGCCGGGCAGGTGCTGGTCGATGGGGTCGTCGAGCTGCACCTTGCCCTCGTCCACAAGCTGGAGCACCACGGTCGCGACGAAGGTCTTGGTGACGCTGCCGATCCGGAAGTACCCATGGGGCGACGGCCGTCCCCCGCGCTCGATGTCGCGCACACCAACGGCGGTCGACCAGGTGCGTCCGCCGTCGGAGACCCGCGCCAGGGCGGCCGTGGCCCCGTTGCCCGCCACGATCTTCTCCAGGTCGGAGCGTACGTCCACACCGTGGCCGCCCGCCGCAACAGCCGCCGCTACCAGCACGTTCATCATCGTCTGCATCATGTGCTCAACGCTATGGAGATCGACTGTTCGGCAGAATGCGGTGCTCCGCCCACTCCACCTGCGGAAAACCACAGCAGCTCAGGAGCCGAGGTGGAGCGGCACCGCCGGATGCGGGGTGAGGCCCGCTGCGCTGGGTGGTTGCTCCTGCAAGTATGTGGCACCTGATCCGTTGTCTCATGCGTCCATGGCTACGTAGAGTCCTGCTCAGCGCGCCAGATGCAAGCGAGGTGGGCATGTCAGGACAGGACACCAGCGAAGTCGGCCACGGGCACGGTCATGGGCACGGCCACGGTCATTCGCGGTCAAGGACCGTCGCGGGTCTGCTGTCACGGGTCGGGCATGCGATCAGGCCCCACAGCCACGACACCGCCGACAAGACCGATCAAGCGCTGGAGGCCAGCAGCAAGGGCATGCGCGTGCTCGCCGTCTCCTTCGCCGCTCTCATGGCCACCGCGCTCGTGCAGTCCGTGATCGTGGCCGTCTCCGGCTCCATCGCCCTTCTGGGGGACACGCTTCACAACTTCGCCGACGCTTTGACCGCGCTACCTCTGGCCATCGCGTTCTCTCTGGGCCGCAGGGCCGCCACCCGGCGCTTCACCTACGGGTACGGCAGAGCCGAGGACCTGGCGGGAATCGTGATCGTCTTGCTCATCGCGGCCTCCGCGGCGCTGGCCGGATACGAGGCCGTGGTCAGGCTCATGCATCCACAGGATGTTGAGGCTCTCGGCTGGGTCGCCGCCGCAGGCGTGATCGGGTTCCTCGGAAACGAGGCCGTCGCTCGGTACCGCATCAAGGTCGGCCGCGAGATCGGCTCGGCCGCCCTCGTAGCAGACGGTTTGCACGCCCGCACCGATGGCTTCACCTCGCTCGCCGTCCTGCTCGGCGCGGGCGGCGCGGCCCTCGGCTTCCCGATCGCTGACCCGATCGTCGGCCTGGCCATCACCGCCGCCATTTGCTTCGTCCTGCGTGACGCCGCCCGGGAGATCTACCACCGGCTCATGGACGCTGTGGACCCTCGTCTGGTGGAGCAGGCGGAGAGCATCCTGTCCGGGGTGCCGGGTGTGAAGGGGGTCGGATCGGTACGGCTGCGCTGGATCGGTCATGCGTTGCGGGCCGAGGTCGACATCCAGGTGAGCGATCGGCTCTCGCTGGTCGAGGCGCATGCCGTGGCGGTGGCGGCCGAGCATCGGCTCATCCACGATCTTCCGCGCCTTACGGCGGCCACCGTTCACGCGGATCCTGATGGTTCTGACGGCATCGACCATCACGCCGTCCTTGCCACTCACCGCTGAAGTGCTTTCTGATCGACCGTTGCGGATAACTGCGGCGGCGATCGACGGCTCGCTGAGCAAGCACGAGATCGCCGCACAGCGCCGCCGGCCGGCCGGCAGCACGATCATCCAGTCACCGCGTGGGCGGCCCGCCGACATGTCTCCCCTCGGGACCGGGACCTAATGCGCTCCTGGGAGGAAGTTGCTGTCCCCGAGCGCGCCTATCGTCGGGCCCTTGAGGAAGTCGTTGACCTGGTCCATGAGCGAGTTGAGGGCTGAGGTGGGATCGGGGGCGGCGGCCGAGGCGGGGGCGGCGGCGAGGCCGACGAGGATGACGGCCGCGATCAACGACCCGGTGAGAACGCGCATGTGCTGGCCCTTCGCTGGTGGCAGACAGACTGCCGACTACTGTCAGTACAAGGCGATAACTTACAGTGAGCGAGCCGCATCGACGACGGTCCGGGCGGGGACACGGTGCAAGACTCCTCGCCTGGGCCAAGCCGAACCTCGTCCGCGCGCTCGCTCAGAGCGTCCGCGGCCTCGAACCTGCCTGGACCAGACGCATGCCCACATAGGCGCTGATCCCGGTGATCTTCGCGTGGTGCACCTTGGTCCGCTTGAACTCGGTGAAGCCGAGCTTCTCGTACAGGCGCAGGGCCGGGGTGTTGATGTCAGCGATGGTGTCCAGCACGTACTCGTCGTACTGGGGCAGGTCGAGGAGGTACTGAATGATGGCCGAGGCCACTCCCTGCCCACGGAACGTCAACCCGGTCGCGACGAACTCCAGCGAGGCCATCCTCTCCCTGGCGTAGAGCAGAGGCTGCTCGAACTCACGGGTGAACGAGACGTGAGCGATCGTTCCTTTGAAGATGCCGAGGTGCCTGCGGAGCTCTCTGGCGTCGTGCCGGACCGCCCGCTGCAGCCCGTCGGTGCATGCGACGATTCCCGCCGGCTCCCCGTCGACCAGGCCGACGTAGAACGCCTCCAGCACCAGCATGTGTGCCAGGGCGTCGGTGAGCTTGTCCGGCTCTTTGGAGAAGTAGGACAGGTCGGGGCCGAAGCCGTCCACGAAGATCCTGGTGATCGCTCTGCGGTAACTCTCGCCCAAGTGGGCGGCGCGTCTGACCTCGATCATGATTCGGCCTTCTTCCGCCGGACGATGAGCGCCTCGATGCCGTCCAGGAGCAGGGTGAGGCCGAAAGTGAAGTCGGCGTCCTCGATCCAGTCCGGCGCGGCGCCGAACGCCCCCGACTCCAGCGCCGCCGCCAGTCCCGGGTAGCCGTCGGCGTCGATGAGCTGGGTGAGCAGCGCGGTGTAGCCGGCCAGTCCTTCCGGTCCTGCGTCGTCGACCGTGCCGCTCATGGCGGACTGGAGGGTGGCGGAGCTGGCGGCGTAGGCGGACAAGGTGGAGGCGATGTTGATGGCCTCCGCCGCTGCAAGCCCGGCGCCGGTCAGCACGGTCAGCACCCGGTCCAGCCAGCGCAGCGTGTGTGGCCCGGTGGGCGGGGTGAGGGGCGAGACTTCCAGCAGCCACGGGTGGCCGGCCAGGAAATCGCGGTTGGCGCGGGTCCATGCGGCCAGGTACTCCCGCCACGGCAGGATGCCCGGCTCGGGCGGTTCCGGGGCCGCCGCGTCCACCATCGCGGTGAGCAGGTCGTCCTTGCTCGCGACGTAGCCGTACAACGACATCGTGGAAACGCCCAGCCGGGCGGCCACGCTGCTCATCCGCACTCCGGCCAGACCCTCGGCGTCCGCGATCTCGATCGCGGCATCGGTGATCCGCTCGAGGGTCAGGCCGGGGCGGGGGCCGCGGCGCGACACAGGTTCTCGCCCCCACATCCGTGCGACGACGGTGGGCAGCTCCTGCTCGGGTCCCATCACACACCTCCCCTAATGCCGTACAAGATACACTGTATCTTGTACGGAGAAAGTGGAGAATCATGACGAGTCTTGCGAGCCTGGGGCTGACCGCCGAGCAGGAACGCCTCTGTCGCCACCTGCCGCGCAACCCGCACGCGGCCCTTGATTCCACTCCCGCAGCTTCCTGCAGTCCGGTCCGCAACCTCTCCGTCTCCCTGGCCCGCGGCGACGGCCGACATGCTGGGCGGCATGGGTCGAACGAGCTCCCGAGGTGTTCGCCGACAAGGACTACACGAGCCTCAACGGCGGCGAGCCTGTCGCGTCATCACTCCCGCACGGCGCGGGCGAGCGGCGTGTCCGCCGCGGGGTCCAGCGGTGCCGACAGGAAGACCGGCGCCTGGGCCATGAACCGCGGCCGGCTGCCCAGATGCTCCTGCGCGGCGTGCACGGTCAGCGGATGCACCACGTACACCTCGCCCGGCAGCCCCGTGGCGTGGGCCAGCGGCCGCTCGGCACTGGCGGTCTCCACCAGCTGGCCGGCGCTGACATGGTCGTACGTGCCGTCACCGAGGGCGGGCAGCGCGTCACGCTGGGAGCCCACCCGGATCCTGGTCGGCGCGTCGTCCGGCCCCACCTCGGAGAACAGGATCAGCAGCAGCAGCGTGGTGGAGCGCCCGCTGACCGCCCAACCGCCGTCCTCGGTCATGACGTTGAGGTCGATGTGCCAGCCCCTGTCGTCGGCCGGCGGCAGGTTCGGGAACCGGATCGGGATGTTGCCGCAACTGCCGAGCGGCTGCCAGCCGCCCCGCCCGCACACCTCGTCCAGGGCCCGGGCGAGCTCGGGCGAGCCGATGATCTGCCCGAACGGCCCCTGGCCGGTCATGTCGGCGGCCCACACCACCGGCTGCGTCCAGCCCTCGGGCGCGTCGGGGGACAGGCCGATCTGCTTCCACAGCAGCTCCTGCGCGGCTAGTCCCACCTCCGGCGCGGCCGCCCGAACCTTGACGAACCCCTGCTTCACAAATTGTTCGGCCCATTGCATGCCCGCCACGCTACAAGCGTGGTCAACCGGATTTCCGGGCCCCGGCCGCCTCCGTGGCCAGTCGTGATGACGGGGCGGACGGGTCGCTCCCGGCGGAGACCAGGGCCAGGGCGGGGCGCCAGGGGGCCAGGGAGGCGGGACTGTCGCGGTCGTGAGCCGTCTCGCGACGCCGCGAATCCACGGGCTAGCTCCTCTCCTCCCGGCACGAGGTGGGCTCGCACCCGATGCGATGTTCTCAGGACAGCGGCAGCAGGCGGGTGAAGGTGGCGCCGCCGTCGCGGGATTCGTAGATGCCGCCGTCCGTGGCGGCGAGCAGGTGGCGGGCATCGACGGCTTCGAACGCCTGGGGCGGGCCACCCGGGACGGTGGAGATCGTCTTCCAGATGTCGCCGCCGTCGGCGCTCCTGCTGAGGGTCCCGGCGGGATCGACGGCGTACAGCACGTCGGCGGCGGGCCAGGACAGCAGCAACTGCGGCACGCCACCACTGGGGCGGAAGGTCCGGCCGCCATCGGTGCTCCTGGCAACGCCCTGCTCGGTGGTGGCCAGGACGATGCCGCGGTCGGCCGGGCTTACCTCGATGTCGGCGGCGTCGAGTTGGGCGCGGTTGTCCCAGGTCATCTTGTCGGCGCTGACCCGCAGCCGCTGGGAGGTGGAGTCGTAGCCGTAGACGGTGCCGTGGGCGTATTCGAGGGCGTGGAAGTCGGCTTCGCCGGCCAGGGACAGCGTGCGCCAGGTGGCCGCGGCGTCAGAGGACTCGATCAGGCCGAGATTGGAGGGCCCGCCTTGGCCGGGTGCGGGGTGACCGCTCCCCAGGAAGGTGTTCTCGCCGATGACGGTGAAGCCCATGGTGTCCTGGCGCCCGGTCCCGACCTGGGCGGCCTTCCCGGGTGCCTCGATGCGGTATACGCCGTGGTGGGTGGCCACGTAGACCTTGCCGTCACCGGGATTGATCCCCAGGCCGTGCACGTGACGGAGCTCGCCGCCTTGACCGCCGGAACGGCTCTCGCCGTTCGCGCTGATGCTGATGGTGTTCACGGCCGCGACTGTGGTGGCGAGCACAACTGCCAGCCGCAAGGCACGTCGGAGCGGTCGGGTCATCGACTGCCTCCCTTCGGAGCATCACCTGGGTCGCTGGGGATGGGATCGCCCGCCCCCGCCCCCGCTCCCCGCATGGAGGTGGCTTGTACCGGCCACCCTAAGCCTGTCACGTGCGGTTTCCTTGCCTCACCCCTCTTCCCCGCACCGCCTGGACGCCTGAGACGTCGCCAGGGGCCGCCCTGTCAATCAAGCGCAATCCATGGCTATCATCGTGGTATGACGATGAATGATGGTGGCCCGTGCGTCAGCGCCGACATCGCCGCGGGCTTGCCGCCGGCGGCCGCGCTGTTTCACTCGCTGGCCGATGAAACCAGGCTGAGGATCGTCCAGCGTCTGGCCCGCGGCGAGGCCCGCGTGGTCGACCTGACCGGCGAGCTTGGCCTGGCCCAGTCCACCGTCTCCAAGCACGTGGCCTGCCTGCGTGATTGCGACCTGGTCGACTACCGGGCCGAGGGCCGCCAGTCGTTCTACTTCCTGACCCGGCCCGAGCTGATGGACCTGCTCGCCTCCGCCGAGCAGCTGCTGGCTGCCACCGGGCATGCGGTCGCGCTGCGCCCCGCCCACGGCAGTCCGGCAGGCGGCCTGGCCGACGGCGACGACATCGAGCTCCTGGGGAAGGCGGTGTCATGACCGCGTTGAACCCGCCAGGCCCGGGCCTTGCTCCGGCCCGGCGTGCCGTTCTGCGACGTCGGATCAGGCTGCTGGTGGCCGCCACCATCACCTACAACGTGATCGAGGCGGCCGTCGCCATCACCGCCGGCACCATCGCCTCCTCGGCGGCGCTGATCGGCTTCGGCCTGGACTCCATCGTCGAGGTCGCCTCCGCCGCGGCGGTGGCCTGGCAGTTCTCGTCCGCCGACCACGAGCGACGGGAACGGGCCGCGCTGCGCGTCATCGCGCTGTCCTTCTTCGCCCTGGCCGCCTACGTCACCGTCGACGCCGCCCGCGCCCTGTTCGGCGTCGGCCAGGCCGAACACTCCACCCCCGGTCTCATCCTGGCCGCACTGTCGCTGGTGATCATGCCGTTCCTGTCGGCGGCGCAGCGGCGCGCCGGACGGGAGCTCGGCTCGGCCTCGGCCGTGGCCGACTCCAAGCAGACGCTGCTGTGCACCTACCTGTCGGCGGTGCTGCTGGCAGGACTGGCCTTGAACAGCGTGTTCGGCTGGTCGTGGGCCGACCCGATCGCCGCTCTGGTCATCGCCGCCGTCGCGGTCAAGGAAGGCCGCGAAGCCTGGCGCGGCGACGCGTGCTGCGCCGTACCCGCCATCTCGATTCCCTCACCCGCCGACGCCGCCGAGCCCGAGGGGTGCGCCGACGGCTGCTGCTCCCCCAAGGAGGACCCCCGATGATCGGCCGCCCGATCGTCAAGGCCGTGGGAGCCGTGCACCGCGAGTTGTAGCCTTTCTACTGTCAGTAGAACGAACTGGGCAGGGAGCTCCCAGATGCACCTGGGCAATCTCGAGCGGGCGATCATGGAGTCCCTCTGGCGGCACCCCGACGGGATGTTCGCTCAGGACGTCGCGGCCGGTCTCCCCTCCCGCCCGGCTATCACCACCGTGTTGACGGTCCTCGTACGGCTTTCCCGTAAGGGCATGGTGTCGAGAGAAAGGGTGGGGCGCGCCCACCTTTACAAGGCCGTCGTGGAGAAGGACGCCGTCGTCGCGGAGGCCATGCGTGCCGCGCTGGACGAGGCGAGCGACATCGAGGCGGCGGTGCAGCGCTTTGTCGGAACGGTGAGTCCCGAGGTGGCGGCAGCCCTGCGCGAGGCGCTCGGCGCCCGAGGGGAAACGCCGTCGTGACCGTCTGGCTGATCGCCGCTGGTGCCGCGGTGCTTCCCGCGGCCCTGGGAAGCCGCATGGCTCGCAGACTGGCGTCGGCGGCCTGGACCTTCCGGTATCCGCGCGCCGCTCTGGTGCTCTGGCAAGCCGTCGGGCTGGCCGGGGGCTTGGGTGCGGTGTGCGTCGGACTGGTCGCGGCGGTATGGCCCCTGGCGGCCGTCTTCCCGCACGGCATGCACACGCTCGCGCGTCAGATAGCCGGCGGACATGGACTCGATGGGCTCGGACCTGTGCAGATGGGTGCTCTGGCCTGGTCGGCTGGGCTGTCCGTCTGGTTGCTGGCTCATACGATCCGCGTGGCCGCGAAGACGGTGCTCGATCAGCGGCGTCAGCGGCTTCTGGTCGACGTCGTCGCGGATCACTTGCCGATGCACGACGTGTACGTCCTGCCCAGTGAGGGGTGCGTGGCGTACTGCGTGCCGGGCAGGCATGGGCGCGTCGTGCTCAGCCGGGGGACCTTGGATCTGCTGTGTGCTCAGGAGTTGGACGCGGTTCTCGCACACGAGCGTGCTCACGCTCGTGGCCGCCACGACCTGGTGCTGCTTCCGTTTCTCGCGCTGAACCATGCCTTTCCGTGGCTGCCGCTGGTGGCGACGGCCAGGCAGGCCGTTGCCGTGCTGCTCGAGATGATCGCCGATGATCACGCACGTCAGGTGCACGGCGAGTTGCCACTGGCTCGCGCTCTGGTGCGGATGGCGGCGCCGGCGGCAGGGAAGGGCGCTGGTGCGTTCGCTCTCGCTGACGCGGGGCTCACCGAACGGCTGGAACGCCTGCTCGGTCGTCGGCTGGAGTCGGGCTGGGTGCCTGCGGCTGCGTATTCGGCGGCCGGCCTGCTGCTGAGCGGGCCGCTTGCCGTTCTCGTGGCGCCTCTCTTGTGCGTCGCCATCTGGGTCTGACCGGTCGGAGCATCAGACGAGGGTGCTCCAGTAGGGCCAGAACCTGATGCCGATCAGGGTGACGACGGCGATGAACCAGATGGCGAGCACGACGGTGTGGTAGCCGGCGAGTGCCCCGATGACCTTGCGGCCGCGGAAGTTGCGCAGGGTGACGTACCAGAAGAGGGGAATCGTCACCGCCCAGACGGCCATGCAGTAGGGGCAGAGCGCGCCGATCACATAGAGGCTCTGATAGATGAGCCAGTGGACGAACACCGCCCCGAAGGTGACCCCCGCCTGGAGCCCGAGCCAGAACCAGCGCGGGAGCCGTGCGCCACTGAGAAGGGCCGCGCCCACGGTGGTCACGCAGGCGAAGGCGGCGATGCCGAGGAGTGGATTGGGAAAGCCGAACGCCTCGGCTTGCGGCGTGTTCATGACGGAGCCGCAGGACAGGACCGGGTTGATGCTGCAGCTGGGCACGTAGGCGGGGTTCTTCAGCAGCGCGATCTTCTCGACTGCCAGAACGAAGGCAGCGACGAAGCCGAGCGCGCCGCCTACCAGCAGGAGCCGTGGCAGCAGCCGGGGATACGGCTCGTCGTGCTCCGCAGCGCTGCCAACGGATGGAACGGCCGCGGTGTCAGCCGGCGAGTGCTGCATCGATGGCCGCCTTGAACTCGTCGGAGGAGCGGGGTTCGATCTTCTTGCCGTTCAGGAAGAACGTCGGGGTGCCTTGCACGCCCAGCGCCTCGCCGTCCTTGGCATCCTTCTTCACTCGCTCCAGAGTGGCGGGATCGTTGTAGGCCTTGTCCCACGCGGCCAGATCCAGTCCGAGGTCCTTGGCGAAGCCACGGAAGGCGGCATCCGCAGGGACCTGCTTTTCCGCCCATTGCTTCTGGGTCTCGTACATACGCTGGTACATCGCCTCGAACTTGCCCTGCTTGGCGGCCGCCTCGACCGCGCGGGCCGCCCGCTCGGCGTTGAAGTGGCTGCCGATCGGGAAGTACCTCGCGACGAAGGTCACCTTCCCCGCGTACTGCTTGCGCAGTTCCTCGACGACAGGGAAGTACGCGCCGCAGCCCTCGCACTCGAAGTCCAGGAACTCCACCAGGGTGACCTTGCCGTCCGCGGCCGTCTGCAGGCGGTGGCTGTCGGCGCGGACGAGCTGGGACTCGCCGGCCGCGACGGCACTCGTCTGGCCTGAACCGAGGCGGTTGACGGCGAACATCGCGGCGACCACCACCACGAAGACGCCGACGACGGAGAGCGTCACGGCAAGGTTCTTCCTGCGCGCCTCCTTGCGCCGGTCCTCGGCTCGCATCGCTTCGACCTTCGCCTTACGGGCTTCCGTCCGATCGTCATCGTTCGACATGCTTCTCCCTTCACCAGTGCTGACCTCGGATCGGACGTGATGTGCCGAACGTGTCCATCGCATGCCGTGTCCCGGGCAGGCCGGTCGAGCTTCTCCGAGTTACTTCTACATAATGTAGAAGATTGTGGCAGTCGTTGCGCACAGCCTCGTCGCCGCCTCTCGTTCGGCTCCGGACCGGCGACACGCTCACGTCAGGTCGCGGCCGCCGTCGCCTGTCCGGCGATCAGCCGGTCGCGGTTCGTCAGCCGCCTGACGGCGGTTGCGGAGGCGAGACCGGCGGCGACCAGCACCACCCACGGCACGCTCGCCCAGGCGGTGGATGCCGTCAGGTCCATCACGGACCCGAACACCAGGTAGCCGGCCAGGATGCCCACACCGGACAGGAGGTTGTACAGCCCGTAGTAGGTGCCGACCAGCCGGTCGCCGGCCATGTCGGCGATCGTGGCCATCTCGAAGGGGTAGGCGACCAGCGTGCCTGCGGTGAGCACAAGCGTGCAGGCGAGGGCGGGCAGGATGGCCCACGGCCACGGCGGCGACAGGTGTGCGGCCACGGCCATCGGAACGAACGACACCCCCATGAGTGCCAGGCCGATGCTCATCGCTCGGCCCCGGGTCCAGCGGCGGGAACACCAGGCGGTCAGCCGTACCTGGCCGGCGATCCCGAGGACGGCCGACAGCGCGTACAGCACCGCCACCCAGCCATCACCACCACCGGCGCGCTGCACCTCCAGGGGCAGGCCCAGGTACATCTGGAACGACAGGCCATAGGAGGCGATCATCGCCGCGGCGAACGCCAGGAACGCACGGTCGTCGAACGCCTGCCGCCATTCACGACAGACCGGGGGCCTGTCCGGCGTCGCCGTGTCCCGCCGTTCCGGAAGGTAGATCCCTTGCAGGACTGTCAGTACCGCGAAGATCGCCGCCGCGGACAGGCACACCACGGTGAAGCCGCCGTTCAGCAGCACGATGCCAAGGAGCGGCCCGAGCAGGATGCCGCCCTGGTAGAAGACATTGAACACGGCGAACGCCGCCACCTTGCGGTCACCCGCCTCCCGGGCGAGGTAAGCCCTGGCCGCCGGGTTGAACAGCGCGCCCGCGAAGCCTGTCACGGCGGCGGCCACGAGCAGCACCGGCAGCGCGGTCGACAGGCCGAACAGCACGAATCCGAGCGTGCGCAGCGCGCAACCGGCCATGATGACACGCTTGCAGCCGAGCCGGTCGGCCAGCGTGCCGCCGATCAGGAACAGCCCCTGCTGGCTCAGGTTCCGCAGACCCAGGACCAGCCCGATCGTCCAAGCGGCCAGGCCCACGCCGGTCGCCAGATGCTGGGCGAGGTACGGCATGAGCATGTAGAAGCCGAGGTTGATGCCGGCTTGGTTGACCTGCACCAGCTTGATCGGTGTCTCGAAGGAGCGGAACTGCCGCAGCGTCTCGATCACCATGCGCCTCCTCTGGAGGGCGCCAGCGGGTCGGTCACGCCCGCGCATCGCGTCCAGCGGTGGACTTCGCGCTCCGACGTCGCGCCGATCACGTCGGGCTCGTCCGCGGGGGCGACATCGAGCAGCCCGTGGGCGTGGCAGTAGGCGTCGTCGAAGATGGTGTCCCAGTAGCGCCACGGACCGTCGGGAAAGACCGCGACGATGCTCTGACCTGGGGCGGTGCTCGCCAGCCAGCGGGCCACCAGCGCGACCGCGCCGGTGCTCCAGCCGCCGGAGATGTAGTGCTGGACGGCGAGAGCACGGCATGCCCACACCGCCTCGGAAGCGCTGACCCAGTGCACCTCGCTGAAGGAGTCGTAGGCGACGTTGCGCGGATGGATGCTGGAGCCGAGCCCGCGCATCAACCGCGGCCTGGCCGGCTGGCCGAAGATGGTGGAGCCCACGGTGTCGACTCCGACGAGCTTGAGGCCAGGGAAGTGGTGGCGCAGCACCTTGGAGATGCCGGCGCTGTGCCCGCCGGTACCGACCGAGCACACCAGCACGTCGATGTGCGGGAGGCGGGCCAGCAGCTCATGCGCCAGCCCGGCGTAGGACTCGACGTTGTCCGGGTTGTTGTACTGGTCGGGACAGTAGGCACCTGGTGTCTCCCGCAGCAGGGAGCGCACTCGCGCGCGGCGGGCCTCCTGCCAGCCGCCCACGGGATGCGGCTCGGTGACGAGTTCCAGGCGCACGCCGTAGGAGGTCAGCAGCCGCCGCATGAGCGGTTCCATCCCGGGGTCCCCCACCAGCACGACGGGGTGGCCGAAGACGATTCCCGCCAGAGCCAGACCGAGGCCCAGGGTGCCGCTGGTCGACTCGATGATCGTGGCCCCGGGAGCGAGGTCTCCTCTGGCACGGGCCTGGCGCACCATGTGCAGCGCCGGCCTGTCCTTGATCCCGCCGGGGTTGAAACCCTCCAGCTTGGCCCAGAAGCCTCTTCCACCCCCGACGAAGGGCTCGGAAACGAACGTGACCGGCGTGTTGCCGACAGCGAGAGAAAGCGAAGAATACGGAATGGACGGCATATCCAGAGGCCGCGCGAAAGACACTGGCGTTGACATGTGATTCCTCAGGTTGCTGGTGCGTTTGCGGGCATGGCGAAACAGTCGCCTTGCGGTGATCGGGAATGACGAAGGGGGAATCGTCGCCCTATACGCGCAGCACGCAGAGGCAAGCGATGTCTGTTCTGGAGAATCGCGTCGTCAATGGATTCGGCCCGCGGAACCCGAGATATGCCTGAGTAGGCGAAGGCGAGGCAGTCGCTCGATCGAAGGACGTCAGTGGGCAGGTTGGGACGGAGAAGTCTTGCTCCATGCCGTGATGGTGCCGAGCGGGGAGTTCGCCGTGGGCGCATGCCGTGACATCAGGGATCGCCGTTGCGATCGGAGCGCTCGCGTGCGGATTGTGCACGTCATGCGCGGCCGCCTCCGAGAGCACCAGGGCGGCACATGCTCCGCCGTGGGCGAAGACGACTCCGATGATCATGGCGAGCACGGTCAACGCGTGCGCCAGTGCCCGACCGGCATCTGTGGTGGCGGGTCGGCCTGAGCAGGCTGATCGTGTCGCGAACATCACTGGGGATGATGCCCGGCGCCAGGCATGGCGCGCCCAGCGAAGACACACCTTTTCGCAAAACGTGAGCGTTTTATCTCGCTTTGCCGGTGGCGAAGAGGAACGCTGCGGCGTGGAGCCTTGGGCGTGCGGAAGCGATTCTCGAGACGTATCGGAGATGCCTTTATGACGCTGTCCAGAAGAAATGTGATCGCCGGGCTGGGTGCTCTGCCGGTCTGCGGAAAGGCGGTATCCGTGCTGCCTGCCGTACCCAAGGAGGTGACTCCCGAGGCGCTCGCACATGATGAGCGGTTCTGGGCCGCCGTCGCGCGGCAGTTCAGCGTGAGCCCGGATTTCGTCAATCTGGAGAACGGCTATTACGGGATCATGCCGGATCCGGTACGGCGGGCCTACCACCGCAACGTCGACCACCTCAACGAGCGCAACTCCCACCTGCTGCGCACCGAGTACAAGCCGCGCGCCGACCTGGTTCGCGACCGCGTCGCCGCCGTGCTCGGCGTCTCTCGTGAGGAGATCGCCCTCACGAGGGGAGGCACCGAGGCGCTCCAGAACCTCATCTCGGGGTACAACCGCCTGCGCCAGGGCGACACCGTCATGTACGCCGACCTGGACTACCACAGCGGGCAGTACGCGATGAACTGGCTGCGCGAGCGGCGCGGCGTCCACGTAGCGAAGATCGTCATTCCCGAGCCGGCCACCCGACAGGCGGTGCTCGACACCTACGACCAGGCGCTGCGCGACCACCCCGGCCTGAAGCTGCTGCTGCTCAGCCACATGAACAACCGCACCGGGCTCGTCACACCCGTGCGAGAGATCGTCACCATGGCCCGCCACGCGGGCGTGGACGTCATCGTCGACGCCGCCCACTCCTGGGGGCAGCTCGACTTCACCGTCGCCGACCTCGACGCCGACTTCGCCGTGTTCTCCCTGCACAAGTGGATGGGCGCACCCCTCGGATCGGGCTTCCTCTATATCAGGAAGCAGTGCCTGTCCGACATGGACCGTCTCTACACCGACGAGACCTATCCCGTGACCGACATCCGCTCCCGCGTCCACTCAGGCACCATGAACGTCGCACCCATCCTCACCGTCGACGCCGCGCTGGACTTCCACGAGTCCCTCGGCGCGGCGGTCAAGCAGGCACGGCTTCGCCACCTGCGCGAGCGGTGGGTGAACCAGGTGAGAGACATCGCCAACCTGGAGATCCTCACTCCGGAGGAGCCGGAGACGTACGGGGCCATCACCGCCTTCCGCATCTCCGGCCGCACCTCGCAGGCCGACAACGTGGCCATCACCGACACGCTGATGAAGACCTATCGCATCTTCACGGTCCAGCGCGGGGGAGTGGCACGTGGTGACTGCGTGCGGGTCACGCCCGCACTGTTCACCTCGACGGACGACGTGGATCGCCTCGCGGCCGCCCTGCGTGACATCGCCTGGCGCATGCGGGTGTGATCGGTCCCGGCCCGGAACGCGCCTCCCGCCCCGACGCCGAACTGTCCGCGCAGGCGCCCATCGACATACGAGGTGTCCATGGCAGGCCGTCCGCCCCGAGGAAGGGGGTTGCGTCCACGGCCGTGGTGTACGAGGCGGCCGCGAGCCACGCTCTGCACCTCGGCCCCGGCCTCAGAGTCTCCGGCGGACGTAGGCCCGGATGAACAAGACGGCGCATCCGGCGGAGGCGGTGGCCATGGCCGTCATGGCCTGGGGGTCCTTCATGATCGCCGCGTAGATCGCCACCACGAGAGAGATCGCCGCGACTGTCAGATACGTCTTCCACACAATGGCCGGCACGGGCGGCCGAGGGGGGCGGCCAGGGGGGATCACTGTCACCCTTCACATCCTGCAACACGAGCCCTTCGGCTACGCGCTGATCGATGGGCCGGTCTCGCATCTCCGGTTCGCCGATTTGTGGACACCGGACCTTGGCGGATGACGCGTCCGCTCACAGTGCTGACCTGCCTCCAGCCGGCCAACAGCGGTGTGGTCAGAATGGAGTTGAGGGCGATGGCGCCTCATCACCGAGCGCCTGGCTCTCCTCGGACGGATCCGTGGCAGGAGGGGCTAACCATGACTGCGACGCCAGACGCAACCCCATCAGCTCAGCCCGAGCGCCCGGGCATGAAGGACGGTGTGTGCAGCGAGTTCACCGTCTTTACCAAGATCAAGCCGGGTCATGCGCCGCGGCAGGACATCTCGGATGAGGAAACCCTCAGGAAGATGGACGCGCTCTCCTTCACCCCGTGGCGGGTGACGGCCGAACACGCGCCGCTCGGCGAAATCATGCGGGCACGCGAGGAGGTCTACCGCCGTTCCTCCATCCAGCGTCACCGGCTCAACCAGCAAGAACGCAGGGAGCCGCGCAGCGCTGATGAGGTCTCGTCGTGATGTTGGAGTCGGACGACATCCAGGGGCACGAGGACCTGGTGACCAGCGTGCTCAGTGGGCCCGGGCTTGATGGGCTCGGTACTGGCTATCGAACCGTTCATGCTCACGCACGACACTAGCCTTTGCTTGCGGTCACGATGTGCGCGTCCATCGGCATAATGATCTCGCCTGAAGGCATCACGAACTCCGCAAGCGCATCTTCGGATTCCGCGGCGAGAGATCGCATCGCATCGTCGCTGAGCATCTCAGCCAAGGGCGAACCCTTGACCTCTATGCGTATGAACTCCTTTACCGACGGAAACCGGATCGAACCCTCATGGAGGGTAACCTCGGCCCCCGAAATGCCGCTGCTCCCAAAGAGCTTGGCCAGTTCGATCTGATCGCCAAGGACGAACGGCGCTGCCAGCACGTCCGCTGCCTCACGCCCGCATTGTCGGCCGGCTAGATCTACCAGAATCCGGTAGCCGCGGGCGTGATCGATCGGCGCCCACCCGGCGACCGCCAGGCGTCCCCCTGTCGCGAGCGTGCGCCACATCTCGCGGAGGGAGGCCACGCGGTCCGGAAAATACATGAGCGCGAACTGGCTGACCACGACGTCGAAACTCATATCTTCGAAAGGAAGCGAGACCGCGTCGCCCAGTCGCCACGCTATTTTCGGCTCAGTTCGCGCTGCGACCGCCAGCATCCCCTCATTAAGATCAACGCCAACGACCTGGCCTCCTTGCCCGACCCGCCGAAGGGCCTCGCGGGCGAGCACGCCGGTCCCGCAGCCAACGTCCAGAACCTTGTTCCCCGTCCTGATTCCAGCGGCGTCAGCAACCGGGCTCGCCCAGGCGCCGAAGATCGCAGGTACGAAACAGGACTCGTAGACTTCGGCGGCATCCGTTGAGACCTGCCAGCGTTCAGGCTCAGCCATCAGGATCACCCCAACTGTCGGTTACCGCAGTGATGTGACCAGCCTGTCGTCACGAGCTTAGCCGCTTCCGAGCCGGCGCTGCCGGGACGAGTGGGGCTGCCACCGGCGCCAGCAGCTGTTGAAGGAGCACGGCACCACCAGGGAGGGCTTCCACAGCGCTGACCCGCACCAGATACCGGTGAACACGCTCTGGATACCGGTCTCGGCGATGATCCCGTCCACGAGGGCGGAGAACTTCCCATCCCGGTCTCGGATCAGATAGCGCGCGGTCGGCTTGTCCAGCGTGAGGCGCAGGCTCACCGACGGCTTTCTGAACAGCCGCATCGCGTTCGCCAGCGGCGATGTCAGGAAGGCCGGCCGGTTGGGGGTGGCGGTGGCGGGGTCGGCGGCCATCGCGATCTCGGTCTGGGTGGTGTCGAGGTAGCTGCCGGTGCCCTTGGAGGCGCGCGGCTCAGAGAACCGTTCTGCTGCGGCCTGAGGGTCGTCGTCCGCGCCGCGGTCATACGGTGGCAGCCACGTGGATGGGTCCTGGTCGGCTTTCGACTGGTTGCTGCGGGCGAGTTCCTCGTTCTACCTGCACGGTAAGAGCCTGGTGGCTTGTCGCGCGTGAGTGCCGAAGTTGTCGGAACCACCCGTCGGTCACGGAAGGTAGCAATTCGTCATCAGACGGGTACAGAGTGTGAGTGGACAGCATCGCCCCAGAGTTTGCAGGTGACCACCCCGGCGAACGTGAGCTCGACCGGGAGACGGCCCAGCCACCCGCACAGCGCACGCGGCGGGTGGCCGGCAACCAATACGCGCTACTCGATGAGGCCGAGCACGCCCTCATCGAACTGCTGGCCGACGTGCCGGTGGACGTCGACGCCGCGCAGGGGGCGCTCATCGCGGTACGCGAGGCGGTGGCGAACGCCGTGCAGCACGGTTGCGCCGCTCACCCGGGCACCGTGGCCGTGGTCGACCTGGCTGTCGAATCGAGTCGGCTCGTGGTGCGGGTGGCGGACGCCGGGCCGGGCTTCGACCCGCGAACGGTGCTCGATCCGCTGACCCCACAGCAGCGGCTGCGGCCATCGGGCCGGGGGATCTTCCTCATGCATCACCTGATGGACAGCGTCGAGTACGCCTTCCCGCCCGGCGGTGGATGTGTGCTCACGCTGCGCAAGACCGTCATTGCCGCCCGCCGTGACGGCGAGCGGGAGGAGAGAAAGGGATCCGGGATGGATATCAAGAAGCGTACGGCCGACGGCGTCGTGATCTTCGACCTCAACGGCAAGATCACCATTGGGGAAGGCGCCATACAGGTGAGAGAGGCAGTGCGGGAAGCGCTCAGCGACGGTCAGAGGCGGATCGTTCTCAACCTGGCACAGGTCAGCTCCATCGACTCCTCTGGGCTGGGAGAGCTGGTCTCCAGCTACACGACCGTCCAAAACCACGAAGGGAAGATCATCCTGCTCGATCTCCCCCCGAAGATCCAGGACTTGCTCACCATCACCCAGCTGATCACCGTCTTCGACACCTACGACGACGAGAAGGAGGCCGTCGCCTCATTCTCGTGAGCCGCGAGACCCGCCCACTTCGTCGAGTGGGCGGGCCTCATGGTCACCTGGTGCTGGTCGTAGACCCTGCAGTGGTCGGGTCGCCGCCGGCGTCGGCCACGAACGACATGAGCAGGACTCCTCCGAGATGACAGTGGCTCGGTGCACCGGGACCCAGGACTAGGCGCTCGCTGGAACCACTGTCTTCAGCTCCGGCGCCGTCGTCGGCTTCGGGGGATGAACGCGACCGTGGCGCCCTTCAGCGCGCGGGCCAGGACCGCGTGGCCGTCCCAGGTGAAGTGGACGGCCGCGACGTGCGGGGCGCCGCCCGGCCGCAGGGCGGTCGGGGTGGCCGCAGGCGGCTCGGACAGGAAGGTCTGGATCGCCGGAGGGCTCTTGCTCACCGGAAGGCGGCGGCGTTGCGCGCGGCCCACTCGCCGAAGGGGTGCGGGACACGGCCCAGGATCCGCTCGACGTCCGGGCTGACGCGCTGCTCCTCGGGGGTGGGGTCGCCGAGGATGGCCAGAGTCCCCTCGACCACGGGCAGCGGCATGAACCGCGCCATCTGCTCGTGGGCCTCCTGCCGGGTCTGCTCGACGAAGCGCACCGGCTCGCCCAGCGCCTGGCCGATCGCCGCCGCCCGCTCGCGCGGGCTGGTCGCCGCAGGGCCGGTCAGGACATAGGTGGCGCCGTCGTGCCCGGCTTCACGCAGGACGGCAGCCCCGGCGGCGGCCACGTCGTCGGGGTCGATGAACGGCAGGCCCACGTCGCCGAAGGGCGCGGCAGCGGTGCGGTGCAGGCGGACCGGTTCGGCCCACGCGTAGGCGTTGGAGGCCATGCCGCCGGAACGCAGGATCGTCCAGCCCAGCCCAGACTCTCGCACGGCCTCCTCGAACGCCCCGGCGTGCCGGTAGGCCTGCGGTCTTGTCCCTACTCCCTGGCTGGACAGCAGGACGATCTTGCGGACGCCCGCGGCCTTGGCCGCCCCCACGAGCCCTTGCGGGTCATCCCCTGCGACCAGGAGGAACAGCGCGTCCGCTCTCTCCAGCGCCGGGCGCAGGCTCTCGACGTCGCCCAGATCGGCGGCGACGGCGCGTACGGCCTCTGGGACGTCGGCCTGCGTGATGTGGCGAGCCACCGCGGTGACCTGCTCGCCCGTTTCGGCCAGCAGCCGCACCAGGGTCCGGCCGACGTTCCCCGTGGCACCCGTAACAACGATCATGATGAGCTCTCCTAGTTTTGAGTTAGTTGGCTGACTCAGAGAAACGGTAACACACTCTGTCGCCTATAGTTAGTCGGGTGACTGACTCACAACGGGTGCAAGCCGCCGGAGCCAAGCGCAAGCGCCTGATGGCGGCCGCCGCCCAGGTAGTTCACCGGCAGGGAGTCGAGCGCACCACCATCGCCGACATCGCGCGTGCCGCCGATGTCCCGGTGGGCAACGTGTACTACTACTTCAAGACCAAGGACGAGCTGGTCGCGGCCGCGCTCGCCGAGCACGAGCGTCGGCTGCAGCTCATCACCGGCGAGCTGGACCGCCTGCCGGACCCGCGCGACCGCCTCAAGCATCTGGTGGAGGGCTGGATCTCCCAGCGCGACGAGGCCGCGCTCTACGGCTGCCCGACCGGGACGCTCGCCGCCGAGCTGGACAAGCGTGAGCAGGGCGGGCTGGACGTCGCGGCGGGCAACCTCATCCGGCTGCTGCTGGACTGGGTGGCAGGCCAGTTCCGCGAGCTGGGGCAGCCCGATCCCGACGCGCTCGCGGTGACCCTGGTGGGCGCGTATCAGGGGATGTCGCTGCTGGCCAACGCGCTGCGGGACCCGGAGATCATGACACGCGAGGGGGCCAGGCTCGTCGCCTGGCTGGACTCTCTGTGAGCGCCGCGCGCTCGCCGGCGCAGTAGGGGATCACGAGTGATGATCTTTTCGGAGAAGATCGGCCCACAGGCCTGACGCTTCACCTATGAAGGCGGCTCGTCGCGCGCCCCGCCCTCCTCGCAGGCTGGGGCGCGCGGCCAGGCCGCCGGCCGTGGGCGTCAGCCCTGTGAGCCGAGGCGCGCGGCCAGGCCGTCGAGGACGCGTTCCAGCCCGTAGGTGAAGTTCGCGTCCCGCGTCTTCGCCGGGTCCTCCCCCTGCATCGCGGCGTAGAGGTCGCTGAGCATCGGCTCGTCGCGCACGGCCTGCTCGGTGAGCGGCCGGAGGCCGGCGATCCACTCCTGCTCGGTCTTGCCGCTGCGCGCGAGCATCGACAGGTAAGCGGCCTCGCTGGTGGTCATGCCGATGACGTAGGCGATGAGCGTGTCCATGGCCTGGCCCGCCTCGCCGGCCTGGAATCCGGCCTGGCTGAAGTGTGCGAGCATACGGCCGGACTGACGGCCGAGATTGGGGCCGAGCGAGGCCAGGCCGACCTGGCCGAGGACGGCGGCCACCCAGGGGTGGCGCAGGATCATGGCGCGCAGGCTGTGGGCGCCTTCGGTGATGGCGGCGCGCCAGCCCGCGGGGTCGCCGGGGTCGGGCACCCTGAGCTCGCCGTAGACCTCGTCGACGACGAGTTCGATGAGCTCGTCCTTGTTGGCGACGTGCCGGTAGAGGGAGGTGGCTCCGGCGTTGAGACGCTGGCCGAGGCGGCGCATGGAGAGGTTCTCCACGCCTTCGGCGTCCAGGAGCCTGATGGCCTCGGCCACGATGGATTCCGGACTGAGCGTGGGCTGTTCGCGCTGTTTGCGGGGCCGTGCCCACACCGAGGGGATGGGCTGGTCGTCAGGTGCTGGCATGTGAGCTCCTCTCGTCCGGTGACCCAGCCTAGCGCACGCTGTGCGCACATGCGTACAGCATGAGAAGCGGAGTGGCGCCCACTGCCGCGTCGGACGCCGCCGGGCGGGGGTGACCGCTCTATCTGCGCAGGCAGGGCATCAGGACGGTCATTCCGCGGAAAGGCAGCCGGTTCTTCACTGGACACCTGTGCTTTCGCGAGGTGCTGGTCCACGAGGAGTTCGTGGCGCTGAGCCCTGATGACGGGGTGGCCGACATTCCGCTGCTGTGGCGCTCGCCCGAGGCGCCGCAGGCCCGGCTATCGCGTCTCGCATTGCTCTCCTCCATGTCCTCCTGTGCTACTCCGACCGGCAGTTGGCGTGGTGGGCGTGGGTTGGCTGTGCGACGGGGCTCAGCAGAACTCCGCCTCGGGCCACCTTGGTCAGGAGCCCGGTCGGCTTTCCACGCCCTTCTCCGGCGGGCTGAAGTGGTGCGTGATTCAGGCGGACGTGCGGAAGCGGGCGGCGACCAGGGAGACCCAGGCCATCGCGATCATG
>NZ_JBHUFV010000005.1:0-228937 GCF_042681425.1 Nonomuraea mangrovi | reverse complement strand
TCATGTTCCCTGTTCCCTTCGTGGTTTTGCCTACGCGTCGTCCACGCGATGTGACAGGGAACGTAGGAGCCCGCCCGATTCGCGCTCTGCCGTTGCGCGACCGCAAGGAGTCCGCCCTCAGGGCGTACGGCTCGCTCAGTTCTGTCTACTGAGCGTCCGCGACGGCGGCTCTCGGCGATCATGCCGAACTGGACTGATCGGTGAAGCGGGAACAGATGAGCCAAAGCACCACGTCGTCGCACCAACCAGCCTTACAGTGCAGAGAGTGGGCACTCCTCGCGAGTTCGACTCCTGTCTTTCTCTGCTGCCCGAGACGCTGCGCGACCGCGTGATCAAGCTGCGCAGGCGCGCGCTCGCCGACACCGGCCAGTGCGATCCCTGCAAGCAGGCACAGCAGAGCATCTGGCTGTCCTTCGACGCGGCGTTCCTCGGCGACCACGCAGCCGCCCAGCAGCTGGTCGAGCAGGCCGAAACGGAAGCGGTGAGCGACCGTCATCTCAGCAGCTGCGCGCGGCACCTTTCCGCGACAGCGCCGAGTCAGGCGCAGCCGCGTCAGGTGCCGGGCTTCACCGGCCTTGGCCCCCTGGTGGCCGCAACGGACGCCGCATACAAGCAGCGCAGAGGCGGCTTCGGCTACCTCGTCACGGACGGCCGATGGGGCATGCGGACATGGAGTGCACCCCGCGACCAGGTCAGCGCGGTCCTCGAACCGACGGGCGCTTCCAAGGTGCTGGTGTCCGAACTGCGCGCCGTCGCCCTCCTGCTCGACCGTCTCGGCCCCAACGGAGGCCAGCTGACGCGGCTGCTGATGGACAGCACCACGGCGATCGGCTATCTGCGTTCCTGGCAGGACGGGGACGTGGAACGGATGCCGAAGGGCTACAGCCTGCGTCCCCGAATCCAAGCCGACGAACCCACGCTCGTACGGCTCGCGCGCCGCGTCGCCGAGCTGCCTCAGCTGCGAGTCGAGCACGTATCGAGCCACAGCGGGCATCCGCTGAACGAGGCCGCCGACGCGCTCGCCGAGCTGGCGATGCGTAAGCCGCCCGATCGCGTCGCACGCGCAGAGGGCCTGGTCGAGGCGTTCCTGCAGGTGTGGCACACGCAGGAAAAGGCGGGTAAGCGGTGACGTCTCGAGCCGCTATCCTTCACCCGCGCCCAGGTCGACAGCGGACTGCGGCCCTTCACCTCGCTGAGCGGAATGCCCAGGTACGCGTCCACACCCATGCCCAGTCTTCGCTGATTCGCGGCGCGATCGAGAACGCGGCCCGCGCGGTGTGGCTCATTGGCCCCAAGGACCGGCTGACCCGGGTGAGCCGCCGGCTGGCGCTGCAGGCCAAGGAGACCAGAGACTCCTTCCACATGCGGGCGTTGATCGGTCAGCCCGCAGCCCAGACGCAGGAGGTACGGCGGCTGACGGGCCTGCTGGCCGATGCCGGGATGCAGGCTGAGCAGACCAAGGCCGCGCTGATCCCCGTGGGAGCCGAGCCGGTTGCCCCGTGAGCGGGAGATGATGCTGTCGTGCTGATCCGCATCGAGGCGTCCGACCTGCCTGGGCGGGAATGCGGGCAGGCGCCCGGTTTCCCCGGCTACCGCAACATCCATGTCGGTGTGCAGCGGCGGGACCGCCGTGACGAACTGCTCGACCTGCATCCAGGAGACGCCCCCTCAGCGGTCTGGGAGTTGGAGGCGACCGCGACCCGTGGGGAGACGGGGTGGGATCTTCGGGGCCCGTTCGTGCAGGGCAGGCCGGGCGGCCGGTTCGTGTATCTGTCGTGGGGGACGGTCGATGACGCCGGGGTGTTCTCGATGTTCCGGCGGGCGAAGCTGTGGCTTGAGGGTGTTCCCGCGGGCGTGCTGGAGGGCGCGGTGAGCGCCGGACTGCTGGTGGCTCGGCTGGGGCTGACGGATTCCTGCGGTCAGCCGTTGTGCGCGTCGGTGTGCCCGCCGCTGGTGGAGTGGTCGGCGCCGGCGGGCTGATGGCGGCTGGCGAGCGTCAGGCGCTGCTCGATCTGGGCCAGGTGCTCGTCAACCAGGTCGGTGACGTGCCGGCAGGGCCCCCATGGAAAATGCAGGGGATGTTCACGGGCTGGCCCTGCCCAAGGCGGAGCTCAGCGGCGTGAGCGATCTGGAGTGGGTCAGCAGCAGTACTTGAGGTAGCTCTGAAGGTCGGCCAGGGCCGCGGCGGTGGCCTTCTTGTCGGCGCGATACAGCACCACTTTGCCCTCCTTGCGGGAAGTCAGGATGCCGCCCCGCCTGAGCTCGGCGAGCTGCTCGGAGGCGCGCGGCTGTCCGAGGTCGGCGAGCTCGGCCACCTGACCGACAGACAGCTCGGTTCCTCTGGCGAACAGCAGCATGATGCGCTGGCGGACAGGGCTGGCCAGCGCTTTGAGGAAGGCGTGGACGGCAGGGCTGAGCTCGACCTCGTCCGTCTGCGGCTCGGCCGGGGCTGGGCAGCACGACTGCTGCTCCTCGGCGATTTCCAGGCCCGTGTCGGGCGCGGATGGCGGCATGGATGACTCCCTCCTGCCGGACATTCCATCATCATATCCCTTCTTTGACATATCTGAAATCAGAGATATATGGTCCCCGGCATGACCATACCCACCCATCCTGTCGTCGTCATCGGTGCCGGCCAGTCCGGCCTTGCCGCAGCTCGCGCCATTCTCGAAGCCGGCCTGAGGCCCCTGGTACTGGAGGCCGGACCGCGCCCGACCGGCTCCTGGTCGGACTACTACGACAGCCTTCATCTGTTCTCCCCGGCCCGCTTCAGCGCGATGCCCGGCCTGGATTTCGACGGCGACCCTGATCGCTACCCGCACCGCGACGAGGTTGTCGACTACCTGTTCAGGTATGCGGCCGGCCTGGACGCGGAGATCCGCACCAGCACTCGGGTAGAGGCGGTGGAGCAGGGCCAGGACGGGCGATTCGTCGTGCGCACCGCGGACGGTCAGGAACTGGAGGCCGCGGGCGTGGTGGCCGCCAGTGGCTCCTTCTCCCGCCCGATCCTTCCCGACCTACCAGGCGCCGAGACTTTCACCGGCCGCGTGGTGCATGCGGCCGACTACCGCAGCCCGAAGGATCTGGCCGGGCAGCGTGTGGTCGTGGTCGGTGGTGGCAACTCCGCCGTGCAGATCGCCTACGAGCTGACCGAGACGGCCGAGCGGGTGAGCATCGCTTCGCGTGCGCCGCTGGCCTTCCTGCCGCAGCGGCGCGACGGCCGGGATGTGCACCACTGGCTGGTCTCCAGTGGCTTCGACAAGCTGCCGCCGGCCTGGTTGATCCACCATGTGCGGGCCCGTCTGGTCGTGGACGTGGGCGACTACGCCGCCGCCGTGGAGGACGGCCGCCTGTCACGCCGGCCCATGTTCAGCGCCCTGGACGGCGGACACGTCGTGTGGGCCGACGGCGCACGGGAGCCGGTGGACGTGGTGCTGCCGGCCACCGGCTATCTGCCCGACCTCGGCTACCTGGCGCCGCTCGGCGCGCTGGACGAGTACGGCCTGCCGCTGCATCAGGGCGGTCTGTCCCTGGTCCGGCCGGGTCTGGCCTACCTGGGGCTGGAGTTCCAACGCTCGTTCGCCTCCAACACCTTGCGCGGCGTCGCGGCCGACGCCGCGCACATCATGGGCCCGGTGGCCGCGCACGCCCGCCACGCTCCAGCCCTGGTCGGCCTCTGACGCCGACCCTGATTCGACATCCAGCTAATTTGACATCCCTCTAAGCAGTGCCGCACTATAGGCACTGCTTAGATGAATTTCAAAACAGGAGGTGCGCGATGCGCGCTCGGTTCCGCCGCTACCGCCAGGGCCCGACTTTCGTCTTCAACGAGGCCACCGGCGAGGTCTGCGACGCTGCGTGCCGCTCCAGGGCCGCCGTGGACCGTGTCCACATCGACATCCTGCTGTTCCGCTAAGCCGTACGAGACCCAGGAGAAGCCATCATGAGCGCCAGTTGCTGCGGCACCACCGCCTCCCTTGAACTTGAGCAGAATGTGACCTCCGGCGCTGCCGGCGTGCTGCCGATCGTGGTGATCGGTGCGGGCCCGGTCGGGCTGGCCGCCGCCGCGCATCTGGCCGAGCGGGGTCAGGACTTCCTGGTCCTGGAGGCCGGCCAGCGGGTGGCCGCCTCGGTCGCCCAGTGGGGGCACGTGCGGGTGTTCAGTCCGTGGAAGTACAACATCGACGCCGCAGCCCGCCGTCTCCTGGAGGCCGACGGCTGGACGGCGCCCGACGCCGACTGGCTGCCCACCGGCGGCGAGCTGATCGAGGACTACCTGGCCCCGCTGGCCGAGCTCTTCGGCGACAAGGTACGGCTGGGCGCCAAGGTGAGCGCGATCAGCCGACTCGGCTACGACCGGGTGCGCACCAACGGCCGTGAGGACGTGCCGTTCCTCATCCGCCTGGAGAGCGGCGAGGAACTGCAGGCCCGGGCCGTCGTCGACGCCTCCGGTAACTACACCGGCCCCAACGTGCTCGGCGCCAGCGGCTTGCCGGCCCATGGCGAGAACACGGTCGACGTCGACCACGCCCTGCCCGACGTGCTCGGCGCCGACCGGGAGCGTTACGAGGGCAAGCACACCCTCGTCGTGGGCGCCGGGCACTCGGCCGCCACCACACTGCTCGCCCTGGCCCAGCTGGAGAACGCCCAGATCACCTGGGCCATCCGCGCCGGCAGCGCCGGCCGTACCTATGGGGGAGGCGACGCCGACGCGTTGCCCGCCCGCGGCGCGCTCGGCACCCGCCTGCGCGCGCACGTCGACTCCGGCCGCATCACCCTGCTGACCGGCTTCTTCGCCCACTCCGTCACCACGGACGGCGAGCAGGCGACGGTGATCAGCCGGGACCCGTCCGGAGCCGGGCAGTCCGTGACCGTGGACCGCATCGTGGCCGCGACCGGCTACCGGCCCGACCACTCCATCGCCTCCGAACTGCGTCTCGACCTGGACCCGATCCTCGGCTCCACCCGCCGGCTGGCCCCGCTGATCGACCCCAACCAGCACTCCTGCGGCACGGTCCCCGCGCACGGCGTCGATGAGCTGTCGCACCCCGAGCCCGGCTACTACGCGGTCGGCGTCAAGAGCTATGGCCGCGCGCCGACCTTCCTGATGGCCACCGGCTACGAGCAGGTCCGCTCGGTCGTCGCCGCGATCGCCGGAGACTGGGAGGAGGCCCGGGACGTTCAGCTCGACCTGCCCGAGACCGGCGTATGCTCCTCCAACCTGGCCGAGGCCCAGGAACAGCGGGTCGGCCTGGCCACCGGCGTCAGCGGCGGCCTGCTGGCCACCCCGCTGCCGCTGGTCACCGTCGGCGCCTCCGACGGCGGCGGCTGCTGCGGCTGAAAGCAGGGATGATCACCATGTCAGACGGATATCCGACCGCAGCGCAGAAGGAGGCCTTGCGCCTCATCTGCGACCACGGCCGGCTGGACACCGAGCGGCTGGGCCGGCACCTGGTCGGTGTCCGGCGATCAAGCACCAACCCGGGTTACGCCCGAGCGATCGCCCACATGGCAGGCACCCTGACCTGGCGCCTGGAAGCCCAGGGCTTCATCACCGAAGCCGAGGGCGCCTGGACGACGACGGCAAGGGGAAGGGCGCTCATCTCCTGTTCCAGCGAGCGCGAATGAGCTCCACCGCCAGGACCGTCGCCTCCGACCTCGGGGGCGGCGGTCAGCCGCGTTCCCGGTACGGCTGGCAGATCGTCGCCGCGCTGGCCATCACCCAGACCGCCGGCTACGGCGTGCTCTACTACGCCTTCTCGGTCTTCCTCGTCCCCATGGCCCGCGAGCTGCGTGCCTCCAACGCCCAGGTCGCTGCCGCGCTCACCCTGGCGGTTCTGGTCGCCGCGCTGTGTGCCCCGCCGGCCGGCCGCTGGCTGGACGCCCACGGCGGGCGCGGGCTCATGACCGTGGGCTCGGTGCTCGGCACGGGAGCGGTGCTGGCCTGGTCGCGAGTGGACAACCTGGCGCAGCTGTACGCGGTGTTCGCCGCCATCGGCGTCGCCTGCTCGATGGTGCTGTACGAGGCGGCCTTCGCCGTCATCGTGGCCTGGCATGCCGGTAACGAGCGTGGCCGCGCCAATGGCCTGCTGGCGCTCACCATCGTCGCCGGGTTCGCCTCCTCCATCTTCATCCCGCTGACCGGATTGCTCGTGGAGGCCTACGGCTGGCGCCACGCCCTGGTGATCCTGGCCCTGGTCTACGGCGTGGCGGCGATCCCGCTGCACGCGTTCGTCCTGCGCAGCCGTACCCACACGGAGCCGCACGCGGAGCGGAAAGAGATCGTCAAGGAGGCCACCCGCCGGCGGCCGTTCTGGCTGCTCGTGATCGCCTTCACCGCCAACGGCGGCGCGGTGTCCGTGATGGCGGTGCTGCTCGTCACCTACCTCGTCCACCTCGGGCACTCCCCGGTGCTGGCCGCGACCCTTGCCGGTCTGCTGGGCGTGCTCTCGGTCACTGGACGTCTGATCACCACCGGCCTGCAAACCCGCCTGCCCGCCGCCCTCATCGCCGCCACGATCTTCGCCCTCCAGGGCGTCGCCGTCCTGCTGCTTCCCCTGCTCGGTCGTACGGTGCCGGGCGCCATCGGCTGCGTGCTGCTGTTCGGACTCGGGTTCGGCATCGCCTCCATCACCCTGCCGCACCTGCTCGTCCAGCGGTACGGCACGGCCGCCTACGCCACGCTCTCGGGCCGGATCGCCGTCTTCTCCGTCGCCGACAAGGCTCTGGCCCCGCTCGGAGCGGTCGCGCTCGCCCAGGCCGTCGGCTACGGCTGGGTGATGGGCGCGGTGGCTCTGGCCTGCGCGACCGCGGCGTTGGCTCTGGTCGCCTACCATCGCCTATAATTTCGATAGTTTTCGAAGTAAGGGGTGCCGTATGACCACCGTGACAAGCCAGTGCTGCGCACCGATCACGCGCGGGCCGCTGTCGGAGGACGACGCGGCCGAGCTGGCGGTCCTGCTCAAGGCGGTCGCCGACCCGGTACGGCTGCGCCTGCTGTCGATGATCGGCTCGCACGCGGGCGGCGAGGCCTGCGTCTGCGACCTCACCGACGCCTTCGACCTGACCGCGCCCACCATCTCCCACCACTTGAAGGTCCTGCGCACCGCCGGGCTCATCGACGGCGAGCGGCGCGGCACCTGGGTCTACTACCGGATCATCCCCGAAACCGTGAACAAGCTGGGTGAGCTGTTCGCCCCATTGGCCGAGCCCGCGCGGGCCGACCTGGGCCTCGTCCCTGCATGACCGACGTCGTCGTCATCGGCGGCGGCCAGGCAGGACTCGCGGCGGGCTACTACCTGCGCAGGGCCAAAGCCGACTTCGTCATCCTCGACGCCCAGGAGCAGCCCGGCGGAGCGTGGCGGCACGTCTGGCCGTCGCTGCGTCTGTTCTCGCCCGCCCAGTACAGTTCGCTGCCCGGCCGCATGATGCCGATCCCGCCGGACGGCGGCTATCCGAGCGCCGCCGGCGCCGTCTCCTACCTCACCGACTACGAGCGCCGCTACGACCTGCCGGTTCAGCGCCCGGTGACCGTGCGGGCGGTACGGCGAGCCGGCGAACGGCTCCTGGTGGAAACCGGCCGCGGCACCTGGCAGGCGCGCGTGGTGATCAGCGCCACCGGCACCTGGTGGCGCCCCTTTCTCCCGCACTACCCGGGCACGCGCGACTTCCGCGGCGAGCAACTCCACACCGCCGGCTACCGCGGCCCGGAGCCCTTCGCCGGCAAGCGCGTGGTGATCGTTGGCGGCGCCAACTCCGGAGCGCAGATCCTCGCCGAAGTCTCCGCCATCGCCGAGACCACCTGGGTCACTGTCCGCCCGCCCCGCCTACTGCCCGACGAGCTCGACGGGCGCGCGCTGTTCGAGCACGCCACCCGCCGCCTGCACGGGGACGGCGCCGACCTGGGCGACATCGTCGCCGTGCCACCCGTCCGCGAGGCGCGTGATCGGGGAGTGCTGAAGGCCGAGCCCATGTTCGCCCGCCTCACCGAGACCGGCGTCGCCTGGGCGGACGGCACCACCTGGGACTGCGACGCGATCATCTGGTGCACCGGCTTCCGCCCCGCCCTCGGCCACCTCGCCCCCCTCAAGCTGCGCGGCCCCGACGGCCTCATCCCTGTCCACGGCACCCAGGCGATCGGCGAGCCGCGCCTGCACCTGCTCGGATACGGCGACTGGACCGGCCCCGCCTCCGCCACCCTCATCGGCGCCGGCCGTACGGCACGCGACATGGTCACGGCCATCGCCGGCCAACTGCAGCTTAATTAGAAGTCCTTCTATATTGATTTGCATCTAAGTAGGCGGCTAGACTCGCCTTTGCTTAGATGGTCATCGAATCTAGAAAGGATCTCGTCATGGCAACTGAGACCTCCGGCGGCTTCATCGGCGACATGCAGGACGCCTTCACACCGCCCCCTGCGGGCGGCTGCTGCGGCGCCCCCGCTCCGGCGTCAGATGCGGCGTCCGCCGCGGCAGCGGCGACCACCTGTTGCGGGAGCGAGACCGCCGCGACCGATGCGGCCGCTGCCGGCTGCTGCGGACAGGCGCCGGCTGCCGCCACTCCTGCCTCGGGCAGCGACGCGGCCGGATGCTGCGGATGACCTCCTCCACGCCCATCCAGGCGCCGGGGTCAGCCATCGCCCTTGAGCAGGTGTCGATCCAGCGGATGACCGCCACCGTGCGCGAGCTCGCCGGCGACCGCTTCGCCGGCCGCCGCGTGGGCACGGCCGGCGGGCGGTCCGCCGCGGAATGGCTCGCCACCCAGCTCCGGGATCTGGGCGGCGAGGTCGAACTGGTCTCCTTCCCGGTCACCGGCGTGCGCGAGCTGTATGCCACGCCGGTCCTGGAATGGACCATCGACGAGCAGCCGCGAAGGCTGGAGCACCGGCGTGATTTCGTCGAGCACCTGGCCTCCGCGGAGCTTCCTCATCCGCTCACCGCGCCCCTGGTAGCCGACACCGACGACGCCGACGTCCGCGGTCGATGGATCCTGGCCGAACCCGGCGACTGGGCGAAAGCCTGCGGCAAAGCCGAGCAGAGCGGCGCGGCCGGTGTGCTGACCGCGCGCGGTACCGACGCCGAGGGCTGGATGCCCAAAATGATCGCCGGGCCAGGCGTCCGTGCGGTCCCCGTCGTCGCGCTGCGCACGGATCTTCACCGCGAGCTGTCCGGCGCACTGGCCCGCGGGGCCGTCCAGGTGACGGCATCGATGCCGCTGCGGCCGGTCACCGTCGAAGGTCGCAACGTGCACGCCCGCCTTAACGACGGGCCTGCGCGCGTGCTGCTGACCGCCCACTACGACGGCGTCGGCGACGACCCGGAACGCCGGCTGCCGGCCGCAGCCGATAACGCCTCAGGCGTGGCCGCGATCCTGGAAGCCGCCCGCGTGCTCGCCGCGCATGCCGTACCGGTCGACCTGGCGGTGGCCTTCCTGGACGCCGAGGAGGCCGGCGCCTGGGGCTCGGCCCACCACGCCCCGACCGTGCCGCCGGACACGATGGTGATCAACCTCGATGGAGCGGCTCAGCTGCACCAAGCCGCCTCCGTGGAGGCGGGCGGCCCCGCGCACGCCCTCCTGGCCACCGTGGACCAAGCCGCCCGCGAAACAGGCGTGCCGCTGCGAGCAGGGGCCATGGCCTCCGACAACCGCCGCTATGCCGCGGCAGGACTGGCCGCGCTCGGCATCGGGATGGGCATGCCGGGCTACCAGACGCCCGCCGAAACACCGGACCGCATCGACAAGGACACGCTCCTGGCCGCAGCCCGGCTGATCACCGCCACGGTGTGGCGGCTGGCTCACGCCGGGTCCTGAGCCAGCTCCTTCAGCAACGCCCGCACGCGGCCTTCGATCTCGTCGCGGACGGCCTGAACGTCACTCGCCCGGTGCGGTGTGACGGGCGAGCTTGACCGCCGAGATCAGCAGCACGGCGGCGAGGACAGGGATGAGGACAAGGTCAGGGATCATTCCAAGCAGGAGGCCGCCGAGCAGGGCACCGGCGATCGAGCCGGCAATCATGATCGCGACGAAGCGGAGGTTGGCGCCCAGGACGGCGAAGCTGCCGTCGCGGCTGTAGCGGGCGAAGGCCACCAGCATCGTGGGCAGGGACACCAGCAACGACAGGCTGCCCGCGGCCTTGATGTCCACCGCATACAGCAACACGATCGTCGGAATCAGCAGCTCTCCGCCGGCCACGCCCATGATCGCCGCTACGGCGCCGATCCCGAATCCGGCCGCGACTCCGGCCGCGAAGGTCAGCGGCGCCGAGCGCACCCTGCGCATGGGCACGGTGCCTTCATCCGCGCTCACGCCACCTACGCTCCTCACTGCTCGCCGCCCCCGCATCTGCGTGGGTCGGCGTCCAGCATCTCCTATCGCAAACGTTGCCCAGCGCGCGGCCTCACCTCGGTGGCCATGGCGTGCGACCCCCTTCTCGGGCGCTTGGCTTCTGGATCTGCTGGTCGGCCTTGACAGGGAGGTTCATCCCGCTGCCGCCTTGCGACGGAGTCTGCTCCGGACGGCACGGGCGATCAGCGGAAAGCCGACCAAGCTCGGCACCAGCCAGTGAGCCCAGGCGGGTAGCCGGTCCCACAAGGGCAGGTGGGGGCCGTTGTCGACGTAGAAGCCGGTCAGCAGCGTAACGTAGGACAGGCCCAGCCCGACGATGTGGAGGATGGGCCGGCGCTGCCGGTTGAGGTAGCCGATGAGGGCGGCTGCCGCAGCGACCACGCCGATGGCGGCCAGGTGTGCGTTCTCCCGCCACCGGATCGCCGCGAGCACGCTCACCGAGGCCAGAAGCACGCCAAGACCCCAGAGGTAGGCGCGGCCGAAACGCAGATGCCAGGTGCCGCCCTTGCGAGACAGTGCGGCCAGCGCCCCGCAGGCCACGCACGCCAGACCGGCCGAGACGTGCACGACCAGCGCGGCCAGGAAGACCGGCCCTGCGTTCGGCACCGGTAGCCCGAGGACATCGATCTCGTCCACGCCGCCCTCCATAGGTAGCGTTGCTATATGTAGCAACGCTACTCCGGCGATTGTGCTGATGGAAGGCCCGATGTAGCGTTACTACGTATGAGGGCCGAAGCGCTGAAAGGTCATCTGGACGGGCTGCTGCTGGCCACCTTGGAGGAGGGGCCGCGCCACGGGTACGCGGTCAAGGAGGCGCTGGCCGAGGCGACCGGGGGACGGATAGACCTGCCCACCGGCACCGTGTATCCCGCACTGCACCGCCTGGAGCGAGCCGGGTTGATCAGCGGAACCTGGTCGGTCGTCAGCGGACGGAGACGCCGCAGCTACCAACTGACCGACGCCGGACGCGACGCGCTCAGCACCGAGCGGGCAGGATGGCAGGAGTTCGCCACCGCGATCACCGCGGCCCTGGGAGCGCGGACATGGCCGGCCACGAGCTGATCGACACTCAGCTCGGCCTGCTGGCCGCGCGACTGCCCCCGCAGGTCGTCGAGGAGCTGGCCGACGGACTGCACGAGGCCTACGAGGCGCGGCTGGCCATCCACAACGACCCCGACCAGGCCGCCCGTGCCGCCCTCGCCGACTTCGGCGACGCCGACACCATCACCGCCTCCTTCATGGCTCAGTCACCGTGGCGGCGCGCCGCCACGGTCCTGTTGCTGACCGGCCCGCTGATGGCGGCTGCCTGGGCTACCACCCTGCTCAGCGTGCACGCCTGGGCCTGGTCCCTCCCGATCGCGGTCAAGGTCGGCTACGGCGCGGCGCTGCTGGCCGTCGTCGCCGTCCTGATCGCGGTCGTGCGCGAGAAGCGTGCCTACCGCCGCACCCGCACCCTTCTGATCGGTAGCGCCACCACTCTGATCGTCTTGGACATGCTGGCGCTGACCGCGCTCTCCTTGCTGGCGGCAGGCCCGGGGTGGCCCATGCTGCTCGCCATACCGGCCAGCGTGATCCGCATCCTGGCCATCATGCGCAGCCTGCCTGGCGTCCTCACGGTGTAGTGCACCGTTCGGCCAACCACGGGCATGCCCCGGAAGATCGCGTGGCGGCTGGCGGTGAGCTGGCGGCCACGATCGTGCGTGGCCGTTGCCTGGGCCCCTCAACCGGCGTCGAGCTCGCTGATCAACCTCTCCACCTTCGTACGGATCTCGTCGCGGATCGGGCGGACGGCCTCGATGCCCTGGCCTGCGGGATCGTCGAGCTTCCAGTCCTCGTACCGCTTGCCGGGGAAGATCGGGCAGGCGTCGCCGCAGCCCATGGTGATGACAACGTCGGAGGCCTGGACGGCGTCGGTGGTGAGGATCTTGGGGTGCTGGTCGGTGAGGTCGACGCCGACCTCGCGCATCGCCTCGACGGCCACCGGGTTGATCCGGTCGGCGGGCGCCGATCCGGCGGAGCGGACCTCGATGCGGTCGCCGGCCAGGTGGGCGAGCCATCCGGCGGCCATCTGGGAGCGGCCTGCGTTGTGGACGCAGACGAACAGGACGCTGGGGGTGTCGCTCACGGGTTGATACCTTCCTTCGCTGGTCTTGCTGATCACGCTGGTCAGGCGGCGGGGATGTCGAGGTCGTCGAGCAGGCGGCGGACCCGGCGTTCGATCTCGTCGCGGATGGGTCGCACGTCTTCCACGCTCCTGCCCGCCGGATCGTCCAACTCCCAGTCCTCGTACCGTTTGCCCGGGTAGACGGGGCAGGCATCGCCGCAGCCCATCGTGATGACGACGTCGGCGGCGCGGACGATCTCCTCGGTCCAGGGTTTGGGGAACTCGCCGGCGATGTCGATGCCCCGCTCGGCCATCGATGCCACGGCCGCGGGGTTGATCTCGCCGGCGAACTCCGAGCCGCCGGACCAGGCCAGCGCTCGGTCGGCGGCCAGGTGCTGGAAGAAGCCCAGTGCCATCTGGGAGCGTCCGGCGTTGTGGACGCAGAGGAACAGCACGACGGGCCGTCCGTCGCTGTGGCCTTCCACGCGGGCCAGGGCGTGAAGGCGCTGGCGGGCGAAGCGTTCGGCCAGGAGCGGCAGATAGTTGGGGATCTTGCCGTGGATGGCGAACTGGTCGTAGCTGGTGTGCAGGAACCGTTCGATGGTCTCGGTGCCGAAGGTGCCGGTGAATTCCTCGGCCAGACGGCGGGCGGCGGTGAACAGGGCGTGCTGCTGATCGATGGACAGGTCAGGGTGGCGGTAGGTCTGGGACATGGCTCACTCCTGCGGGGGGTGCACGGCGGGCGCCAGCCGTTGGACGCGGTCGGCGATGTCGGTGTAAGCCCGTTCGAACGCCTCGTCGTCGCCGGCGCGGACGGGGTCAGGGATGGACCAGTGCAGCCGGTCGATGTCGAGGAGCTGCTCGTGGGCGGCGTCGCAGACGGCCACGACGAGGTCGTCGGGGCGCAGCGTCTGATCCACGTGGCGGGTGGCGGCGTGGTCGAGGTCGAGGCCGTGATGGGCGGCCAGGGTGAGCGCGCGGGGGTGGACGCGCGAAGCGGGGTGGGTGCCTGCCGACGTGGCGGGCACGGTGCTGGCGCGGCTCCACAGGGCGGCGGCCAGCTGGGAGCGGGCGGAGTTGTGGGTGCAGACGAAGACGATGCGAGGGGCGGGCCGGGCCGCGGCCGGCAGCAGGCCGGACAGCGATTGCGGCACCAGCCGCAGGTACGTGCGCCTGCGGTCGCCTTCGGATCGGTGGCGTTCGACGACGCCCGCTTCCTGCAGCAGCTTCACGTGGTGGGCGAGCAGGTTGGTGCGCAGGCCGAGCGCCTGGCCGAGCTCGCCCGGCGACGCGTCGCCCAGCAGCAGCCGATCCACGATGGCCAACCGTCCCGCGTCGCCGAGCGCGGCGTGCACTCGCGCTCGGGCCTCCACCGAAGAACTCCAGTCAGCGTTCATTGAGTCAATAATTATTGAGTAATCATGACCGCGTCAAGCGGCGACCGGTCAGCGGGAGTCCGGATGCGGGACGACCGGCTCGGCCGTGCCCACCGCCGGGCGGCCGAACAAACCGTGGACCAGCAGCAGGCCGATAATGCCGCCGGCCAGTTGGGCGACGACGAAGCCGGGCAGCGAGGCGGGGGCGATGCCGGCGAAGGTGTCGGAGAAGGCGCGGCCGACGCTGACGGCGGGGTTGGCGAAGCTGGTGGAGGAGGTGAACCAGTACGCAGCGCCGATGTAGCCGCCCACGGCCAGCGGGGCGAAAGCCGTACCGCCCGACCGGGTCAGGCAGAAGATCACCAGCACCAGGCCCGCCGTAGCGACGACCTCTCCCAGCCACAGGTGCGCGCTCGCCCGCTCCGTGGTGGACCAGGTGATCGCGGGCTTGTCGAACATCGCGTTGGCCAGCACCGCGCCGCCGATGCCGCCCAGCACCTGGGCAGCGATGTAGCCGCCGAGCTCGCCCGTCTGCAGCCCCAGGCCGGTCTGCCGTCCCTGCCACCAGTCGGCCAGCGACACCACCGGGTTGAAGTGGGCGCCGGAGACCGGGCCCAGCACGACGATGAGCACGGCCAGGCCGAAGACGGTGGCGGTGGAGTTCTCCAGCAGCTGCAGGCCCACGTCGTCCGGAGAGAGGGTCTGGGCCATGATGCCCGACCCCACGACCACGGTCACCAGCAGCGCGGTGCCGAGGAACTCGGCCAGCAGCCGGCGCCTCACTTGGTCACCTCGGCGGGTGCGGCGAGGAGGGCGGACAGCTCGGCGAGCCGGTCGGGCACGATCCGGTAGTACACCCACGAGGCACGCCGCTCGCTGGTCAGCAGGCCGGCGTCCTTGAGCACCTTGAGGTGGTGGCTGATCGTCGGCTGGGCCAGGTCGAAGCTCGCGGTCAGGTCGCACACACACGCCTCGCCGCCCTCGTGCGCGGACACGATCGAGATGATGCGCAGCCGTACCGGGTCGCCCAGCGCCTTGAACGCCCGCGCCGGCCCTGCGGCGCTCTCCTCGTCCAGCGGTTCTCGCGCCAGGGGCGCGCAGCAGTCCAAGACCGTCAGCTCATCCATGGGCGTCAATATTGACGTCCATGGATATCAGCATGGTCAAGCCGACATGAACGTCAGATGGACGCGCCCTCCACGCCGACCTCCGAGCTCCGGCGCTCCATGAGGATCACGTCGCGCCAGAGACCGTGTTGGCGGCCGATGCGTCCGCGGGTGCCGACCATCCGGAAGCCCAGCGCCTGGTGCAGGGAGAGGCTGGCGGTGTTCTCCGGGAAGATGCCGGACTGGATCGTCCAGATGCCGGCGTCCTCGCTGGCGGCGATGAAGGCGGTCAGCAGGGCGCGGCCGATGCCGTGGGCCTGGCAGCCGGGGTGGACGTAGACACTGTGCTCGATCACCCCGGCGTAGACCGGCCGGGAGGACACCGGGGAGGCGGCGATCCAGCCGACCACCTCGCCGGTCTCGGTGTCGGCGGCGACGTAGCGCAGCTGCGGAAGCTTCCCCTCGGTGAAGCCCTCCCAGCTGGGGGCGACGGTCTCGAAGCTGGCCTGCCCGGTGTCCAGCCCGGCCTGGTAGATGGCCAGCACCTGGCTCGCGTCGGCCTCGCACATCGGGCGGATCTCCAGGCCAGGGCCGATCGCGGGTTTGACCGCCTGGACGATGGCCGAGTGGACGCCGTCGCCGTGGTCGGCGGTGAGGGTGACCGAGGTGCCGACGAAGCCGGTCGAGCGCAGCAGGTCGCGGTACTCGGCCACCTCCAGGGAGCCGGCGACGCAGCCCACCCGCTGCTCGGCGGCGGCGCGCCGTACCGGGTCGAGCGTGCCTTCGGTCACCATGTCGCTGATCCCCAGCCGCCCGCCCGGGCGTAGGACGCGGAAGGCCTCGGCGAGCACGGCCGCCTTGTCGTCGGACAGGTTGATCACGCAGTTGGAGATGACGACGTCCACCGACTGGTCCGATAGCGGGATGGCCTCGATGGTGCCGTGCAGGAACTCGACGTTGGCCGCGCCGGCCTCCGCGGCGTTGCGCCTGGCGAGCTCGGTCATGTCGCCGCTGGCGTCCAGGCCGTAGGCCTTGCCGTACGGGCCTACCCTGCGGGCCGACAGCAGGACGTCGATGCCGCCGCCCGAACCGAGGTCGAGCACGGTCTCGCCGGCGCGCAGCTCGGCGACGGCGACCGGGTTGCCGCAGCCGAGGCTGGCCCGCGCGGCGCCGCCTGGCAGCTCCGCGATGTCGTCGTAGCCGGCGGTGCCGAAGCAGCCCTTGTCGAACTCGTCGGCCGAACAGTCGATGATCGTCTCGCCGGTCATCGCCGCGCGAGCGAGTCCGGAGTATCGCTTGACGACCTCGTCGTGGGCCATGGCTGTCTCCTTCAGTCGCAGATCGGAGTGGCGGGAACGGGCTTGCCCATCACCACGTCGGCGGCGGTGGGGAAGCAGCTCACGCAGTTCTCGTTGATCCGGTACAGGCTGCTGGTGCCCTGCCGTTCGACCAGGACGAAGCGCACCTCAGCCAGGATCTTCAGGTGGTGCGACACGGTCGACTGGCCGACGCCCGAGGCGGTCACGATCTCGCCTACGGTCATCGGCTCGCGGCGGCGCGCCAGCAGCGACACGATCTGGATGCGCGTGGCGTCGGCCAGCGCTTTGAACCAGCTCGCGTACTCCTCGGCCTCGGCCCGGTCCAGCGGCTTCGCATCGTTATTCATCGATTATCGACGATAGTCGATTATCAAGCCAAGGTCTAGGGGGCGGTGCTGAAGCACGCCCGGGACCGGCTTACCCTTGATCGCCTTCTCGGCGAACCAAGGAGGGCGGGTGACACGTCCCAACGGGATGAGATCTCTTCGGGTAGTGCTCGCCCTGCTCTCCGTCCTTGTTCTGACCGAGCGGGACAGCGCGGAGGACAAGATCCCACAAGTGGATCACGTCGTCACCGCTTCCTGCCCGAAGATACCCAGCCCCGACTTGTTCTCCATGCCCCGCCAGAAGCTCCCCGCCGGCTTCGTCACGGCTCAGGTCATCCGCTGCCGCTGGGGGTTCCGTTACTTGGCCGGGAAGGGAAAGTGGGAGGTTGTGGTCGAGGAGCACGCCGACGGCCCGGCCGACGGGCTGATGAAGGAGCTACGCCGCCCCTCCGAGAGTTCGTTCTTTCCCCCGATGTGCACGATGGAAGCCGTCCTCGTTGACTACTTCGTCGTGGTGGACTCCTCTGGCAAGGCGGTGCTGCCCAAGCTGCCGACCGGGATATGTGGAAAGCCATTCCGCTCCGCCTTGGACGCCCTTCGCCACCTGCCGTTCCAGGTGGATGGACAGATACCCGTCCGGATGCTCGAGAGCGAGAAGTCATTCCAGGCCGGTTGCTACAAGAAGTATCTGGACGTGCTCCAACGCTTTGGACGGCCGAAGGGCCCGCAGACACGGAATCGCCCGCGTACCTGGAACCCCGCACCCGAGGGCCTGCGGGTATGCATCTTCCGTACCGCGAATAAGACCTCTGACAGGCCTGACCCGGTGGACATTCCATGGGGAAGATTCGAGTCCTCGCGCATCCTCAAGGGCCGTAGTATGCGCGCCCTACTCGCCGCCCTGGACAGCGCGCCGGCCAGTGACTGTCCCAGCCACCACACCCGCTTCGCCATTCTGGACCCCGGCTACTCGGAGGCATACGTCGAGCTTGACGGATGCCGTAACCTCCTGCGCCCCGACGGAACCCTTGGCCGTCTCACTCCTGATGCTGTTGCACTTCTGACGAAGTGATCAGATCTGCCATCAAGAACGTCTTCGTGCGCACTTGGGAGAGGGCTCGGTCCTCATATTCGTGCGGCCACGAAGGTGCACGATCGACGGTGACTCAGGCGCCCCGGTCTACACCTTCCGCAAGAGCGATGGATACGTGGTGGCCAAGGGCATTCACCACGGCAGCGAAAGCGCCGACAACAACCCTGTCCAGTCCACCTGCATCAATTACTTCACCGACATCCATGACGTGATGAAGGCCGTCGGCAAGGATACCTACAAGAAATGAACCCCTGGCGCATGTGCTGCCTCCTGGTGCTGGCCGTCGCCGTCTCCATGGTGGCTGGCATGCGGGAGTCCCGGCCGGTCGAACCACCCTTTCCCGGGCGGATCGACACGGTCATGGTGGAAGGACGGGTCCTCATCCTGCACGTCTTCGGCGGGGCGAGCGACTCGGCATGTCTCCAAACCGACAAAGTCGAAGCCGTCGAGTCCGAGGCGGGTGTTCGGCTTCGGATAGTGCTTCGCGACGCCTGCCCGCCCCCCGGGCGCACGCTGCTGGAGATGTGGCGGGACGAGTTGTGGCCGCCTGCCGTGCTCGACATCCTCCGTGGCGTCGAAGTGCCGGTCCTGCTCGAGCGGCCCTTGGGACGCAGGAAGGTCGTCGACGAGACAGGCCGCGAGCTCAGGGTCTGCCCGATCACGGGCTCGCGACGGAAGACCATGCAACAGTGCCTGACGTAGGGTGCGGGCGCCGAATCTCCAGCCAAGCGCACGTCTGGAGTTGGCGGCGCGATTCGTAGTGTCGCCAGCCCTACCTTTCTCGCTTTCGGGCGGCTCCTGGCAGCGGGACCGCCTCGGGGGTGAGCATCTCGGCGGTAACGCAATCTGCCCCGCCGCCGCCACGGCTGGGCAGATTGCGTTACCGCTATCAGGCGGCGAGGCTGTACTCGAACCTGGGCAGCTCGATGCCGAGAATCGCCTCGATGATGGCGCAGGTCAGGACCGCGGCCATGGGCGGCGGGATCGCGTTGCCGATGAGCCCACCCGCGATCAGTGGGCGCTGCGCGGGCTCAAGCACCGGGCGGCGGGGGAGATCAGGCCGGTTCCGATCCAACCTGAGTTGTGCGCTCTGCTCAGGGAGCACATCAAGAGATTCGGAACCGGTTCTGGTGGACGGATCTTCATCGGCCCCAGGGGAGGGCTCATGACTGACCGCGCCTATCTCAAGGTGTTCCACGAGGCGCGCGAGAAGGCGTTCACCGAGGCGGAGTTCAAGTCGCCCCTTGTGGATGTCCCGTACGCCCTTCGTCACGCGGCTGTCTCCACGCGGCTCAACGCCGGTGTTCCGGCCCCGCAGGTCGCCGAGTGGGCAGGGCACAGCGTGGACGTTCTCTTGCGTGTCTATGCCAAGTGCATCCATGGCCAGGAAGCGGCGGCAATGAAACGAATCCTGGGATGCGACTCGATCATGATTCCCCGAGGGAACGAATAAGGAACGATCAACCGTGAATCGCCGTAGGCGACCGTAACCAACCGGAGTGAACAAAAGAGGCCCGCCACCGCGTTTCCGCTGGTGACGGGCCTCTTCGTACTGCTGTGGCAGGTCCAGGGTTCGAACCTGGGTAGGCTAAGCCGACGGATTTACAGTCCGCTCCCATTGGCCACTCGGGCAACCTGCCGTGTCATCCGCTCGCGGCGACAGACAGAAGAATAGCGGACTTTGGAGGTGTGCGTGACATCGGTTTGTCCCATGCCCGATCCCCACCCCAGCGCCTCGTGGTCGCTAAGGTCGGAGGGGACGAAGAGAGGACACTCACACCGATGGCCGACAGCAGCTTTGACATCGTCAGCAAGATCGACCGCCAGGAGGTCGACAACGCGCTGAACCAGACGGTCAAGGAGATCGGACACCGCTTCGACTTCAAGGGCACTGGGGCGGCGATCAGCTGGTCCGGGCAGAACAACATCGAGCTCAAGGCCAACAGCGAGGAGCGGGTCAACGCCGCGCTCGACGTCTTCAAGGAGAAGGTGGTCAAGCGCGGCCTCTCCCTGAAGATCCTCGACGCCGACGAGCCGAAGCTGTCCGGCAAGGAGTACCGGCTGCTGGTCGCCCTCAAGGAGGGCATCGACCAGGAGCATGCCAAGAAGATCTCGAAGATCATCAGGGACGAGGGCCCCAAGGGGGTCAAGGCCCAGATCCAGGGCGAGGAGCTCAGGGTCAGTTCCAAGAAGAAGGACGAACTGCAGGACGTCATCTCGCTGCTCAAGGGCAAGGATCTCGACATCGCCCTGCAGTTCACGAACTACCGCTGAAAGCGGGTGGATCACGGCTCCGGCCTGGGCGGTTGCCGCCGGGAGGAGCGTGGAGGGCACATCCGGGGCACACGGTCAGCGCGCTGTCCGCGAGGGCACGCGTCTTCTCGTGTGCCTCGGGCCGCTCCTCCCGATGTGATCATCGGCGAGGAGCGGCCGAGGGCGAGCTGAACGGTCTTCACCGAGGCGAGGCGCCCTTGTGGATCAGCGGAGCCGCGAAGGCTGCCGGAGGGTGATGCGGGACGGGAGGTCCGGCGTCCGAGGCCACTGGGTGAGCCCGCTTCTGCGAGACGACCCCTTCGGCGCGAGCGCTCCGGGTGGCACGCCCGGTGCTGACCCGATGGGAGCCGTCGTTCGGTGGTGAAGGGGACATGCCGATCCTCCTCGTTCGGCATGTCCGCCCGGCTTGGCTTCTTCGGAACCCCTGATCGCTGCGCCCCTCGGCTGTACGGTGAACGAGACGTGGTCCGGACTCAGTCCTTTGAGGGTGCCCATGGTGTCTCGAGTGGTGAGTTGGCTGGGACTGGTCGGTCACCTGTGCACGCTGCCCTTCTACCTGGCGAGCGGGCTGGTGGCCCCGCTCTGGGCGATCATCGTCCTTCTCCTGGTGTGGGCGGGGCTGCTGGGTGTGGCCGTATGGGCGGTGCGCACGCGTTCCGCCTGGGGGCTGGCGACGCCGTTCCTCGCGGTGGCCATCTGGCTGGGTGGCGTCTCTGCTGGCGAGGCGTTCCTGGATTGGTCGGCCTGACCGCTCCTCCGCCCGTTCACGGTGTCCATGCTGCTGATCGGGCCGGTGTCTCCGCTCGTCACCCAGGCCGTTCGTCGCCGTCCACCGCTAGGCCCACCTGCGCCTGGGAGAGTCGGCCGCCGACGACGTGTCTTCGCCTGTCATCCGGGCCGGTGTCTCCGCCCGTCACCCAGGGTGGTGTCTCCACCTGTCATCCGGGCCGGTGTCTCCGCCTGTCACCCGGGCTGGTGTCTCCGCTCGCCCAGGCCGGTGTTTCCGCGCGCGGTGGTCGTCGTGGGCGGCATGGTCGTCCGGCGTGGTGTTCTCCGCGGTCCTGGCTGGTGGAGGCGCGTGGCCGGCCGCCCGGATAGGCGTCCGGGCGCTGGGCGCTTGCGCTCCGGCCGCGCTGGTCAAGATTGCTTCCGAGATACGGCTTCAAGCGGCGTTTCGGCGAATTGAGTGGGTAAGCGTGGAACATGAGTGATGCGCCGAGACACGTCGTCGAGCTCGCCGAGCGGCGGGCCAAGGCAAGAGCGGAGCGGGACTACCCTGTCGCCGACGCGCTCAGGCGCGAGATCGAGCGCGCGGGTTGGCTGGTCCGCGACTCACAGCAAGGTTTCGAGCTGACGGTGAAACCGTTGTTCGAGATGTGGCCGTCGGTGCGGTCGATCCCCATCAGCGCGGTGACGGACGATCGGCCGCGGTCCGGCGGGAAGCTCTCGCCCATCAGCCCGGCGGCTGAGCTGGGCTTCTCCGGGGATCCCGCGCAGCGAGGCGATCCCGGCAAGCGCGGCGGCATGGCGGCCGGGGGCGGCATGGTGACCGGCGGGGACAAGGCAGCGAGAGGTGGACCCGCCAAGGCCGGGCAGGCAGAACAAGGCGGGCGTGCCGGGCGGGCAGAACAAGCCGAGCAGGCGCAACGAGCTGGGCAGGCAGAACAAGGCGGGCGTGCCGGGCAGGCCGGACAAGCCGAGCAGGCGCAACGAGCTGGGCAGGCCGAACAGGCACAACGGGCTGAGCAGGTCGGGCAGGCCACGCAGGCCGGGCAGGCTGAGCAGGGGGAAAGAGGCAGGCAGGCCGGGCGGGTCGGGCGGTATGTGTGGCATCCGCACGAGGTGGCCGAGGACATGGTGCACGCCCAGCAGATCTGGGACTCCTCGCTGGCCGTCAACCGGCTCGACGAGGCGGGCATCGACGTGGAGCGGCAGCGGATCGAGACCGCGGACGTGACGGTCGGCGTGGGCCTGGTGGTCGACGGCTGGGGGGAGGACGTGCGCCGGTGCGTGTCCGCGCTGCTGGAGCACACCCACGCCAAGATCCTCGCCATCGACCTGGGCAACCACGAGGGCGCGGGGGAGGTGCTGCACGAACTGGCCGAGGATCACCACGAGCGGCTCACCGTGTGGCATGTCGCGGAGGCGCCGCACTGGCGTGGGGGGACGGCCGAGTGGGGCGCGTGCCGTACGACGCTGATGAGGTTGGACACCTCGGACGTGCACGTGCTGATGGAGACCTCCACCGTCCTGGAGGGTGACGCGCTGACGCCGCTGGTCGCGGCGATCAAGGATGGCGCGGTGGCGGCGGGCTGGAAGGGCGTCGAACCGGACGAGAGCGGGATGGAGTGGCACGAGGCGGGTCCGGGCCAGGTGAGAGCGCTGCTGGGGTACCTGATGGCGGTACGGCGGGGTGCCGCGCTCGGCGCGTTCCCCGAGGAGGCGCGCTATTACCGCAACGCCGACCTGGAGCTGTCGCTCGCGCTGGAGGGCCCGCTGGTCGTCCCCGACAAGCGGCTCCCTGTACGGCAGGAGCGCCATCACGGCTACCACGACGTTCCCGCCGACTACAGGGACAAGGAGTCGCGCAGGACCTACGACAGGGTGCTGCGCATGCTGCGTTCCTCATAGGCTTGGGGCTTATGGGAGATCAGAGGCTGCTTGCGCCGTACACCACGCTTGGCCTGGGCGGGCCCGCGCGCGCCTATGAGGAGGCGACGACGGCGGAGGAGCTGGTGTCCCTGGTGGCCGACGCGGACCGGCGTGAGATACCGACGCTGATCCTGGGCGGCGGCAGCAACCTGGTGGTGTCGGACGACGGGTTCGACGGGCTGGTCGTCAAGGTGGCCACGCGCGGGGTGACGGTCTCGCGCGACGGCGACCAGATGGTCGTCGAGGCTGAGGCGGGCGAGGACTGGGATCCGCTGGTGGCGCGCGCCGTGGCGGAGGGCTGGTCCGGCGTGGAGTGCATGTCGGGCATCCCCGGCCAGACCGGGTCGACGCCGATCCAGAACGTCGGCGCGTACGGGCAGGAAGTGTCGCAGACGGTGCGGTGCGTGCGGATCTACGACCGGCGCACGCGCGAGGTGCGCGACGTCGAGGCGCGGCGGTGCGGTTTCGCCTACCGGACGAGCGCCTTCAAGCAGGACCTCGGCAGGTACGTGGTGCTCGGCGTGACCTTTCTGCTGGATGTTTCGGCGATGTCGGGTGCGCTCACCTATAAGGAACTGGTCAACAAGGTCGGCGAGCGGGCGCCGCTGCCCGAGGTGCGCGAAGCCGTACTCCAGCTGCGCAGGGGCAAGGGCATGGTGCTCGACCCCGCCGACCCTGACACTCGCAGCGCCGGCTCGTTCTTCACCAACCCGATCGTGTCCGCGCAGGAGGCCGCCGCGCTCGGGGACGGGACGCCGCGGTGGGACATGCCCGACGGAACGGTCAAGGTGCCCGCTGCCTGGCTGATCGAGCAGGCCGGGTTCCCGAAGGGCTACGCGCGTGGCCCCGTGCGGATCTCCACCAAGCACACGCTCGCGCTGACCAACCCCGACGGCGACGGCACCACGGCCCACCTGCTCGCGCTGGCCCGCGAGGTCCGCGATGGGGTGCGGGAGAAGTTCGGCGTCACGCTGGTCAACGAGCCCACGCTGATCGGCTGCTCGCTCTAGCCACGCATCCAGCGGGTGTCGGAGATCACCCAGTACTCCACGAACCTGCCGCCCTCGGCGCGCAGGATGTCGTGCCCGCTGAAGGTGATTCTGGTCACTGCCACGCCGGGGATGGCGCCGGTGTGGTCACCGGAGAACGTCCAGCGGGCCGCCACGAGGTCGCCGTCGACGATCGGGCCCGCATCCAGCGTGACCGAAACGTTCGCGAACGGCTCGAAGCCCTGCGCCAGCGCGCCTTTCAGCCCCTCGGGCCCGTGCACGTCCATGCCCGGCCAGTGCCCCACGAACTCGGGCGCCACCAGCTCGTCGGCCAGGTTGAAGTCGCCGTTCCACATCTCCAGCAGCCAGCGACGGTACAGCTTGTCCATGGGGTAAACTCACTCCAAATACCGAAGGGGAGTAGTCCTCAATTCGCGTGGTCGACATGCTGGCATCTGCCCGGTCACGCGGGCCTGTAACAGGCGGACGAGACCTTCGGCCTGGCAATCTCGCCGGGCCGAAGTTGTGCTGCCCTTTTTGAGTCGCTTCTGGTCCGGCCGTATGGAAGAGGACCGTTGGAAGCCTTCTGGATCAGTCTTGGCGTGATCTTCGTCGCGGAGCTGGGCGACAAGAGCCAGTTGATGGCGATGACGTTCGCCACCCGTTTCAAGCCGTGGCCCGTGCTGGCCGGCATCACGATAGCGACCACGGCGGTGCACCTGGTGAGCGTCGCCGTCGGCGGGCTGATCGGCGACGCGCTGCCGACCACCGCCATCTCGATCGTCGCGGGCCTCGCGTTCCTCGGATTCGCGCTGTGGACGCTGCGCGGCGACGAACTCACCGAGGAAGAGGCGCAGAAGGCCAAGCGGACCACCCGCAGCGCGCTGATCGCGGTGACGGTGGCGTTCTTCCTCAGCGAGCTGGGCGACAAGACGATGCTGGCCACGATCACGCTGGCCACGCAGCACGGCTGGCTCGGCACGTGGATCGGATCGACCGTGGGCATGGTCGCCGCCGACGCTCTGGCCATCGTGGTCGGGCGGATGCTCGGCCATCACCTGCCGGAGAAGGTCATCCGGTACGGCGCGGCCGCCGCCTTCGCCGTGTTCGGCGTGCTGCTCCTGCTGGAGCCCCTCTTCTAGGGCATGGTCGCCGCGCGGGGCTCAGGACCGGCCGCGGACCGCGAGCCCCGGACGGTCAGCCCTGGGCCGCCGTGATCTCCTTCAGTGCGAGGCGGTGCGGTAGCGGGCGCGGAACTCGGCGAGGAGTTCGTCCGTCACCTCGGCGCCCGCGGCCACGGCGGCGTGCACGTCGCGGAAGTATCCCTCGTATCCGGCGGGAGTGTAGAGGCACAACGCCCGTGCCGTTCCGGTACCCGCGTTGCGGAAGCCGTGGGGCGTTCCGCGCACCGCGGACAGCAGGTGCCCGGGCCCCACGGTGACCTCTCCGTCCCCGTTGTGCAGGGTCAACTCGCCTTCGAGGACGTAGAAGTACTCGTCGTGCTCCGCGTGCACATGCGGACGCGCCCCGACGATCCCCGCCTCCAGGGTGAACTCCTCGAACGCGAAGCGCCCGCCCGTGTGCTCGCCGGTCAGCCGGAAGAAGTGCGCCACCCCGGCGACATCGATCAGCTCGCCGTCCTCGGGGCGGCGCAGCAGCGGGCGCGGCGCGGGAACCTCGTGTTCGATCATGACCGCATTCTGGCAGAGCGGTGGGATCTCGATGTTCTCGGGTGGCTCGCCCGATCTCGGCTGGGGTCGTGCGCCCCTCCCGGCACCGGCTCGGCCGCGCGCGGGGCGGGCGTCGGCCTGGGCTGACCGTCGCCGCGGGCCAGGCCCGCCTGATCGGGTGCACGCCGACCTACATGAACGCTCCCGGCGGCGGCGCGCAGGTCCTGCTCACCTTCGCCGAGGAGGCGCGGGCCGGGTGAAGGGCATGCCCTGTCGCCGGGGCTCAGACCGTCAGCAACGCCATCCGGTGGGCGGCCGCGGTGGCCTCGCCTCTCGTCGAGACGCGTAGCTTGCCCAGGATGTTGGACACGTGCACGCTCACCGTCTTGGCCGAGATGAACAGCTCGGCGGCGATGTCCCTGTTGGTCCGGCCGAGGGCGACCAGCCGCAGCACCTCCAGCTCGCGCGGGGTGAGCAGCTCGGGCGAGGGGGCGCTCTCCTCCACCAGGGCGACGCCGAGGCGGCGGGTCAGGCCCTCGATCTCGGCGACCAGCGGCGGGGCGGGCAGCGCGGTCGCCAGCGGGTAGGCGGCGCGCAGTCGTACGGCGGCGCCTTCCTTGTCGCCGGTGTGGGCCAGCGCGGAGGCGGCCCGCAGCAGCGACTTGGCGTGGGAGTGGGGCCTGCCGAGCCGCTCCCAGGCGGCCGAGGCCGCGTCGAAGTCGCCGACGAAGGTCAGCCGGTAGGCCTCGGAGACCGGCCCGATGACGGCGAGCGAGCCGGCGACCTCGGTGGCCAGAGCGTGGACGACGGCCGCCCGCTCGGGAACCGCGGGGGCGGCGGCGTCGCACACGGTCCTGATGAGGGACAGCAGCCTCCAGGCCAGCCCTGCCTTGCTCGCCTGGGTGGGCCTGCTGAGCATGCGTTCGGCGACGGCGAGCGCGTGGTGGGGCTCGCCCTTGAGCAGGTGCCATCCGATGTGCAGGCGGGTGCTGTTGGTGATGTCCTGCATGAAGGCTTCAGGACGCTCGCTGAGCACGCCGAGCTCGGACAGGATGCCTTCCAGCAGGTCCAGCTCGCCCCTGGCCAGCGCGATGTCGGCGCGGGCGCGCATGAGGTGGTAGCGGGTGCTGATGGTGGGTCCGAGGCTGAGCGCGTGCTCGATGACCTGCACGGCCTCGTCCCACCTGCCGAGCGACTCCAGGCATTCGGCGAGGTTGTTGAGGATGAACGTGCCTGAGGCCCGTACCCTGCCGTATTTCTTGGCCAGCACCTCACCCTCGCGGGCCAGCTCGATGGCTTCGGCGGAGCGGCCGAGCTCGTTCAGCGCGTCGACGTTGTTGGCCATCGCGCGCAGGACGAGCTGGCCCGAGCCGACCTGCTCGCCGATGCGCATGGCACGCAGGTTCGCCTCGAAGGTGCGCTCGATCTCGCCGTCGAGGGAGTACCCGAGGGCCAGGTTCATGATCAGGTCGCCCTCGATGACCTGGAGCCCGAGTGTCCTGGCCAGCGCCAGGCCCTCCTCGGCGAGCGCGGTGCCCTCGGCGAGCTCGCCGGTGAGCATGAGGTGGCGGCTGAGCTTCACCAGCACGTCGGCGCGGGCGGGCCCGGGCTCGGGGACCAGGCTGAGAGCGTGCTTGAACTTCTCCATCGCGCCGGGCTTGGCCTTGGCCAGCTGGAGGTTGCCCCAGCGGACCAGTAGGGCGGCCACCCGCTCGGGTTCGGCGCGCTCGTCGAGCTGGTCGAGCGCGGCCTTGACGAACTTCACGCCCCTGTCGATGTCGGCGCAGGCGTGGCTGGCCTCCGAGGCGCGTTCGAGCACGGCGGTGTGGTCCACGCCGATGTCGCCGCAGGCGCCTGGCACCTTGTCCCACAGCATGAGGACGCGTTCGAGCAGGGGGATGGCCTCGGTGTAGGCGAACGCCCGGAACGACTTCTGCGCCGCCTCCCATGCCGAGATGAGCGCCCACTGGTCGTCACGCGCGCCGTACCAGTGGTGGGCGATCTCGACGGCCGCCCTGCCGGGCGGCACGAGAGCGCGGTCGCGGGAGATCTCCTCGGCGTAGCGCGCGTGCAGGCGCTGGTGCTCGCCTGGCAGGAGTTCGTCGTGGACGGCTTCTCGGATCAGCGCGTGCCTGAAGACGTAGGCCCGGTTGTCGGCGATCTGCAGCACGTTGCCCGCGATGGCGGGGCGCAGCGCCGTCTCCAGGTCGATGTCGGACAGCCCGCTGACCGCCGAGAGAAGAGCGTGGCCGACGCGGATGCCGCCCGCGGCGGCGATGCGCAGGACCCGCTGGGTGTCCTCGGGGAGGCGTTCGACCGAGCCGAGGATGAGGTCGGTGAGGGAGTCGGGCACCTCGCCCGCGCCGTCGTCGCACTCCATCAGGGCCTCGACGAACAGCGGGATGCCCTGGCTGCGCTGGTAGACGGTCTCGATGCGGGAGTACTGCGGGGTGGCGCCGAGGATGCCGGCCATCTGCGCGGCCACCTCGTCGCGCGACAGGCGCGGCAGGTCGAGCCGCATCACGCCCGCCACCCTGCCCAGCTCGGCCAGGACGGGCCGGAGGGGATGCTGGCGGTGCAGGTCGTCCGAGCGGTAGGTCAGGACCATGAGCAGCTGCGACTCGCGCAGGTTACGGCTCAGGAAGGCGATCAGGTCGCGGCTGGACCTGTCGGCCCAGTGGATGTCCTCGACGAGCAGGACGACGGGCCGCGACTCGGCCAGCCGTTCCAGCAGCGTGAGGAACTGCTCGAAGAGCCTGGCCCTGCCGGTGTCGGTCTCGCCGTCGGCGCTCGGCTCCCCGAATTCGGGCAGCAGCCTGGCCAGGTCGCGCTCCGCGCCGTCAGGCAGCAGCGCGCCGATCCTGGCTGTGCCCATCTCGCGGACGAGCTGGCGCAGCGCGGCGGTGAAAGGGGCGTACGCCAAACCGTCGGTGGACAGCTCGACGCAACCACCGAACAGCACGTGCGCGCCGTCGTTCGCGGCACACTCGGCGAAACTCTGCACCAGCCTGGTCTTGCCGACTCCTGCTTCTCCACCCAGCAGCACGGCGGTCGCCGCGCCCTTGCGGGCCTCGTCGAAGGACTCGGTCAGGACCGACAGCTCTGCTTCCCGTCCGACGAAGACTGGACTTACGGAACGCCCCAACACGTCCTCAAGCATGTCATATGACCCTTGGTGATTAGGGGGGTTGTGAGGCCCGGCCGCGAGGGAGGATGCGGCCGGGCTCTCTTGCGGTGGTCATGCCTTGCGGAGCTTGCCGAAGACCGAGCGGTGGCGACGCTCGGTCTCGCCGGACTTCTGGGCCTCCCGTACTCGACGGTGGGCGGCGGCCGCCTGGCGGAGCTCCTGCGTGTGGGACTGGATGAGCTGGTACTCAAGTTCGGGGTTCATAGCTGCTTTCTCCTGCTCTTTGCTGACATGTTTAAGATTCGCCCTAAGGCCCACCCCGCGGCATCGGTCGGATGCCTTATCTCTGCCGAACCTTCGGCTTAGGACTACCTAGGACACGCCTGAGTGCCGCCTTAGACAGGCCACGATGGTGCGGCGTGAAGCTATGGATGATCGCCGCGACGGTAGGCGCGCTGCTCGTCGCGGGCGTCCCCGTCGCAGCTCAGGACCGCGAATGGCGCGTCTCGGCCACGGCTGAGGCAAGCGTCTGGGGTGGTGTGGGCGAGGTGGGCGCCACCGGCCCGGACGACGCGTGGGTCATCCGCCCGGGACTGCCGCTCATGCGGTGGAACGGCGTGACATGGCAGGACGAGGCCGATCAGGCCATGCCGTACCTGGTCACCTCCCCAGGACCTGGGGTGAGCTGGAGGTTCGCCGACAATCCCGACCAGATCGAGGTCTACCGGTTCGTGGAGGGACAGTGGAGCAGCCTGCCGATCGCCGTGGAGTCCGCGCATGTGACGGCCGCGGCGTCCACGGGCGCCGGCGACTGCTGGGCGGCGGGGCTCAGGTTCGGGCCGCGCGGCATGACGGACGAGCTCTGGCACTGGTCCGGTACGGCATGGCAGACGGTGGCCGCGCCGTACCCGATCAGCGACTTCGCCGCCGTGTCCGCGCGGGAGGTGTGGGCGCTGAGCAGCCCCGGCGAGGACAAGCTCGGCTACGACGGCGAGCGCGTCGCCTCCATCCTGCGGTGGAACGGCAGGCAGTGGACGCGCACGCCGCTTCCTGCGATGGAACTGCCCATGGGCGGCTACCTGGAGCTCAACGACATCGCCATGCCGTACGAGGGGCTGGGGTACGCGGTCGGGGCGATCACGGTGGGCGGCCTGCCGCTCGAGGCGGTCGTCCTGCGCTGGGACGGCACGTCATGGCAGCGGCTCGACCACCGCGCGCTCTCGACCACCTATACATACGTGGCCACCGACGGAGGGAGCGGACTGTGGCTAGGCGCGGCACGGCCACGGCAGTCGGGGGCGCTTGTCCGCTTCGTCGACGGCGCGTGGTCGGAGATCCCTTTGCGTTCGCCCGGCGCGCCGCGCACGGAGATCAGAGGGTTGACCAACGTGCCGGGCACCACGCGGATGTGGGCGACGGTGGAGATCGGAGCCCCCACGGGGGTACGGCAATTGGTGCTGACCTATCAATGAACATTCCGGCAGGTCCGGTTTGGAACTACCCGTCCCGGTCGGCGATGCTGTGATGGTGTCAACTGTGACTACCTCGCTCGTGGACGTGGCCTCCTCCGATGCCACTCTGCGAGCCTTCCTGCACGGCCTGCCCGGTGTCGACCGGGTGGGCGCGGACCAGCGGGCGGCGATGCTGTCCACCCGCTCCATCAAGACGACCGCCAAGGCGGAGGCCATCGACCTGGCCATCTCCATGGTCGATCTGACCACCCTGGAGGGCGCCGACACCGCCGGCAAGGTCAAGGCGATGTGCACCAAGGCGATGTACACCGCCGCGGGAGCGCCGAAGGTGGCCGCGGTCTGCGTCTATCCCGACCTGGTGCCGGTGGCGGTCGAGGCGCTGCGCGGCTCGGGGGTGAAGGTCGCCTCGGTGGCCACCGCGTTCCCCAGCGGCCGCTCCTCGCTCGAGGTGAAGGTGAGCGACACCGCGCTGGCCGTCGCCGCCGGCGCCGACGAGATCGACATGGTGATCGACAGGGGCGCGTTCCTGTCCGGCGACTACGTGAAGGTGTTCGAGGAGATCGTCGCGGTGAAGGCCGCCTGTGGCGACGCCCACCTGAAGGTGATCCTGGAGACGGGCGAGCTGGCGACCTACGACAACGTACGGCGCGCCTCGTGGCTGGCGATGATCGCCGGAGCCGACTTCATCAAGACCTCCACCGGCAAGGTCGCCCCCGCGGCCACGCTGCCGGTGACGCTGGTCATGCTCGAGGCCGTGCGCGACTTCCGGGCACAGACCGGCCGCCAGGTCGGTGTGAAGCCCGCGGGCGGGATCCGCACGACCAAGGACGCGATCAAGAACCTCGTGCTGGTCAACGAGACCGTCGGCGAGGACTGGCTGAACCCCGACTGGTTCAGGCTGGGCGCCTCCTCGCTGCTGAACGACCTGCTCATGCAGCGGCAGAAGCTCGCCACAGGCCGGTACGCCGGTCCCGACTACTTCACCCTGGACTGATGACGATGGTGTTCGAGTACGCCCCCGCACCCGAGTCGCGTGACGTCGTCGACATCAAGGCGTCGTACGGGCTGTTCATCAACGGCGAGTTCGTGGACGGCACAGGGCCCGCGTTCAAGACGGTCAACCCGGCCACCGAGGAGACGCTGGCCGAGATCGCCTCGGCCTCCTCCGACGACGTGGACCGGGCGGTGCAGGCGGCCCGCAAGGCGTTCGGCGTCTGGTCGTCACTGCCCGGCTCCGAGCGCGCCAAGTACCTCTTCAGGATCGCCAGGATCATCCAGGAGCGGGCGCGGGAACTGGCCGTCCTGGAGTCGCTGGACAACGGCAAGCCGATCCGCGAGTCGCGGGACGTCGACGTGCCGCTCGTCGCCGCGCACTTCTTCTACTACGCGGGCTGGGCCGACAAGCTCGCCTACGCCGGCTTCGGCGACCGGCCGCTGGGCGTGGCGGGCCAGGTCATCCCGTGGAACTTCCCGCTGCTGATGCTGGCCTGGAAGATCGCCCCCGCCCTGGCGTGCGGCAACACGGTGGTGCTCAAGCCCGCCGAGACCACGCCGCTGAGCGCGCTGCTGTTCGCCGAGATCTGCCAGCAGGCCGAGCTGCCGCCCGGCGTCGTCAACATCGTCACCGGCGCGGGCGAGACCGGCGCCGCCGTCGTCGCGCACCCCGACGTCAACAAGGTCGCCTTCACCGGGTCCACCGAAGTGGGCAGGATCATCGCCCGTACGGTGGCCGGCACGTCGAAGAAGCTCACGCTGGAGCTCGGCGGCAAGGCCGCCAACATCGTCTTCGACGACGCCGCGATCGACCAGGCGGTCGAAGGCATCGTCAACGGCATCTTCTTCAACCAGGGACACGTGTGCTGCGCGGGATCGCGGCTCCTGGTGCAGGAGTCGGTCCAGGACGAACTGCTCGACTCGCTCAAGCGCCGGCTGTCCACGCTCCGCCTCGGCGACCCGCTGGACAAGAACACCGACATCGGGGCGATCAACTCCGCCGAGCAGCTCGCCAAGATCAAGGAACTGTCGCAGGCGGGGGAGGCGGAGGGCGCCGAACGCTGGTCGCCCGTCTGCCCGCTGCCCGACAAGGGCTTCTGGTTCCCCCCGACGATCTTCACGGGGGTGGCGCAGTCGCACCGCGTGGCCCGCGAGGAGATCTTCGGCCCCGTGCTGTCGGTGCTGACGTTCCGCACCCCGGCCGAAGCCGTCGAGAAGGCCAACAACACGCCCTACGGCCTGTCCGCCGGCGTGTGGACGGAGAAGGGGTCGCGCATCCTGTGGATGGCCGACCGGCTGCGGGCCGGCGTCGTCTGGGCCAACACCTTCAACAAGTTCGACCCGACCTCGCCCTTCGGCGGCTACAAGGAGTCGGGGTACGGCCGTGAAGGCGGTCTCGCGGGTCTGGAGGCCTACCTTGATGTGTGATCATCGCCTGCGGCGCAGGCGGGCCAGGCGCGCCCACGCCACCCGCGGCCACGCCTACGCCCGCGCGGGCCGCCCCGTGCGGACCGGCTGGTTCGCCCACCGCTGCGGAGTCAGCCGCTGCGGTCAGATCTTCGTTCCCGTACGGCCGGCGGAGGAGAAGCGATGAGCAGGCTGACTGTTCGCAAGACCTACAAGCTGTTCATCGGCGGGGCGTTCCCGCGCTCCGAGAGCGGAAGGTCGTACGTCGTGACGTCCCCGAAGGGCGACTTCCTGGCCAACGCGTCCAGGGCCTCGCGCAAGGACGCGCGCGACGCCGTGACGGCCGCGCGCAAGGCGTTCCCCGGATGGTCGTCGGCCACGCCGTACAACAGGGGGCAGATCCTCTACCGCGTCGCCGAGATGCTGGAAGGCCGCCGCGCCCAGTTCGCCGAGGAGATCGGCGGCGGGAAGAAGGCGGCGCTCGAGCAGGTGGACGCGGCCATCGACCGGCTCGTCTGGTACGCGGGCTGGTCCGACAAGATCGCCTCGGTGCGGGGGTCGGCCAACCCCGTGGCAGGGCCGTACTTCAACCTGTCCTCGCCCGAGCCGACCGGAGTGGTCGCGGTGATCGCGCCCGCTGACCCGCTGCTCGGGCTCGTCTCCGTCGTCGCACCGGTCATCGTCACGGGCAACACGTGCGTGGTCGTGGCGTCGGAACGGTCACCGCTGGCCTCTATCACGCTGGCCGAGGTGCTGGCCACCTCCGACCTGCCCGGCGGGGTGGTCAACGTCCTCACGGGGCACCAGGCCGAGATCGCGCCGTGGCTGGCGGCCCACATGGACGTCAACGGGCTCGACCTGACCGGGGTGACGGACACGGACCTGGCGCTACGCTGCGAGCAGGAGGCGGCCGAGAACCTCAAGCGCGTGCTCAGGCCCGCTGAGGGCGACTGGGGCGCGGACCCGGGAATCGGCCGGATGACGGCCTTCCTGGAGACCAAGACGGTCTGGCATCCGGCGGGCGTCTAAGGGACGGCACGCCCGCCGCCACCCGACGCACGGCCTTGGGCCGGGTGGCGGCAGACGCCGCCGGTCAAGGGCACCTGGTGCCCGGCCACGAGAAACAGCCGTCGTGAGATGAGCTCGTTCAGCCAGTCGCCGTGGGCCGAGCCGCCACTGATCCACGTCTTTCAGCGGTGCCGTGTAGGTCACTGTGACAACGAACATGCCTGAATTGCGGCAGGTGAGGCCGGGGAAGATCGCAGGGCGGCCGGGGTCACAGGGTGAAGGTGCGGGTGATCGCGATGAGGTCGCCGTCTTCGCGGGTGGCCGCCACCAGGCCCGGCGGCCGGGGGGTGAAGCCGGGCACCGCGGCCAGGCCGTCCGTCTCGGCGATCGCGGTGAGGCGGACCCGGCCCGCGCCCGGCACCCGTACCGTGATCAGCGCGCCCTTGGCGGGAATGCCGCGGAAGCGGATCTCGGCCGGCCAGGTGTTGACCCGCGTGCCCGAGACGGGGACGGTCACCGCGTCCATCTCGGCGGCCGACGCCGTCACCTCCGTGATCGGCTGATCGAGTCGCAGCGTGACCGAGCGCGCGCCCCGCCCGGCGGTCACGCGCAGCCTGAACGTGTCCCCGCGGCGTGCGAGCACGGAGACTCTGGGGCCGTCGGCCTGGACCGCCGGTGCGGCGCCGGTCCACAGCGTGCCCCGCGCGTATCCCTCGGGCAGCGCCGTGACGTCGCGTCCGGACACGTACCGCCTGGTCCACTCGCCGGGATCGGTGTCGGCGCTGACCCACCGCGCGTCGCGGGTGTCGGCGTCCATGACGTACGCCAGATGGGTGCGCCGCGGATGCTCGGCGTCGAACCGGTCCGTCACCAGTCCCGCGCCGGTCAGCACCACCGCGAGTCCCGCGGCCGCCAGGGGCACGGTGGCCATGATGCCGCGGCCCGGCCCGCGGTCGGGTCCGGGCAGGAACAGCTCCACGACCGGCAGCGCCGTCAGCCCGAACAGCGCCAGCACGAACCCCGGCGCGCCGCCGAGCGCGAGCCCCATCCCGTCGAAGGCGTTCCCCGCCAGGGCGGGCAGCAGCATCGCGGCCGTCGCCGTGCCCAGCGTCGTCGCGGCGACCCGCCCCCACACGGGCCCGGGAAGCAGGAGAGCGGCCAGCCCGCCGAGCGCGCAGGACAGCGCGGGCAGCGCGAACATGTAGGACGCCCCAGGCGCGGCCTGGGCGCACAGCACGCCGAGCCCGGCCGGCCATACCAGCGCGCCGACGGCCAGCGCCGCGGGCCCGAGCCTGCGCCGCAGCGGCAGGTACCAGCTCAGCAGCGCCAGACCTGACAGGGCCACGATGGCCGCCTGGAACCCCTGCGGGCGGTGCAGCAGCCCGCCCATCCCGTCGTACTCGGGCCGCCAGGCCACCAGCAGCTCCCACAGCGCCTGCGCCAGGACCACCGACACCACGAGCGGCACGACGGCCGAGACGGCTGCGGCGAGCAGGCGGGGAACGCCGGCCAGCCGCATCCGGCGCGCGAGCAGCGCCAGCCCCGCCACCGCGAGTACGGCGAGCACAGCCAGCGGCCAGACGAGCCCGCCAGGGTAGGTGACCATGGTCCCGAAGACCCTGAAGTAGGTGACGTCGTGGTCGGAGGCCAGCGCGGGCAGATCGGCGTCGCCCAGGGCTCGGGTGAGCGCCAGCATGTTCTCGCCGTGGTGCTGCAGGCTGCCGCGGTCGAGGTTCGCGATGGAGTCGCCGGCGGTGTGGTAGTGCGAGGAGCCCTCGATGTAGGCGAAGTTCAAGCCGGTGAACCCGGCCTTGGTCAGCGGGGTGAAGTCGGTGTTGTTCGGCAGCAGCCGGTACAGCTCGCCCATCGAGGAGTCGCCGCGCGGACGCGGCACGCCGTTCACGAACGCTTCTACCAGCCCCGCGTTGTTCCTCGAGGTCTGGAACATCAGCGAGGGGCCGCCGACCCCGCGGGCCTCCCAGTTCAGCAGCACGCCGCCCTTGCGGCCCAGCGGGTGCTCCCGGACGAACGCCTCGGCGCCCAGCACGCCGTCCTCCTCGCCGTCCGACATCAGCAGGACCACGTCGTTACGCAGCCCGCCGCCCGCCCGCAGCGCCCGCACGGTCTCCACCATCGCCGCGACCGCCGCGCCGTCGTCCGAGGCGCCCGGTCCCATGGCCGCGGAGTCGTAGTGCGCGGCGATCAGCACGGTGCCCGTCGAGTCCGTGCCGGGCAGGGTGGCCACGATGTTGTCCACCTGGCCGAACGTCGCCAGGCCCGTCGACGACCACGCCCCGACGGAACGCTGGATCCCGACCTCGAGTCCCGCCGCGCGCAGTTGCCCAGCCAGGTAGTCCCTGGCCCGGTCGCCTGCGGGACTGCCGAGGGGGCGCGGCACGGCGGCGAAGCTCTCGAGGTGGGCGAGCGCCCGTTCGGCGCTGAACTCCCCGCCCGGCGCGGAGGCGGGGCGCGGCTGCGCCGTGCTGTCCGTCATCGCGGTCAATATGATCACTCCGGCCAGCGCGAGCAGGGCTGACATCCCCGCCAGCACGCGGCGTGGGACGTCGAAGAACTTTCCCGTCATGGGCAGGAACGTTAGGTTCCGTCGCCTGGCCGCCGTAATGATGCGCATACCCGGATAGACCTGTGGTTTTCCACAGGTTCGGGCCTTCGCTTCGCCTCACCTGTCGACGCCGCTTCGGTAGGGTTTCGGCGTGCCGAGATTAGAGCTGCGCCGGTCGGTCAGGGCCATCCTGGTCGATGAGGATGACCACGTACTCCTTTGCTGCCACGATCTGACGTCCAGGGGCGGGCCCGTCGTGTGGGCGATGCCGGGCGGCGGGGTGGAACCCGGTGAGTCCGATCTCACGGCTCTTCGGCGCGAACTGGACGAGGAAGTCGGTCTCGCTCTGCGCGACGATCCCCTCCACGTGTGGCATCAGGAGGTACGGGGCCCGGACTACGCGGACGGGCATGACGGCGTGATCAATGATTACTTCCTGATCCGGACGCCGCGCTTCGCGCCCCGCGGGTCGTGGACGGACCGGCAACTGGCCGCAGAGAACATCACCCGCTTCCGGTGGTGGACGGTCGCCGACATCGCGGCCCACGGCGGTGAAGAGGTCTTCTCGCCGCGCGCCCTCGCCGACAGGCTCCGGTCGCTCCTGACGGACGGCCTCCCCGCCGAACCGATCCCCATGGGCCTCTGACCCCGGCCACCCTCTTCGGGGATCTTCGATCGTGCGGGATCCTGAGGAGCCGGCGTGCCTGATCAGAGCCGTCACCCGCGTCGCATGGCGAGGATCTCTCGCCCTCGCTCCGGCGTGATCAGCCGAGCTACCTGGGGGTCGGCCAGCAGGGCGATGGGGGCGAGATGGTCGTCGCTTCGCGGACGCCACATCGAGAGGGCGTCTCGTAGGCGCGGCCAGGCATCGTCCCGGACGGGGTCGGCGGTCGCGGCGCGCACCGCGGCGTCGAACTCCGTGCCGCCGAACCGAACCTGGAAGCCCAGCGCGCTCGCCTGCCGCCGGTAGTCGGCGATCAGTCGCTGGACAGGTTCGGGCCCGTGCTCCGCCAACCTGGCGAGAGTGGAACGGGAACGGCACCCATCGTCGATGCGCTCGTGCTCGGCGAAGAGGACAGGCAGGACCTCGGCCAAGAGGAGGGGAGCGTCGAGGTGCCGGCTAGGAGCGTCGCCACGCCTCAATGCCGACTCGATCCGTTCACCTGCGTCGGTGGAGCCCAGCATGACCGCCATCTGGAACAGCAGGACCTCGGCGCGGTCGCGGCCGAATCGCGCGGCCTCCTCCAGCACCGCTAGCGGCCCGTCGACCTCACCCGCCAGGCTCGACCGGCGGGCTTGCTCGATTCTCGCGTCCCACTCACGCTGGGTCTGACACTGCGGGCGGTCCAGCGCGTGGAAGCCGGCATGAAGGTCGTACATCAGCTCGTAGAAGGAGACGTGCCGTTCCGGGCCCGTGGCCCTCCATGAGAACAGCTCGTAGGCGGCCCATTCTCCGTGCTCATCCACGTCTTCCGGGTCGAGGAACAGGATGCCCGCGTCCGCCTCCAGCGAGATCAGCAAGGCCCGCCGCAGCATGGCAAGCTCGCCGCTTTCGTCCTCCTCTCCGTAGACGTCCTCGAAGATCTCGGCCCACATCGGGTCCAGGTCACGCAGCCACCCGAGCTCGTCTGCGCCGCGGAGCCGGTTGACGAACGAGCCGGCGTCCCGCCAGCCATCGGTCACCAGGAGGAACTCACGCAACGACGGCGGCAGCCTGCGGCCCAGCCGCGCCTCGGCCGCGGCCACCTGCGCGGCGGAGGCAGGCGGGAAGCCCAGCCAACCGTCGATGACCGGCTCCTCGAACGCCGAGCGTGGCTCCACGTCGTGGACCGCGAGCCACTCCTCACTCCAGCGCTTCAAGAACGGCTTCCAGACGTCATGGTTCACGGGGCACTCCTGCACATCGGTCATGTCGCGCTCATCCCAGCAGAGACCACCGACATTCAGCGATCGCTCGAGGAAGAGGCCCGGGTCGAGGCCAGACGACCGCCGCGGGCTGCTTGGGGGTGCGCGCCGCGCTGCCGGGTGAGCTATCGTGGTGATATCACTTCGATACCAGGAGGATGTGGATGGAGAGAAGAGCTTTCCGGCTGAACGGTTTCCTCGTCCTCGCCGTGCTGATCGTGCTGGGCGCCCTGGCCGCCGTCGTCGGCCTGGGAAGGGGCGAGGCCATGACGGCCGTCCTCGCGATCGCGTGGTCCGTGGTGGCGGTCGTCGTCCTGACCGGCTTCACCGTGATCAACCCCAACGAGGCCAAGGTCGTCCAGTTCCTCGGACGCTACGTGGGCTCGATCGCCGACGCGGGGTTCCAGTGGGTCCTGCCGTTCACCAGCAAGCGTAAGATCACACTCAGGGTGCGCAACTTCGAGACGGCCAAGCTCAAGGTCAACGACGCCGACGGCAACCCGGTGGAGATCGCCGCGGTGGTCGTCTACAAGGTCGTGGAGACGGCGAGGGCGACGTTCTCCGTCGACGACTACGAGGAGTACGTCGCGATCCAGTCGGAGGCCGCGGTGCGGCACCTGGCCACCACGCACCCGTACGACTCGCACGAGCCCGACCGGACCAGCCTGCGTGAGGGCGCGGAGGTGGCCACCGAGCTGACGACGGAGCTGCGGGACCGGACGGAGCTGGCGGGCGTCGAAGTGCTGGAGGCCCGCATCACCCACCTCGCCTACGCCCCCGAGATCGCGCAGGCCATGCTCGTACGGCAGCAGGCCGCCCAGGTCGTCGCGGCGCGCACGCGCATCGTCGAGGGCGCGGTCGGGATGGTCCAGCTCGCGCTCGACCGGCTGGCCGCCGAGGGCGTGGTCGACCTGGACGAGGAGCGCAAGGCGCAGATGGTGTCCAACCTCCTGGTCGTGCTCTGCGGCGACCGGGCGACCCAGCCGGTGGTGAACACCGGCAGCCTGTATGCCTGACACGGACGACGAGCAGGGTCCGACGACGCGGGGCGCACGAGCGTCCGAGCGGAAGAAGCTCCTGCTCCGGCTCGATCCAGCGGTCCACGAGGCGATCGCCAAGTGGGCCGCGGACGACCTGCGGAGCGTCAACGCGCAGATCGAGTACGCGCTGCGCCTGGCGCTGAGGCAGGCGGGCAGGGAGCCCCGGTCGTGACCCCGCCGGCCCTGCGGCTCCGCCGTCCCCCGTGAGCCCCCATCGGGACCGTGACGGATAGTAGCCGGACGCCGCCTCTGGTGGACGCCTTCCGCTGAGGACAGAATCGGTTCATGGTGTGGGCAGGCAGGTCCGCGATCGAGATCGCGGCGGCCGTACGCCAGGGGGAGGCATCGGCCATCGCGGTCGTCGAGGAGCATCTCCGCGCGATCGCCGAACGGGATGTCGAGGTCGGCGCGTTCAGGATCGTCAGGGAGCAGGCGGTCGACGAGGCGCGCGCCGTACAGAAGAGGGCGGATCTGGACGCGCTGCCGCTGGCGGGCGTGCCCGTCGCGGTGAAGGACAACCTGGCGGTCGAGGGCGAGTGCTCGCGCAACGGGTCGAGGGCGACGTCGGCGGCGCTCGCGCAGGGGGACCACCCGGCGGTGGCGCGGCTGCGGGCGGCCGGCGCGGTCGTGGTCGGGCTGACGAACGTGCCCGAGCTGTGCCTGGTCGGGGTGGGTGACAGCGCGTTCGGGACGGTCAGGAACCCGCACGACCCCGCGCGCACGGCAGGCGGTTCGTCGAGCGGGAGCGCGGCGGCGGTGGCCGCGGGCATGGTGCCCGTCTCGCTCGGGAACGACGGGCTCGGCTCGCTCAGGATCCCGGCCGCCGGCTGCGGGGTGTTCACGCTCAAGCCCGGCCCCGGTGTGGTGCCGCCGCCCACGCGTGACTGGCGGGGAATGTCGGAGAACGGGCCGCTGGCACGCTCGGCCGCCGACCTGGCGCTCGCGCTGTCGGTGCTGGCGGGCGAGCCGGGCCTCGCCACCGCATGGAGGGAATGGCCGCCCGCGTTACCCGAGGACGACGATGAGGACTCCGAGGACGACGACTGGCTGCTCAGACCGCCCCGCGCCCTCGCGCCGGTACGGCCCGGCCTGCGCGTCGCCTACGCGCCGCAGCCGTTGCCGCCGGGGTTCGGCATGGACGCGGAGTTCGCCCAGGCGACCGTCGCCGCCGCCGAACGGCTGCGCGAAGCCGGTCACACCGTCGTCGAACACCCGGAGCGGCTGCCCGCCGAACTCGGGCCGTCGGCCGTCGCGACGTGGCTGGCGTGCGCGGCCGACGAGGCCGCCCACCTGGACAGGGGGCTCATGGAGCGCCGCACCCGCGCCCTGGCCCGCGCGGGCCGCGTGCTGGGCAGGTTCGGCCTAGACGGCCGCAGGGTCCGCGAACGCTGGCGCGACTACGGCGCCGACCAGTGGTTCGGCAACGCCGACGTGCTACTCACCCCGACCCTGGCCACGCTCCCGCCGCCCGCGGACCGCTGGGGCTCGCGCGGGCTGCTGCGCAACGTCCTGGTCAACGTCCGCAGCGGCCCCGCCACCGCCCCGTGGAACCTGGCGGGCTGGCCCGCCCTGTCGCTGCCTTACGGCAGCCATTCCAGCGGACTGCCCATCGGCCTCCAGCTGGTCGCCCCGCCCGGCGGCGAGCCCTACCTGCTGCTGCTCGCCGCCCACCTCACCACCCATTCCGTCCCCTCCACCCCGCCGGCTCCGACCCCTCCTGCCCCGTCTGCTCCTTCCATCTCCGCCACGCCCAACCCGTCCATCCCTTTCAACCCGTCCATCCCTTCCAGCCCGTCCATCCCTTCCAGCCCGTCCATCCCTTCCAGCCCGTCCATCCCTTCCAGCCCGTCCATCCCTTCCAGTCCGTCCATCCCTTCCAGTCCGTACGGCAAGCCCGGCCAAGCCCACCGCGGTCACCGGTGACCGCCCGTCCACCACGCGTGCTCCAGCAGGACTCCGGCCGCCGCCGTAACGTCGCCCCCAACCTGCACCTGCCAGAACCGACGGGTCGCTGCCTGTCTGCGGTCGATCGGCCGGTTGTCGGGTGATCCTGGGTCGATCGGTGGGTTGTCGGGTGGCTCCGGGTCGACCGGGCGGTTGTCGGGTGACCTGGGCCGACCGGCGGGTTGTCGGGTGGCTCCGTCCGACCACGGTCCCGTCCGGACCCAGCGCGCGGTTGTTTCGGGGCGTGATGATCGGCCCAGCTAACGCGCCGTTCCCGGTGTTGGGGTCAGCGGGGTTTGGCGCGGCGGGTGGGGGTCGCGGTGAGCGGGTCCTCCGGCCACGGGTGCTTGGGATAGCGGCCGCGCAGTTCGGCGCGGACGGCGCGGTAGCCGTCCCGCCAGAAGGAGGCCAGGTCGGAGGTGACGGCGGCGGGCCGTCCCGCCGGAGACAGCAGGTGGATCAGCAGCGGGACGCCGGACACGCGCGGCGCCTCCTGCCACCCGAACAGTTCCTGCAGTTTGACGGCCAGCACCGGCTGCTCGCCCGAGTAGTCGACGCGGATCCTGGAGCCGCTGGGTACCTCGATGTGCGAGGGCGCGTCGTCGTCCAGGCGGCGGCTCCACGGGACCAGCCGTTTGAGCGCGGCGGCCACGTCGAGCCGTTCGAGGTCGGCGCGGCGGCGCGCGCGGGAGAGCTCGGGTTCGAGCCACTGGTCGGCGAGGTCGATCAGGTCGTCCATCGACGGCCACGGGTCGCCGATGGCGCGATGGCAGAACGCCATCCTGTCCCTGACGGCGACCGCTTCCCTGGTCCAGGTGAGGACGTTCTCCGTGCGCAGGCCGTGCAGGAGGGCCGGTCGGACGTCGGCGTCCTTCAGCGGGCTGACGGACAACTCGATGGCGCCGAGCCGTTCCACGACGCGGGCGGAGACGTCGCCGCGGCGCCAGCCCACCTCCTCCTGTACGGTCACCGGCACGACCCGCCTGGCGATGCTCTCGTCGATCACGACGGCCTGTCTGATCCTGGCGGAGGCGGCGCCGGTGGGACGGTCGGCGACGGCGATGGCCAGCCATTCGGCGGTGCCGAGCCTTGAACCTTCCGGGAGTTGGGCCCTGGTGCCCGAGGCCATGAGGTAGCCGCCGCCGCTCCTGCGGGCCACCCGCTCGGGGAAGGCCATGGCGACCGCCAGGCCCGCCGCCTCGTCGTCGGGGCCCTGGATCCTGGCGTTGGTGAGGCGTTTGACCTCGCGGGCCCATCGGGGGTCGCGGTCGCGGGCGGCCTTCCTCCAGACGTCGACGAGGTCGTCACCGGCGTCCCGGGGGAGTTGGTCGGACAGGAGCGCCACCACCTCGGCGGCGCGCGGGCCCGCGTCGAGGAGGGCCCTGGCCAGGCGCGGGTGCACCCCCGCCGCGGCCATCCGCCGCCCTCTGTCGGTCACCCGAACCCGCCGCACCACCCCACCCGCCGGGCTTCCGCCTGCCGGCCTTGTCCCTGCCGGAGTCCCGCCTGTCGGCCTCGTCCCTTCCGGAGTGCCGTCTGCCGGAGTGCCGCCTGCTGGCCTCGTCCCTCCCGGAGTCCCGCCTGCTGGGCGCTCACCCGCTGGCAGTTCGCTCTCGGGCAGTTCGCTCGCCGGGGTTTCTCCCGGCCTCCCGTTCCGCTGAATCCGGTCACGCCGCTGAACCCGATCACGCGACGGGCCGCCTCCGCCTCCGCCGTCTTCGACGCCGCTGTCCGAGGGAATGCCGCCGTCTTCGATGCCGCTGTCCGGGGCGATGCCGCTGTCCGGGGGGATTCCGCTGTCCGAGGCGCTGCCGCTGCCCAGGGGGTCCTTTTCGATGCCGCCGTTCTCTCGAGGGGCGGCCTCGAGACGGGCGGCGTCGGACGGGCCGGCGGCCGGGTGGCCGTTCTGCGGCGGCCGGTCACCCCCGCGCCCGTCGTCGACGATGTCATCCGAAGGCGGCCGGTCACCCCCGCGCCCGTCGTCGAGGACGTCGTCTGAGGGCGGCCACGCGCCGGCATCCTCGTCGAGTGGTTCGACGGCGCCGAGGCTGCGGAGAGTGCGGGTCGCGGCGGCCATCGCGGCGGCCGGTGGGCGATCGAGCAGGGCGAGGTCGGAGGCGTCGGGTGAACCCCAGCACGCCGCCTGCAACGCGAACCCTGTCAGGTCGGCCAGGAGGATCTCCGGCGGCGCCTGCGGCGCTAGCCGTGCGTGGGTGGCCTCGGTCCAGCACCGGTAGACGGTGCCAGGCCCTTCGCGTCCGGCGCGTCCTGCCCGCTGGTCGGCGGAGGCGCGGGAGACGTGGACGGTGGTCAGCGAGCCGAGTCCTCGGGCGTGGTCGGTCCGCGGTTCCCTGGCCAGCCCGGAGTCCACGACCACCCGCACGCCCGGCACGGTCAGGCTGGACTCGGCGACGGACGTGGCCAGCACGACGCGCCTGGTCGAGGCTGGTCTGAGGACCGCGTCCTGGACGTGGGCGGGCGCCTGGCCGTGCACCTGGAGGACGTCGAAGGACGTGTCGAGCATCCCGGCCACCCGGGAGATCTCACCGACGCCGGGCAGGAAGCACAGCACGTCTCCTTCCCGCTCGGCCAGCGCCCGCCGTACGACGTGGGCCACGTGGGCCAGCAGTGCGGGGTCGACGCGCAGGCCGTGTGGTGGCGCGACGGGCCGCGGCGGCGGCGCCCAGACGATCTCGAGGGGGTGGGCGACGCCGGAGGCGGAGATCACGGGAGCGTCGCCGAGCAGCCGCGACCATGGCGTGGTGTCGGCGGTGGCGGAGGCGGCGAGCAGGCGCAGGTCGGGTCGGAGCGTCTCGCGGACGTCGAGCAGGAAGGCGAGGGCGGTGTCGGCGTCGAGGTGCCGTTCGTGGCACTCGTCGATCATGACGACGTCGACGCCCGGCAGTTCCTGGTCGCGTTGGAGCCGCTGCAGCAGCACACCGGTGGTGACCACCTCGACGCCGGGGCGGCGGCCCTCGCGGTGCTCGCCGCGGATGGTGTAGGCGACGTCCATCCGGCGCGCCGCGGCCCGCACGGCGAGCCTGCGCGGCTCGGCGACCAGCACCCGCAGGCCCGTCTCCGCGAGCGCGAGCGGCACGACCGTGGTCTTGCCCGTGCCGGGCGGCGCGGTCAGTACGGCGCGGCCGTCGTCGTCGAGCGCCCGCAGCAGGGCGGGCAGCGCGGCGTGGACCGGCAGCATCAGCGCACCGCGCCGAGCACCGAGTCGAGCAGGCCGGGAAAGCGCTGGTCGAGGTCGGCCTTACGCAGCGTCATGAACTTCTTCCTGCCCTCCTGCCGGGTGGAGACGACTCCCGACTCGCGCAGGACCCGGTAGTGGTGGGACATCGTCGACTTGTGCAGTCCGATCGACTCGCCGACGCCGCTGCACGTCAGCTCCGCCTCGGCGGCCAGCTGGGTGATGACGTCGAGCCGCGCGGGGTCGGCGAGCGCGTGCAGTACCTCGGTGAGCTGGATGTCTTCGGTCGCCGGTTGAGGTAGCAAGCGCATGGCATCACCCTGCCCTCGGTTTGAAAGTTTGACAACAATCCAACTATAGGCGAACTTGGTCCCCATGACCCACAAGCTGTACGCGCTTGCCCTGGGGAACTTCTCCGTGGGCACCGGCATGTTCGTCACCGCGGGCCTGGTCCTGCCCATCGCCCACGACCTGGCCATCTCCCCCTCAGCGGCGGGTCAGCTGATGACCGTGTTCGCGCTTGCCTACGCGATCCTCTCTCCGATCCTGGCCGCGCTCACCGCCCGGCTGTCGAAGAAGCGGCTGCTGCTCATCGGCCTCGGCGTGCTGGCGGCGGGCAACGCGCTGACGGCGCTCGTGCCCACGTTCGCCCTCATGCTGGGCACCAGGGTGATCGCCGCCGCGGGAGCGGCCATGGTGACCCCGGTCGCCTCCGCGGTGGCGACCGCGCTGTCCGAGCCGGAACGGCGGGGCCGCGCGCTGTCGGTGGTGATGGGCGGCCTGACGGTGGCCTCGGCGGTGGGCGTGCCGCTCGGGACATGGATGGGCGGCGCCGCGGGATGGCGCGCGGCGGTGTGGATGGTGGTGGTGCTCGCCGCCATCGGGTTCGCGGCCGTCGCGCTCGTGGTGCCCGAGGTGCACCTGCCCGCCTCGACCAGGATCAGGGACCGTTTCACCCCGCTCGCCGACAGGGCGGTGCTGGCCGTTCTGCTGACCCAGTTGCTGATCTTCGCTGCCGCCTTCACCGCCTACACCTACATCGGCTCGCTGTTCGACCTGCCGTTGGCGGCGGTGCTGTGGGCGTGGGGCATCGGCGGCGTGGTCGGCAACGCAGTCGGCGGGCGTCTCACCGACGCCTACGGCCCGCGCAGGATGGTCTTCATCGGCATCGCGGGGGCGACCGTGCTGCTCGGCCTCATCCCCGTGGCGAACCTCAACCTCGGCGTCGCGCTGGTGTGGGCGTTCACGTGGGGCGCGCTCGGCTGGCTGGTCGGTCCCTCGCAGCAGTTCAGGACGGTGGCCGCGGTGCCGGGCAACGTGCCCGTCGGTCTCGGGCTGCTGGCCTCCAGCCAGTACCTGGGGCTGTTCGTGGCGGGCATCGCCGGAGGCGTCGCCCTCGACCTGTACGGCAGGGCGGGTGTGACCGTGCTGGCGACCGCGCTGGGCGCGGTGACCCTGCTGTTCACGCTGGCCACCTACCGGCCGGTCAGAGTCGCGGAGTCCGCCGTCGCGGCGTAGACCAAAGGCGAATGCCTTGGTGGAAGGCGGCTCGCCAGAATGGGGCCATGACCGATCCCCGTGACGAGCCCGCCCCGTTCGCCCCGGTCGTGCTGCTGACCACGCTGTCGGCGGTGGCGGTGGCGGCGCTCCAGTACGTCGTGGCCGAGCGGCTCAATCTCAAGATGCTGCTGCTCGGACCGGTCGCGCTGGTGGCATTCGAGGTTGTCGTCCACGAGGTGTGGTGGCGGCGCTGGTGGGGCGCCGTTCCCGGGGCTCTCGTGGGGGCGGCCGTCTACTTCGAGGGGCGCCAGATGGTGTGGGAGCCCGTGGCGTACGTCGCGGGGTGGGCGCTGTTCGCGGTGATCTTCTGCCTGGCCGGCCGTGTCGCGCTGGGGGATCTGCGGGGCCGGGAGGCCGGCCCCGCGGGGTCAGGCGGGGATCAAGCCGAATGACACGGCGGCGATGACGAAGACGCCCAGCAGGATCCGGTAGACGACGAACCCGGTGAAGCGGTGCGTGCTGATGTACTTCAGGAACCAGGCCACCGCCGCGTAGCCCACGACGAACGAGATGACCGTGGCCAGGATGGTCGGCCCCCAGTCGGGCGCCTTCCCGTCCCCGATCTCGAACAGCTCGAGCACGCCTGACGACAGCACCGCGGGGATCGCCAGCAGGAAGGAGTACTTCGCCGCCTCCTCCCGCCGGTAGTCGAGCAGCAGGCCCGCCGTGATCGTGCCGCCCGACCTCGACACTCCGGGGATCAGCGCGAGCGACTGCGCGAAGCCGTAGATCAGGGCGTGGGTGAACGACAGGTGCTTCTCCAGCGTCAGCTTGGTGCGCGCCGTGCGGTCGGCGAACCACAGGATGACGCCGAAGACGATCAGGGTCGTGCCGATCAGGCGCAGGTCGCGGAAGACGGTCTCGATCTGGTCCTTGAACGTCACGCCGAGGACGGCGATGGGGATCGTGCCCACGATGACGTACCAGCCCATCCGCGCGGGGAACGCCGAGCGGAGGGAGGGCGTCCACAGGGAGCGGGTCCAGGTGGAGATGATCTCCCAGAGCTCCTTGCGGAAGTAGATGAGCACCGCGGTCTCGGTGCCGAGCTGGATGACCGCGGTGAAGGCCGCCCCCGGGTCCTCCCAGCCGAAGAAGGCCGAGACGACCCTGATGTGCGCGCTCGAGGAGATCGGCAGGAATTCCGTGAGCCCTTGGAGCAGCCCGAGGACCACCGCTTCGAACCAGCCGATCACGAGACGCACCTTCCGTTGGGTATCGAGGTGTTGGCCAAACGATCCTGAGTTTGGCACGTGATCGGCATGGTCGTGTCATGGGCCGGTGTGTCGCCTTGCCGGAGGACCTGCCGGATGATCAGTCCGTGGGGGTGACCCTCCTCGGGCCGAGGAGCTGTTCGCGTAGGCCGGTCAGCTGGTGGGAGTAGGCCACCGAACGGTTCTCGTCGAGGGAGTCGATGGCCAGCAGCAGGGCGTCGGCGACGATGATGCCGGTCAGCGGCTCGGCGGTGATGCCGGTCGGGGTGTGGGGCGCGGAGAGGACCGCCTCCACCTTGCCCTCGAATGCGGCGCCCAGCTCGTCGGAGACCAGGACCACTCCCGCGCCGACCGCGCGGGCCCGGTCGATCAGCACGTCTATCTCCTTCAGCCGCCTGCCGGGCTGGAAGATCACCACGGCGTCGCCGTGGCTCAGCCAGAGCAGCTCGTCGGCCAGGACGAAGCCGGTGGCGGTGATGGCGCGGGCGCGGTGTCCCCTGCGGCCGAGCTTGAGCGCGAGGTGGCGGGCGGCGGGCTCGGAGGCGCCCGCGCCGTAGACGAGCACGGAGCCCGCCGCGGCGACGACCGAGACCGCGCGGGTGAACGCCTCCTGGTCGAACAGCCGCTTGCAGTGCTCGATCCGTTCGAAGGCCTCGTCGAAGACCCTCGTCCAGATGTCGGACAGGTCGTGGCCGACGTGGCTGATGCGCTGCTGCAGCCGTACGTCGGGGGCGACGGAGGAGGTGAACTCGGTGGCCAGCGCCCGCTTGAGCCCTGGCAGGCCGCCGAAGCCGAGCCGCTGCATGGTCCTGATCACGGTGGCGTTGCTGGTGCCCGTGGCCGTGCCCAGCTCCTGGGCGCTGGCGAACAGGATCTGCTCGGGCGCCGCGGAGACCAGGAACTGGCACACCGCGCGCTCGGCGGGCGACAGCTCGTCCCACACCTGTTTGACGACCGCTCTGAGCTGCTCGATCGGACTGAGTGAATTTTCCATTACGGCTATTGACTCCCACGGAACGAGTTTGGAAACCTGCGTTACAGAGTTCCCCGGGCCCTGAAACATAGATTACAGGGCTAGGTTCCAAGGAGCACCATTGAGCCTCATCTCCCTGCCTCTCGTCGAGATCTCGGGCCCGCCGCGAGAACGCGGCCGCCAGTACGGCGAGCAGGCCCGCGAGCTGATCGAGCGCGCGCTGACCTACTACCGGGAGGCGTTCGCCCACTCGAGCGGCCTGCGCTGGGACCAGGTCACCCAGCGAGCGACCCGCTGGGTCGCGCCCTCCACAGCCTTCGCGCCAGAGCTGGTCGAGGAGATGGAGGGCATCGCCGAGGGCGCAGGCGTCGGCTTCCTCGACATCCTGGCGCTCAACGCGCGCGGCGAGATCATCTACGACAGCACGTTCGGCACGATGGAGCCCGACGGCTGCACCTCCTTCGCGCTGCTGCAGGAAGCCTCGGGCGACGGTCACGTCTACGCGGGCCAGAACTGGGACTGGCGCCACGGCGTCGCCGACACCGTCATGGTGCTCAGGGTGGTCCAGCCCGGCAAACCGACGGTCATCATGCACGTCGAAGCGGGTCAGGTCGGGCGGCAGGGAGCCAACTCGGCAGGCATCGCGCTCAACGCCAACGGGCTCGGCGGCAGGTTCGACGACGCGGTCGGCGTGCCCCAGACGCTCATCAGGCGGCGCGTCCTGGACAGCCCCAACCTCAACGCCGCGCTCGAGGCGCTCACCAAGTCCCGCGCCCACATCGCCAGCAACGCGCTCGTCACTCACCGCGACGGGTTCGCCATCGACCTGGAGACCACGCCGGGCCCGGTGGGCTGGATGTACCCGACCGACGGGCTGCTCGTCCACGGTAACCACTACCAGGCGTTCGTGCCGCCGCAACTGGCCGCCACCTACCGGCCGGGCTCCGCCGACTCCCTGTTCAGGGTGCCGCGCGCGGAGGCGGGGCTGCGCGCCGTACGGCACGCCTCTGGCGGCGACGAGACCCGCAAGCTGATCCGCACCGCCATGTCCGACCACCTCGGTCACCCCGAGTCGCTGTGCACCCACCCCGACCAGGACCAGCCCGCCGTCAAACGGTGGGCCACCCTCCTGTCGAGCTGCGTCGACCTCACCACGGGCGACTACCTGATCGCTGCCGGCACGCCCTGCGACCACGAATACGAACGCGTGCCCTGGAACCTCTACGACGGAGACACGCAATGAAGAAGAAGACCCTGACCCCGGTGGTCCTGGTAGGCCTGCTCGGGGTGAGCGCCGCGTGCGGCGCCCCCGCGGCCACCACGAAGGCGCCAGACGTGGCCAAGCTGACGCTGGTCGACAGCACGCCCAAGGCGACGGGCGCGCTGGAGAAGGCGACCTGGCTGCTCGGCGAGGAGCCGGGCACGCTCGACCTCGACGGCGACGGCGGCACGCCCAACCGTACGATCACGTCGAACGTCTGCGAGCGGCTCATGCAGACCCAGCCCGACATGACGATCAAGCCGTGGCTGGCCGAGAAGGCCGACCAGGTCGACCCCACGACGCTGGTGTTCACGATCAGGAAGGGCGTCACCTTCCACGACGGCAGCCCGCTGACCGCCGACGACGTGGTGTGGAGCCTCCAGCGCCACGCGGGCGACGGCATGAACGAGTCCGACGAGTTCGAGGACGTCGCCGCGGTCACCAAGGAGGGCGACGACCAGGTCAAGGTCACCTTCAAGAAGGCCAACGCGCTGTTCATCCAGGCGATGGCGGGCGACGCGGGCATCGTGCTCAACAAGAAGGTCGTCGAGAGGCTCGGCAAGGACTACGGCACGCCGGGCCACCCTGACGCCTGCTCCGGGCCCTACGAGCTGGGCGAGTGGAGGTCGGGCACGGAGATCACGATCGACCGCCACGAGGGCTACTGGAACAAGGACGTCAAGCCGCTGACCAAGGCCGTCACGTTCAGGTGGGCGGACGACAGCGCCATGGTCAACAGCCTCACCACCGGAGCGGCCGACGGCGCCTACCTGGCCGAGACGGGCCCCGCGGTGGCGCTGGCCGGGAACCCGGCCGTCAGCGTCGCCTACGGGCCGACGACCAGGGTGTTCGTACTGCTGCCCACCGACAGGGGTGTGCTGAAGGACCCGAGGATCCGCAGGGCGCTCTCGCTGGCCGTCGACAGGGCGGGCATCGCGAAGTCGGGCTTCGCGGGGCTGGCCAGGCCGTGGAAGGTACCCGTGGGCGCGGGCGCGTGGTCGTACGAGAGGCAGACCTTCCAGAGCGCCTACGACCGGCTCGAGGGCGCGCCCGACGCGCCCGACGTGGAGGCGGCGAAGAAGCTCGTGCAGGAGGCGGGCTCGCCGCGGACACCGATCGTGATCGCCTCCGACGGCGACCAGGCCAGGTCGGTGATCGCCAACGCGGTCGTCGACGCGGCCACGAAGATCGGGCTGAAGGCGGAGATCAAGACGATCCCGAGCTCCGAGTACGGCACCTTCTACACCGACAAGGCGAAGCGGGCCCAGGTCGACCTCGTGCCCGACGACTGGTACATCACCAAGAGCGACCCCGTCGGTTTCTACGACAACGCCCTCAGCGGGTCGTCGAACAACTGGGTCGGGTTCAGCTCGCCCGAGTACGACGCGCTGGTGGCCAAGGCGCTGGAGACGACCGACGCCGCGGCCAGGGCCGGGCACGTGATCGAGCTGCAGCGGCGCTTCACCGCCGACATGGTGTGGATCTCGCTGGTCGAAGTGCCGTCCACGGTGGTGCTCGGCGGCAAGGTGACGGGACCGCCCGCCTCCATGACGTACTTCGGCTACCCGTGGGCCGCCGACCTGGGCGCGAAGGGCTGACATGGCGACGCGACCCGGGCACGGCGGGCCGACATGGTGACGCGCGCGGCCCGCAAGGTGGCGGGCCTGGTGGCGACCCTGCTGGCCACGTCGTTCGTGATCTTCGGCGCCGCCTACGCGGCGCCGGGTGACCCCGTGACGTTCCTGGCGGGCGGCAAGGAGAACCTGACCCCCGAGTACCTGGCGGCCATCAGGGCGCAGTACCACCTCGACGACCCGTTCCTCGTGCAGTACCTGAGGTGGCTCGGCGACGCCGTCACCGGCGACCTCGGACGCTCGCTGAAGTACAGCGACCAGGTGGCGGACCTGCTGGCCGCCAGGGTCCCGACCACGCTCGGCCTGGTCGCCTACGCGGCGGTGCTGTTCGTGGTGTTCGGCGTCGCCCTCGGCGCGCTGGCCGCCGTCCGCGGCGGACGCACCGACGCCGCGGTCGTGGCGGGCACCACGTTCGCCACCTCCGTGCCTCCGTTCGTGGTGGCCACGGGCCTGATCTCGCTGTTCGGCGTGCAGCTCGGCTGGTTCCCCGTCGGCGGGGGCGGGTCGCTGTGGCATCTCACGCTGCCCGCGATCACGCTCGCGCTCGGCGCACTGGCCATCATCAGCAGGGTGACCAGGCAGGCGATGGTCGAGCAGCGCGAGCTCGACCACGTCACGGTCGCCCGCGCCTCCGGGCTGTCCGAGCGGCTGATCGTGGTCCGACACGTCCTCCGCGGCGCGCTCGGGCCGATCGTCACGATGTGCGGCCTGGTCACCGCAGGTCTGCTCGCGGGCACGGTCACCGTCGAGAGCGCCTTCCAGCTCAGCGGCGTCGGCACCCTGCTCGTCGGCGCGATCAACACCCACGACTTCCCGGTGACGCAGGCGGTGCTGCTGCTCATGGTCACGGCCTACATCGCGGTCACCACGCTGGTCGAGCTCGCCCAGCCGCTGATCGACCCGCGGGCGAGGAGCGGGGCATGACCGTTGTCGCGACCCTGCCCTCAGCGAGGCGGCCCCTGGGATTCCAGCTCGCCGCCGCGCTGCTCGTCCTGGTGGTGGCGGGCGCGGTGCTCGCGCCCGTCGTCGCGCCGTACGCGCCGGACGCGGTCGACTTCGCCGCGACCCTCTCCCCGCTGTCGCCCGAGCATCTGCTCGGGGCCGACCAGTCGGGCCGCGACCTGCTGTCCAGGATCCTGTACGGCGCGCGGACCTCGCTGATCGGCCCGCTGGCGCTGCTGGCGATCGCCTCGGTGCTCGGCGTCGCGCTCGGCACGCTCGCCGCCTGGTGGCGCGGCTGGGTCGACGCGTTCGTCTCGCGGGTGACCGACGTGATGTACGCCTTCCCCGGGCTGCTGTTCGTGGTGCTGGTCGTCGCTGTGTTCGGCAACGGCATCACCACGGCGGTCGTCGCGCTCGGCCTGGCCTACACGCCGACGATCGCCAAGTACACCAGGGCGATCGCGATCACCGAATGCGCGAAGCCGTACATCGACGCCTACCGGGTGCAGGGCATGAGCGGCCTGCGCATCTGCGTGCGCCATCTGGTGCCCAACATGGCCAGGTCGATCGTCGGCTACCTCGTGGTGCTGTTCGGCGAGGGGCTGATGAGCCTGGCCACGCTGAGCTTCCTCGGATTCGGGGCGCAGCCGCCGTCGTCGGACTGGGGGCTGATGGTCAAGGAGGGGCAGGCGGCGATGGTGCAGGGCGCGTTCCTGCCGGTGCTCGTGCCGGGCGCGGCGATCGCGCTGGTGGTGGTGTCGTTCAACGTGATCGGGGTCAGGCTCGCTGACCGCCTGGCCGCGAGGAGGCCCTGATGCTGCTGGATGTGAAGGGCCTGACGATCGAGGCGGGCGGCGGCCGGCCTATCCTGCGCGACGTCGCGTTGAGCGTGGCGCGCGGCGAGGTCGTCGGGCTGGTGGGCGAGTCGGGTTCGGGCAAGTCCACGATCGCCCGCGCGGTGCTCAGACTGCTGCCGCAGAACGCGGCGGCGCGGGGCGAGGTGCTGGTCGAGGGTGCCGACGTGCTGACCATGGACGCCGCCGCGCTCCGGTCGTTGCGGGCCTCTCAGGTGGCGATGATCTACCAGGATCCGCGCTCGTCGCTCAACCCCGTACGCAGGATCGGCGACTTCCTCACCGAACGGATGGTCCACACGCTGGGCCGTACCAGGAAGGAGGCGCGAGTGCGGGCACTGGAGTTGCTGGCGGCGGTCGGCATGCGCGAGCCCGAGCTGCGGATGAGGCAGTACCCGCACGAGCTGTCGGGGGGCATGCTGCAGCGGGTGGTCATCGCCGCCGCGCTGGCCGCCGAGCCCGCGCTGCTGCTGGCCGACGAGGCGACCAGCGCGCTCGACGTCACCACCCAGGCCGACACGCTGGCGCTGTTGCGCGCGATCCAGGCCGAGCGTGAGCTCGGCATGCTGTTCATCACCCACGACCTGCATCTGGCCGCCGCCTACTGCGACCGGATCTACGTACTGTACGCGGGCACCGTCGTGGAGTCGCGGCCCGCCGAGGCGCTGTTCGCCGACCCGCGTCATCCCTACACCGCGGGGCTGCTGGCCTGCACGCCCGAGCTGGGCGACCCCCGACCGATCAGGCCGATTCCCGGTCGTCCTCCCTCGCTCGACGACGCCTTCGACGGCTGTCCCTTCGCGCCGCGCTGCGCCATGGCCGGCACCGCGTGCGAGGAGCGGCGGCCCGTCCCCGTGGCCGTCGCCGGCGGGGTGGCCGCCTGTCACCTGATCGAGGAGGGGGCCCCGGCATGCTGACCGTCGAGAGGCTGCGCAAGACCTATCCGGGCGCGGTCGCCGCCGACGACGTGTCGTTCACGCTGCCGAGCGGCGGCTCGCTCGGGCTGGTGGGCGAATCGGGGTCGGGCAAGACGACCGTGGCCCGCATGCTCGTCGGCCTGGTCGCCCCCGACTCGGGGACGATCACCGTCGACGGTCGCGCCAGAGGCCCACGCGAGCGCGGCCGCGCGGCCAGGCTGCGCAGGGCCCGCGAGATCCAGATGGTCTTCCAGGACCCCTACGTCTCCCTCGACCCGAGGCTGACGGCCGCCGAGTGCCTGCAGGCCGTGCTCCGGCTGCACGGCAGGGACCGCTCGCACGCCGCCGCCCTGCTCGACCGGGTGGGGCTCGGCAGCCGTGAGGCCACCGCGCGGCCCCACCAGCTCAGCGGAGGTCAGCGCCAGCGGCTGGCCATCGCGAGGGCGCTGGCGGTAGAGCCGTCGGTGGTGGTGCTCGACGAGGCGGTGGCCGCGCTCGACGTCTCCATCCAGGCGCAGATCCTCGACCTGCTCGCCGAGGTGCGCAGGGAGTCGGGAGTGGCGCTGCTGTTCGTCAGCCACGACCTGGCCGTCGTCAGGCACCTGTGCGAGGACACGCTGGTGCTCCACCGGGGCAAGGTGGTCGAGAGCGGCCCGGTCGCCAGGGTGCTCGAGGAGCCCGAACACCCCTACACCAGGCTGCTGCTCGCCTCGGTTCCCAAGCCGGGCTGGGATCCGGCTCAGGTGGCCGTCATCCGGAACGGCATGCCTTCGACGTCATAGCCGGGCTCAGCGGGACTGAAGGGCGTCGAGCGCGACCGCCATGGCGATCACCAGCCGCCGGTCCGTCCGCGGATCGTTGATGTCGACGACGTAGCGGTCGCGCAGCCCCCACTTCTTGACCACGGAGAACACGTCGCCGAAGTCGAAGTGGTACGGCAGCCACGACAGCGAGTCCACGAACCTGCGCAGCACCGCGACCAACGGGCTGCGCTCCTGCCCGGTGAGCGTCGGCATGCCCGGCTGGTCGAGGTGCCAGGTGGAGCGGATCAGCGACTGGCCGAAGTTCTTGCGGAACAGCCCGATGGGCCGTCCGGCGTCGTCGAAGACGTCGTAGCCGCTGCCGAGGTCGATGACGTTGCGGGCCTTGAAGCTCGCCAGTACCCGGGTCCTCGACTCGTCGGTGAAGAGGATCACCTCTTCCTTGAGCTTCATGCGCTTCTGCTCGGCGAAGGCGACCATCGGACCCTCGGAGCCGTCGGGGTTGGGGGCGTGGACGACATACCGGTTCACCATCATGGTGACCTTCTGGCGTACCAGGAGGCGGGTTTGCGCTTGGAGGGAGTGCGAATCCATGCAGGGCACCCTAGGGTAAATCGGGTGAAGCCCCTGCTGCTTGTGGATGTGGACGGCGTGCTCAATCCGTTCGGCCGTCCGAATGGGGACTTCAGGCGCTACCTGTGCACGATCGGCGCGGACTCGTACACCGTGCACCTCAACGTCCGCCATGGTGCCAGGCTCATGGAGCTGGCGCTCAAGACGCGGTCGGAGCTGGTGTGGGCGACGACGTGGGAGCACAGCGCCAACGAGTGGATCGCGCCCAGGGTCGGCCTGCCCCGGCTGCCGGTCGTGCCCATGGAGCCGAAGCGGCCGAGCGAGCGGGGCGAGTCGTTCAAGACGCCCTGCGTCGCCGACTACGTGGACCGCAGGCCGTTCGTCTGGTTCGACGACCACCTCTGGGCCGCCGACGAGGAGTACCTCAGGGCGCATCAGGGAGTCGACGACTTCCTGCTCGTTCCCGTCGACCCGCGCCACGGCCTGACCATGCGACATCTGGCCGCGGCGGAGCGGTGGCTGACCCTGTCAGGGTTCAATCAGGGTCGCGGTCAGGAACGCTGATCGAGGTCGGGTTCGTTGAACCAGGTGAATCGACACCACACGGAGGAGCTCGATGCACCGCTCGAGAGAACACCGAATCATCGCCGGCGTCTGCGGCGGGATCGCCGACCGTCTGGGCCTGCCGCCCACCTTCGTCAGGATCGTGTGGCTGCTGCTCTCGCTGATCCCCGGACCGCTGTGGGTCCTCTACGTGATCCTCTGGATCATCATGCCCAACGGGCCCGAGCGCTACTGACCGCGCTTATGCTCGAGGCATGAGGGAACGGTCGCTGACACTCATCCAGGACGAACTCGTCGACTACGACAAGGCCATGGAACGCATGACGGACCTGGTCGGCGAGCGCCAACGCGATGAGCGTCCCGACACGCTGTGGCTGCTGAGCCACCCTTCGGTCTTCACCGTCGGCAGGCGCACGCCGCTTCACCACCTGCCCGACCCCACGCGCGGCATCCCCGTGGTGGAGACGGGCAGGGGCGGTCAGCTGACCTACCATGGCCCCGGCCAGCTGGTCGGCTACCTCATCGTCAAGCTCGGCGAGGACGAGGGCATCGTCGACTACGTGCGCGAGGTCGAGCTGCGCCTGGTCTCGGCGCTGGCCGACCTCGGGCTGGCGGCCGAGCGCCGCGACACCCCGCCGGGCTCCGAACTGCTCACCGGCGTCTGGACCAGCGAGACCGGCCGCAAGGTGGTCTCCATCGGCATGCGCCAGTCGCGCGGCGTCACCAGTCACGGCTTCGCCCTCAACGTCGACGGCGATCTCGAGCCGTGGCACTGGGCGATCCCGTGCGGGATGCCCGAGGCCGACATGACCTCCCTCCTGCGCGAGCGCGGTTCGGCCGACATGGCCGAGGTCCGCGCGGTCGTGGCCGCGGCCTTCGACGCGTCCTAGCGCAGCGGGGGTACGGCGTGCGGGCCGTACCCCCGATGGCTCAGCCGACGGTCTCGTCGACGTTGCGGCGGGGTCCGGTGAACCACTTCTTGGCCGACAGCGTCCACCACAGGGCGATGCCGAGCAGGACGCCGCCCACGGCGATGGGCGCGTAGTTCACCGCGGTCCAGGTGAAGTCGGGATTGCCCGGCACGCCCGCCGGCGACAGCGGCATGATGAAGTAGATCGAGATGATCGCGATCTCGATGACGGCGATCCATCCGAGCACCTTGTACTTGGATCCCAGCGTCCACGGCCCCGGCCTGAACGCGTCGCCCATCCGCAGCCTCAGGTAGATCGGGATGAGGAAGGCCAGGTAGAGGCCGATCACCGCGATCGAGACGACGGCGTAGAACGCGATCGGCGTGCCGAGGCCTGCGGGCGCGTAGAGGGCGGGCAGGGTGATCAGGCCGGCGGCCACGCAGCCGGCGATGATGGCGTTGACCGGCGTGCGGTTGCGGTCGACCTTAGACCACAGCCTCCAGCCGGGAACGGCGCCGTCGCGGGAGAAGGCGTAGGTCATGCGCGACATCGAGGTCACACAGCTCATCCCGCAGAAGAACTGGCCGATCGTGGAGATCGCGAAGATCGCCGTGGCCAGGCTAGCGGGCAGCGCCGTGTCGAAGATCGCGCCGACGAAGCCGAACTGCTTGTTGATCTCGTCGACGTTCGTGGCGGCGAACAGGAACGCCAGCAGCAGGATCCAGCCGCCGATCGCCGAGTAGAAGATCGACTGCCACAGGCCCCTGGCCGCCGACAGCGACGCCCCGTGGGTCTCCTCGGAGACGTGGGCGCACGCGTCGAACCCGGTGATCGTGTACTGCGTGAGCAGGAAACCCAGCGGCAGCACGTAGAACCAGAACGACGAGTCCGAGAAGCCGGAGTTGTTGATCGTCTCGGTGAACACGAACCGGAGCGTCTGGTGCTCGCTCGGCGCGAAGACCAGGATGGCGACCACGATCGCCGCGCCCGCCACGTGCCACCAGACGGAGACGTTCTGCAGGAGCGAGATGAGCCGGTGGCTGTAGATGTTGATCAATGCGTGCAGGACCAGGACGATCACGAACAGCAGGAACGCGTTGGTGAGCGTGGCCTCCCACGCGCCCCCCGTGAGGCGGCTGATCGTGATGTTCAGGAAGGTCGCGCAGCCGTAGTCGACCGACGCGGTGACGGCGACCAGCCCGATGAGGTTCAGCCAGCCGGTGAACCAGCCGTGGATCGGCTTGCCCATCGTGGCCGCCCACCAGTAGATGCCGCCCGCCGTCGGGTACGCCGACACCAGTTCCGACATGCAGAAGCCGATGATGAGGATGAACATCGAGATCAGCGGCCAGCCCCAGGAGATGGCGATGGGACCGCCGTTGTTCCATGCCTGGCCGAACGTGGTGAAGCACCCGGCCAGGATCGAGATGATCGAGAATGAGATGGCGAAGTTGGAGAAGCCGCTCCAGGTCCTCGATAACTCCTGCTTGTAACCGAGCTCGGCGAGCCGCCGGGAATCCTCGTCTAATGTCTGGGAATCCTCGTCCAATGTCATGGAATCTCCTCGGGTTGTGCTAGTGCCTCCGGACGTCGTCGATCAGACGGCCGACACCGTCCAGGTCTCGTACGGCTCGCGCGAACTTGCCCGCGGCTTCCGCTTCGTAGTCGAAGTCGGCCTGCCGTACGAGGAGGCCGTGATGGACGGAGAACCAGAGGGTCCACGTCACGTTCGACATGATCTGGAAGAGGCGGACGCGGGAGTCGTGGTCGCCGTTGCTGAAGTAGGCCCTGGCCAGGTGTGCGGTCTGGTCAGGGTCGAGGTCCGCTTCCGCGGCGATGTCGCCGAGTTCGAAGGCGGGGTCGTTGTTGCCTGAGAGTTGGTAGTCGACGATGCGGATCTCGTCGTCCTGGGCGATGAAGTTCTCGGCCAGCAGGTCGTTGTGGCACGGCACGGTAGGGACGGCGGGGATGGCCCGCTCGATGTCCGCTATCGCGGGAAGGACGTCGTCGTAACCGTGGGGAACTCCCAGGTCATGGGTGTGGCAGCGGGCGCGGAACTCGCGCAGCTTGTCGAAGATGGAGAAGTCGTTGACGAAGCGGGAACCGGCGTGAAGTCGCCGGCAAGCGATAGCCACCTTTTCCAGATTTTTACTGATTTGTCCGGCATTAAGGGTGATGCCGTCCAGGTATTCGATCAAGAGGGCGTGAGCCTCGGGGAAATGGTGGATCACCTTCGGGCCGACGCCGGTCTCGGCGGCCCTGATCGTGTTCTCGACCTCCTGGTCTATGGGAATGCCCAGGCCTGCCGCGCACACGGCCGGATCGAGCACGCGCAGCAGCCATCGCTCCCCGTCCCCTGTCTCGACCTTGGCGATCAGGTGACTGAGCCCACCCTTGATGGGGGTCTGACTGACCGGTCGCCCGGCCCAATCGGAGACCAATTCGATCACGTCTGGCATGCGCGACTCCCTTTGGCCTACATTTAGACCATTCCGATCCTGCGGGCAAGGTGGCTCATGAGAAACGTGCTCACCAGATCTCCACCACACGTCCGCGCCATACCCGGGTCCTGGTGGCGGTCCACCTAGCACGTTTCTCATAGGTACATGGCGGTTTCGATCATGGGAATACCCGATTCGGCACAGGCGATAGTGATCGGCGGCGGGGTGGCGGGCTGCAGCGTGGCCTACCATCTGGCCCGCCTCGGCTGGAAAGACGTGGTGCTCGTCGAGCAGCACGCGCTCACCGAGGGCACCACGTGGCACTCGGCCGGGTTCGTCGGCCAGCTTCGCTCCACGGTCACGCAGACACGAATGATCATGTACTCGGCCGGGCTCTACCCCGAGCTGGCCGAGCTGACCGGCCTCGACCCCGGCTGGCACGGCGTCGGCGGGCTGCGGCTCGCGACCACGCACGACAGGGTGGAGGAGCTCGTCAGGCAGGCGGGCGCCGCCGAGACGTACGGCCTGGACATGTCGCTGCTGTCGGGCAGGCAGACCAACGACCTGATGCCCATGCTGAACGACGAGGACATCCTGGCCTCGCTGTGGTTGCCGGGCGACGGGTGGCTGGACCCCGCGTCACTGGCGCGGGCCCTGGCCGAGGGGGCGGCGAAGCTCGGCGTCCGGATCGTCACCGGCGTGCGGGTCACCGGCGTGGACGTGGCCGGCGGCGCGGTCCGCGGGGTCCGTCTGACCTCCACCGCGGGGGACGGTGACGAGAGGTTCGTCAGCACCGAGACCGTCGTGAACTGCGCCGGAGCGGCGGCGGGGAAGGTGGGCGCGCTGGCAGGCGTGGACGTCCCGATCGTGCCCATCAAGCACCAGTACGTCGTGACCCACCCCGCGGACATCCCCTCGTCCACGCCGACCGTGCGCGACCCCGACAACATCGTCTACTTCCGCGAGCACGAGGGCGGGATCCTCGTCGGCGGCTACATCCGCACGCCCGAGATCTGGGAGGCGGCCGACCCGCTGGCGGAGTCGAGGCTGCTCTTCGAACCGAACCTGCCCAAGTTCAGGGAGTCGTGGGCGTCGGCCCGTCACCGGCTGCCCGTCATCGCCAAGCGGACCACGGACGACTTGGACGCCGGCCAGGTGGCGCGGATCGTGCACGGGCCCGAGGCGTTCACCCCCGACGGCGAGTTCCTGCTGGGAGAGACCGCGGTGCGCGGGTTCTGGGTCGCGGCGGGATTCTGCGTCCACGGGCTGGCGGCCGCCGGAGGCGTCGGCAAGGTGATGGCCGAGTGGATCGTCGACGGCGTGCCCGAGTACGACCTGTTCGGGATGGACGTCAGACGGTTCGGCGGCTACGCCGGATCGGAGCGCTGGGCCAGGACGAAGGCGCTCGACTCCTACTCGAAGTACTACGACATCGTCTATCCGGGCGAGGAGCGCACCGCCGCCAGGCCGCTGCGCCGCTCACCCGCCTGGCCCAGACACGCCGACCTCGACGCGGCGTTCGGCGAGAAGGCCGGGTGGGAGCGGGTCAACTGGTTCGACTCCAACGCGACCGGTGACGGGCCACGACCGCTGGGCTGGGCGGGCCGGGTGTGGTCGCCCGCCGTACGGGAGGAGTGCCTGGCCACCAGGGACGCGGCGGGGCTGTTCGACCAGACCTCGTTCGCCAAGCTGGAGGTGTCGGGGCCGGGCGCGCTCGACCGGCTCCAGCGGCTGTGCGCCAACCAGATCGACAGGAAGACCGGCGCGGTCGTCTACACCCAGCTGCTCAACCACCGGGGCGGCATCGAGGCCGACCTGACCGTCACCCGGCTCGGCGAGGACAGGTTCCGGCTGGTCACCGGCACCGCGTACGGGACGCACGACGCCGCGTGGCTGCGCCGCAACGGCCTCGACGTCGCGGACGTCACCTCCGCCTACGCCTGCTACTGCCTGTGGGGCCCGCAGGCGGCCGCGATCCTGGAGCGGATCTGCGACGACGACCTCGGCTTCCCCTACCTGCAGGCCAGGCACATCAGCGTCGCGCACGTGCCGGTGCTGGCGCAGCGGGTGACGTTCGTGGGCGAGTACGGCTGGGAGCTGTACTGTCCGGCCGAGTACGGCCTGACCCTGTGGGACGCGCTCATGGCGGCGGGCCTGCCGTACGGCATGCGTCCAGGGGGGTACCGGGCCATCGACTCGATGCGCCTGGAGAAGGGCTATCGGGTCTGGGGGCTGGACATCACCCCCGAGACCACGCCGTACGAGGCGGGGCTCGGCTTCGCCGTCACCACGGGCAAGGACTTCCTCGGCAGGGACGCGCTGGATCCCGCGCCCGAACGGACGCTGCGCTGCCTGGTGCTGCGCGACCCGCGGCGGGTGTGCCTGGGAGGGGAGCCCGTGCGGGTGGACGGCGTGCCCACCAGCCGCGTGACGAGCGGCGGCTACGGGCACCGCGTGGACGCCTCGATCGCCTACGCCTACCTGCGGGGCGAGCCGCGGGACGTGACCGTCGGCGTGGACGGCACCTGGGTGGAGGCCGCGGTCGAGGAGCGCCCGCCGTACGACCCCGGTCACGAGCGGATCAGGTCACGTCCAGCACGATCTTCCCCCTGACCTGCCCGGAGAAGAGCGCGTCGGCGGCCTCGCCGGCGCGCTCCCACGAGCCGCGCCAGCCGATCGACGGCGACAGCAGGCCGCGGGCGACGAGGTCGACGAGGATCTCCAGGTCGGGGCCCGGCTCGGAGACGTCGCCGAAGGAGTGGATGGACCTGGCCGCGCCGAGCGCGAACAGCGAGGTGAACGCGGCGGGCTCGCCCGAGGACCAGCCGATGCTCTGCAGGTTGCCGCCGGGTGCCAGCAGCTCCCACGCCCTGACCAGGTGAGGGCCGCCGAGCAGTTCGAGCACCACGTCGACGGGCCCGACGCCGTCGAGCGAGGCGACCACCTCGTCGGCGCCCAGCTCGCGTAGCCCTTCGCCGCGCCGGGCGGCGGCGATCACGTGCGCGCCCGCATGGTGGGCCAGCTGGACGGCCAGCCTGCCGACGCCGCCCGACGCGCCGGTGATCAGCACGCGCCTGCCGAGCAGCGGTCCTGCGGCCCTGAGCGTGCGCAGCGCGGTGAGGCCCGCCATCGGCAGCGCCGCGGCGTGCGCGAGGTCCACGCCGTCGGGCACGGCGGCCACGGACGACCGGGGGAAGACCGCCCGCTCCGCCCAGGCGCCCGGCCCGAACGCGACGACCCTGCCGCCCTTGCCCGGGCCCTCCAGCACGATGCCCGCGGCGTCGTGGCCGCCGATCCGGGGGTGCCGGAGCTCGCCGTGGTTCGCCGAGACGTGGCGGACCTCGACGAGCACCTCGCCAGGGCCGGGCACGGGCTCGGGTGCCTCGGCCAGCCTCAGTTCCCGCAGCGCACGCATGATTCTCCTTCGGCACGGAATGCTCGGCCCGGTGCGGCCCGCCGCTACGGAGCCTGAACCGGACTGTCGGTCCGCTTGATAGTATGAGGACCGTCAGTCCGCTTACAAGGGGGCCACCGTGGTGCGATCCGACGCGACCAGAAACCGCGAGGCCATCCTGCGGGCGGCCGAAGAGCTGCTCGCCACGGGCGAGAGCGTCTCGCTGGATCGCGTCGCCGAGGCGGCGGGCGTGGGCAAGGGCACGGTGTTCCGCAGGTTCGGCAACCGCACGGGGCTGTTCCAGGAACTGCTGGCCGAGCGGGCCGAACGGCTGGCCGCCCGGATCGCCGCCGAGGATCCGGCCATCCCCGCCAGTGAGCGCCTGTTCGGCTTCCTGGACGAGCTGGCCGATCTGGCGGGGCGGAACATCGCGCTGTTCGCGGCCCACGAGCGCGCCTGCGCGGAGGACAAGTACGCCGACCCGACCTACCTGCGCTGGCACGCCCACGTCACGGCCCTGATCGCCGAGGCGCGGCCGGACAGGGACGCGGGCTTCCTCGCCCACACGGTGCTCGCCTGCTTCGACGGCGAACTGGTGCGCCATCTCGGCGTCGACCGGCTCAAGCGCTCGGTCCGCGAACTGGCGGCGGCCTTGACAGCCTGATCGTCGATATAACACCCTTTCACTATTGCAATAGTGAAAGGGTGTTATCGGGCGTGATCGACTTCTATCTCGACAGGAGCTCGGGGGTGTCCACCTACCTCCAGCTCGTCCACCAGGTCAAGCAGGCTCTACGGCTCGGCACCCTGCGACCGGGTGACAAGCTCCCCACCGCGAAGGAGGTCGTCGACCGGCTGGCGATCAATCCCAACACCGTGCTCAAGGCCTACCGCGAGCTCGAACGCGAGGGCCTGGTCACCGGGCGTCCCGGCATGGGCACGTTCGTGCAGCGCTCGATCGGCGGCGCCTCGCCGGCCGCCCAGGCGCGGCTGCGCGCCTCCCTCGCCGCATGGGTACGGCAGGCACGCGAAGCCGGGCTGGCCGACGAGGACCTGCACGCCCTCTTCGGCGCGGTCGTCAGGGAGGCCGCCGCATGATCGAGGTGACCGGGCTCAGCGTCGGCGACAGGCTGCGCGACTGCTCGCTCCACGTGCCCGCTGGACGGGTCGCCGCGCTCGTCGGGCCGAACGGCGCGGGCAAGACCACGCTCCTCCACACGGTGGTCGGCCTGCTCACCCCCGATAGGGGCACGGTCAGGACGGCGGGCGAGGTCGCGTTCGTGGCGCAGGACAAGCCGCTCTACGACTCCTTCACCGTCGCCGAGACGCTGACGCTCGGGCGCAGGCTCAGCACGCGATGGGACCCCGCGCTGGCCACGGCACGGACGGCCGAGTTCGGCATCCCGCTCGGCCGCAGGATCGGCAGTCTGTCGGGAGGGCAGCGGGCCCAGGTGGCGCTCACGCTCGCGCTGGCCAGGCGGCCCGACCAGCTCGTGCTGGACGAGCCGCTGGCCAACCTCGACCCGCTGGCCAGGCACGAGGTGATGCGTTCGCTCATGACCGCGGTGGCCGAGACGGGGATGGGCGTGATGATCTCCTCGCACGTGGTGTCCGATCTGGTGGACACCTGCGACTGGCTGGTCGTGCTGAACGGGGGGCGGGTGCAGGTCAGCGGCGACATCGAGGAGTTGCTGGCCGAGCACCGCATGATGACGGGCCCGCCGGAGCTCACGCTGAACGCGGCGGCCGTGGGCGGGAGCCGTACCGAGAGGGAGCAGAGCTGGCTGGTGCGGGGCGCGCCCGTGGCCGACCCGCGGTGGCGGACGCGGACGGTCGGCCTCGAAGACCTGGTGATGGCCTATCTGCGCAGCCCCGAGGCGGCGGCGCTGCCGAGGCCGGCGGGGGTGCGGTCGTGATCTGGCTGACCTACCGCCAGCACAGGGGGCAGTTGCTGGTGATGGCGGGGCTGCTGGCCGCCCTCGGGGTGATGTTCACGGTGTCGTGGCTGGAGGCGTCGGCGTTCGTGGCGTCGCACCGAGGGCTGGGCGCCGGCGATCTCGACGCGGCGCTGGGCGAGCGCTACCAGGCCGTCTACACCCTCTTCGGCTGGCTGCCGATCGTGGCGCCCGCGTTGATCGGGGTCTTCTGGGGCGCGCCGCTGCTGGGAAGGGAGTTCGAGCGGGGGACGCACCAGCTGGTGTGGACACAGGGGGTGTCGCCGCGCAGGTGGCTGGCGATCAAGCTGGCGGTGCTGGGCGGGGCGGTGGCGCTGGGCGGGCTCGCCATGTCGGCGATGGTGTCGGCGTGGCGTCCGCTCTTCCGCACCGACACGTTCGGCAACGTCGGCATCTTCAACATGCTCGGGGTGGAGCCGGTCGCCTGGTGGGTGTTCGCCCTCATGCTGGGAACCGCGGCGGGGGCCGTGCTCCGGCGCACTCTTCCCGCGATGGCGGTGGTCGTCGGTGTGCTCGTGGTCATGACGTTCGCGCTGTTCAGCATGAGCGACCACTACGCGACGCCATCCAGGGTGGTGACGGCCGACGGAAGCCTGGCTCAGGACGTGCGGCTCGTGTCGCGGGCCTGGGCGGACCCCGCGGGCGCCGAGCTCACCTCGCCGCCGCCGGGGGTGTGCCCGCGCGAGTCCGGGCTGGGGCGAGGGGAGCGGGCGCAGGTGGCCCACGAGCGCTGCCTGATCGTCAAGGGCTACCGCTACGTGTTCTACGTCCACCGCCCTGAGATGTTCTGGCGCTTCCAGCTCACCGACGCGGCGATCCTGCTGTCGGGGGCGGGGCTGCTCGGCTGGCTCACCGTCCGCCGCGTCCCCCGGTAGGTGGGGGTGTACGGCTGGCGGGCGCCAGCCGTACGAGGTGGTCGCCGGTTGGCGGAGGGCCACCGGTCAGGTCCAGGAGACTCCGCGCTGCACGGGTGCCACCCCCCTTCCCTCAGGGATGCCACAGCGGTGAATCGTGATTTATCGCTGATTATGGTGATAAAACGATCTACGCTGCGTTCGTAATGATCTGAAATTGTCCGGGGCATTGCAAGTCCTTGATCGCGCCACTCGATCTTGTTAGGTTGCAACCGTTTGCGATCTATGGGTACGGGTGGCGATGATCCATGGAAAAGCGGTCCCCGGGCTTCGGCGAGGTCTTCTCCGTCGCGGAGTACCGCCGTCTCTGGAGCGCGACCGTCATCTCCGAACTGGGTGACCAGCTGGCCAGGGTGGCCGTCGTCATGCTGGTCCACCAGCGGACGTCCTCCGCCTGGCTGACCGCGCTCTCCTACGCGCTCACGTATGTGCCCACGATCATGGGCGGCTCTCTGCTCGCGGCTCTCGCCGATCGATACCCGCGCAGAAACGTGATGATCTCCGCGGACCTCATCCGCGCGATTCTGGTCGTTCTCATCGCGATCCCCGGCATGCCGCTGGGGGCGCTCTACGCGTTGCTCTTCGCCGTCCAGGCGCTGGAGTCGCCGGCGCGTGCCGCGAGAGCCGCGATCCTGCCCCAGATGCTGTCCGGCGAGCGGTACACCGTCGGCGTCGCCGCCTACCACGTGACCAACCAGGCCACCTATGTCCTGGGCTTCCTGGTCGGCGGCCTGGTCGTCGCGGCGACGGGGCCGCGGCCCGCCTTCGTGATCGACGCGGCCACGTTCGTGGTGTCCGCGCTGCTGGTTTCGCGTCTTCCCGCGTACGCGCCCGCCGAGTCCGCGCGGGTCGCGAAGCCCCGACTCCGTGATCGCATCGAGACGATCACGGGGCATCCCCGTCTGCGCCGGCTGGCGGCGCTGGCGCTGCTCGCGGCCTTCTCGATGACGCCGCTCGCGCTCGCCGTGCCGTACGGCAGGCAGATCGGACTGGACGAGGACCTGTCGAGCCTGCTCATGGCCGCGATCCCCGCCGGGTACGTGGCGGGGACCGTCGTGCTGACCAAGCGGGTCCGCCCCGAGACGCGGCCGCGCCTGCTCGGGCCGCTCGCGCTGGCGAGCTTCGTGCCGCTGCTCGGCGCGGCTCTGCTGCCGCCGCTGCCGGTGATGCTCGTCCTCCTCGTGGCGTGCGGGGCCTTGACCGCCTACCAGGTGGTGGCCAACGCCGAGTTCGTCTCGCTGGTGCCCGACGAGCGGCGCGGAGGCGCGATCGGCGTCGTCGCCGCGGCGCTGACCGCGGCGCAGGGTCTCGCGATGGTGCTGGCGGGGATCGTGGCCGAGTTCGCGGGCGCGGGCGGCGCCATCGCGCTCTTCGGTGCGGCGGGCGCGCTCGCCGCCCTGGCCCTGCTGAGGGGCGTTCGGTCGGAGCTTCAGGTCAGCTGAAGGCGTCCACGGCCGCCTGGTCGAAAGCCTTGAGATCGTCGGGCTTGCGGCTGGTGACCAGCGTGTTGGGGCCTGACGTGCAGATGATGACCTCCCTGTCCTGCCATGTCGCGCCCGCGTTGCGCAGGTCGGTCTTGAGACTGGGCCACGAGGTGACCGTGCGCCCGCGGACCGCGTCCGCCTCGATGAGCGTCCACGGCGCGTGGCAGATGGCGGCGACCGGTTTGCCCGCGTCGAAGAAGCCGCGCACGAAGCTGACGGCGGCCGGGACGGTGCGCAGGAAGTCGGGGTTCGCGACGCCGCCGGGAAGCACGAGTCCGTCGAAGTCCTCGACCGAGACCTCCGGCAGCGTGGCGTCCACCGCGAACGTGTCCCCCTTGTCGAGGTGGTTGAAGGCCTGGATTCGCCCTGGCGAGGTGGAGATGAGCCGGGGGGTGCCGCCTGCCTGCTTGACGGCCTTCCACGGTTCGGTGAGTTCGATCTGCTCGACGCCCTCGGGGGCGACGAGGAAGGCGATGGTATCCATGGTCGTCGCGTGCCCTGAGGGAGCGGATCTATGCCCAATAAACCCCTAGGGGGTATATAGTGAGGGCACGAGTTCCCGAGCTGTGAGGAGAGTTCGATGACCGTCACCACGTATCAGGTCGAGGGTATGACCTGTGGCCACTGCGTCAGCTCGGTGACCGCCGAGGTGGGCAAGGTGGCAGGCGTGAGCGAGGTGCGGGTGGACCTGGCGAGCAAGGCCGTCACCGTGACGAGCGCGTCGCCGCTCGATGACGCCGTCGTGGGCGCGGCCGTCACGGAGGCGGGCTACGAGCTCGCCGGTCGCCAGGACACCATCATGCTGGCCCAGGCCGGCGGCTCGTGCTGCGGCTCGGGCGGCTGCCACTAGCGGTCCTCCCCGGGACACGGCCTGAAGCGGGGGCGGTCCTCTCCAGGAGCGGAGGGGCCGCCCGCGGCCCACGCGCGGTGCGTCAGGCGGTCGGGGCGTCCGGTGTCCCGCGGCGGCGCAGGACGTGGTCGAAGGCGCACACCGCCGCCGCGCCCACGGCGTACCAGAACAGGTCGGGCGGGTTGAACGTGCTGCCGAGGACCGGCGCCAGCACCCGCGGCAGGTCCAGCAGCTGCGCGAACTCGATCGCCCAGCTCGCCCCCAGCGCGACCCCCGCCGCCCACACCGGCCGCACCCGTGGCGCGACGAAAACCACGATCCAGTACAGCAGCACCGTGTAGAACGCGTCCCCCGCGTACTTCGACAACGGCCTGGTGGCCAGCCCGAGGATGATCGTCAGGGCGGCGAAAATCGCGATGCGGGTCCGTGGCATGCGATTACGCTAACGGTTGTTATGAGCGCAACACTTGTCGCAAAAGATCTCGTCGCGGGTCACGGTGAGCGGGTCCTGTTCTCCGGTCTGGACCTCGTGGTCGCCCCTGGCGACGTCATCGGACTCGTCGGTGTCAACGGAGCGGGCAAGTCGACACTGCTTCGCCTCCTTGCCGCGATCGACCGGCCGGAGCACGGTTCGATCAGGCTGAACCCGCCCACGGCCGTCGTCGGCTTCCTGCCCCAGGAGCCCGAGCGGCGCCAGGGCGAGACGGTCAGGCAGTTCCTCGCCCGCCGTACCGGTGTCACCAAGGCGCAGCAGGATCTCGACGCGTCCACGCAGGCCCTCGTGGAGGCCGCGCAGGGCGCCGACGACGCCTACAGCGTCGCGCTGGAGCGCTGGCTGTCGCTCGGCGGCGCGGACCTGGAGGAACGCGCGGACGAGGTGGCCGCCGAGCTCGGGCTGATGATCGATCTCGATCTGCCCATGACGTCGCTGTCCGGCGGGCAGGCCGCCCGTGCGGGTCTGGCGTCGCTGCTGCTCAGCCGGTACGACCTGTTCCTGCTCGACGAGCCCACCAACGACCTCGACCTGGACGGGCTCGACCGGCTGGAGCGGTTCGTGAAGGGGCTGCGCGCGGGAACCGTCGTGGTCAGCCACGACCGCGAGTTCCTGGCCAGGACGGTGACCTCGGTGCTGGAGCTCGACCTGGCCCAGCAGCAGGTCCACCTGTACGGCGGCGGCTACCAGGCCTACCTGGACGAGCGCGAGGTGGCCCGCAGGCACGCCCGCGAGCGTTACGAGGAGTACGCCGAGACGCGCTCCGGACTGGAGCTGCGCGCCCGCACCCAGCGCGCCTGGATGGAGAAGGGCGTCAAGAACGCCCGCAGGAAGCAGAAGGACAACGACAAGATCGGCCGCAACGCCCGCGTCGAGACCACGGAGAAGCAGGCGGCGAAGGCCCGGCAGACCGAGAAGCTGATCGAACGCCTCGAGGTGGTGGAGGAGCCGCGCAAGGAGTGGGAGCTCCGGATGGAGATCGCGGCCGCGCCTCGCGCGGGCGCGGTGGTGTCCACGGTGCGCGGCGCCGTGGTCAGGCGAGGCACGTTCACGCTCGGCCCCGTCGACCTGGAGATCGGCTGGGCGGAGCGCGTGGCGATCACCGGCGCGAACGGCTCGGGCAAGACGACGCTGCTGGCCGCCATGCTCGGCAGGCTGAAGCTCGACGAGGGCCACGCGGCGCTGGGGCCCGGCGTGGTGGTCGGCGAGGTCGACCAGGCCCGCAGGCTGTTCGAGGGGTCGGCGCCGCTGGCGGAATCGTTCTCCGACGAGATGCCGCCAGGAGAGGTGCGGACGCTGCTGGCCAAGTTCGGGCTCAGGGCCGACCACGTGCTGCGGCCGGCCTCCACCCTCTCACCCGGCGAGCGGACCCGCGCCGCGCTGGCGCTGCTGCAGGCCAGGGGCGTCAACCTGCTGGTGCTCGACGAGCCGACCAACCACCTCGACCTGCCCGCGATCGAGCAACTGGAGTCGGCGCTCGCCTCCTACCCTGGCACGCTGCTGCTCGTCACCCACGACCGCAGGATGCTCGACGCCGTCCAGGTGGATCGGCGGCTGAGGGTGGACGGAGGTCACGTTTCCGAAGAGGGGTGAAAAATAACATCGCTGATGGAAACGAGAGTGAAACAATTTTCCGTCTCTCGTTGACACACGATGTTGCGATGGTGTGCCTTTCTCTACAACAGGTCTCCCCCTTGCCTGAGAGTGAGGCACCAATGGGTAAATGGCTCGCGCGCCTGACGGCGCTCGGGGTGGCTCTAGCACTGGCGGCACCGGTCACCGCCGCGCAGGCGGATCCCGCCACGACGGGCAAGAAGACCGTCAGGATCGGCTCGATCCAGTCGGTCGACTCGATGAACCCGTTCCTGGCGGTACGGCTGATCGCGGGCCAGCTCCAGCGGTGGACGTACATGTTCCTCACCACCCCCGACCCCAAGACCCTGCAGCCCAGCCCGGACCTGGCGGAGTCGTGGGAATCGTCCGCCGACGGGCTCACCTGGACGTTCAAGATCCGGCAGGCCAAGTGGTCGGACGGCCAGCCGGTCACCGCCCAGGACGCCGCCTGGACCTTCAACAAGATCATGACGGATGACGCGGCCAAGACCGGCAACGGTCCCGCCGTGGAGAACTTCGCCTCGGTCACCGCCACCGACGACAGGACCCTGGTCATCAAGACCAAGGCGCCCCAGGCGTCGATGCTGTCGAACCCGATCCCGATCGTGCCCAAGCACATCTGGGAGAAGGTCGGCGACATGGCCACGTTCGAGAACGAGACCTACCCCGCCGTCACCAACGGCGCGTACATCCCGATCGAGCACAAGAAGGACAGCTACGTCAAGCTCAAGGCCAACCCTGACTACTGGCAGGGCAAGCCCAAGATCGACGAGCTGCAGGTCATCTTCTACGAGAACCCCGAGGCCGCCATCGCCGGCCTCAAGAAGGGCGACATCGACCTGATCGGCCGCCTGGCGGCGCCGCAGTTCGAGGCGGGCGCCGGCGACCCGAACATCACGCAGTGGAACACCCCCGGCCGCCGCGCCGCGTACCTGCAGATCAACCACGGCGCCACCACGTCCGACGACAAGCCGGTCGGTGACGGCCACCCGGCGCTGAAGGACCCGAAGGTCCGCCAGGCCATCCACTACGCGATCGACAAGAAGGCGCTCGTCGACCAGGTCCAGAACGGCCTGGCGGTGCCGGCCGACGGCTCGATCGTGCCCCCGATGTACACCGACTTCTTCTGGCAGGCCACCGGTGACGAGAAGGTCACCTTCGACCTGGCCAAGGCCAACCAGATCCTCGACGAGGCCGGTTACAAGAAGGGCGCCGACGGCGTCCGCACGATGCCCGACGGCAAGCGGAAGCTGGAGATGCGCTTCAGCATCCACACCGACACCCCGACCGAGGACAAGCTCGCCCAGTTCCTCACCGGGTGGTTCAAGGAGATCGGCATCACGCTGACCACGCGCAAGCTCGACTCCAACAAGTTCACCGAGGAGACCGGCAGCACCGCCCTGTTCGACATCGCGATCAGCGGCTGGTCGGTCAACCCCGACCCCGAGGAGGTCCTGGCCACGCACCTGTGCAGCAGGCGGCCCACCCCGTCGGGCGAGGGCGGCGGCACCGAGTCCTTCTACTGCGACAAGCAGTACGAGGAGCTCTACCAGTCGCAGCTCAAGGAGCTCGACACCACCAAGCGCGCTGACATGATCAAGCAGATGCAGCAGCGCCTCTACACCGACGCGCCGGTCATCGCGCTCTACTACCCGAACAACCTGGAGCTGTACCGCAAGGACCGGATCACCAGCATCACCCCGATCCCGGCGGGCAGGCAGGGCGAGGGCATCCTGTACGGCGGCGCCAGCGGCTACCCGATGGTGACCCTGGACGCCAAGGCCGTGGCCTCCGGCGGTTCGGGCGGCAGCGGTGGCGGCGGCTCCAACACCGGCCTGATCATCGGTGTCGTGGCGGCCGTGGTCGTCGTGGGCGCCGGCGGCTTCTTCCTGGCCAGGCGGCGTAAGAGCACCTCGGACGAACGCGAATAATGGCCACTCCGCTCGAAACCGAGCCCGCCGCCGTCCAGACGGCGGCGGGCCCCGGCGAGGATCGGCCCGCCTACAGGGGCACGCTCAGGTACGCCACCACCAAGCTCGGCGGGGCACTGCTCAGCATCGCGATGGTGATCGTCGCGACGTTCTTCCTGTTCCGCCTCATCCCCGGGGACCCGGTCATCGCCTACACGCGCGACGTGCCGCTCAGCCCCGAGCAGATCGACCTGCTGCGCAGGCAGATGGGCCTCGACAAGCCGCTGCTGCAGCAGTTCGTCGACTTCGTGCTGCGGACGCTCCAGTTCGACCTCGGCACCTCCTACGAGTACAAGCGGCCGGTCACCGACCTGATCGGCGAGCGGTTCGGCCCCACGCTGCTGCTGACCGGCGTCGGCCTGCTCATCGCGGTCAGCCTCGGCCTGTGGCAGGGCACGCGTGCCGCATGGAACCACGGCGGCCGCCTCGACCGCTTCTCCACCGGCGTCTCGCTCGTGCTGTGGTCGGTGCCGACGTTCTGGCTCGGCCTGCTGCTGCTCATGGTCCTCGGCGCGGGCATCGGGCCGATTCCCGGGCTGTTCCCCACGCGTGGCATGGAGAGCGTCGACGCGCCCGACGGCTTCGCCTACCTGCTCGACGTCGGCCACCACATGGTCCTGCCGTGCCTCACGCTGGTCGCCGTCGTCTACGCGCAGTACCTGCTGGTCATGCGCTCCTCGCTGCTCGACGAGATCGGCCAGGACTACGTGACCACCGCGCGCGCCAAGGGGCTGCGCGACGACATGGTACGGCGGCGGCACGCCGTGCCGAACGCGCTTCTTCCGACCGTGACGCTCGTCTTCATCCACATCGGCTTCGTGGTGGGCGGCGCGGTCTCCGTCGAGACCGTGTACTCATGGCCCGGCCTCGGCCTGCTGTTCTACGAGGCGATCAAGGGGCCTGACTTCGCGGTCATGCAGGGCACGTTCATGGTCGTCTGCGTCGCGGTGATCATCATGAACACGCTGGCCGACGTGGCCTACCACGTCCTTGACCCGAGGGTGAGGTCGGCATGAGCTCCGTGACGTGGGCGCGCAGGCGCTCCTCGCTCGCCCGGTTCTGGCAGCAGTACCGCCGGCACAGGGCAGGCGTGATCGGCGCCGCCGTCCTGGCGGTCTTCGTCGTGCTCGCGCTGATCACGCCGCTGGTCACCGACCCTTCGGGCATGGACGTCACCAAGGCGACCGGCGCCAAGATGGCCCCGCCGAGCCTCGACTTCCTGCTCGGCACCGACGAGTCGGGGCGCTCGATCCTGCTCATGATCCTGTGGGGCTCGCGCGTCTCGCTGCTCATCGGGTTCATGTCCGCGCTGCTCAGCATGGTGATCGGCACGGTCGTCGGCATCGCGGCGGGACACTTCAGGGGCTGGGCGTCGGCCGCGCTGATGCGGGTCACCGACTGGTTCCTCGTCCTGCCCTCGCTGGTGCTGGCGCTGGTCCTGTCGGCGATCCTCGGCGGCAGCACCTCGACGATCATCCTGGCGATCGGCATCACCTCGTGGGCCTCCACGGCCAGGCTGATCAGGGCCCAGACGCTGGCCGTCGAGGCCAGGCCGTACATCGAGAGATCGCGCGCGCTCGGTGCCGGGCACTGGCACGTGATGAGCCGCCACGTCCTGCCGAACGTCGCGCCGCTCGTCCTGGCCAACACCACCCTGCAGGTGGCCAGCGCGATCGTCGCCGAGTCGACGCTCGCCTTCCTCGGCGCCGACTCGGGTCAGGCGTCGTGGGGTCAGCTGCTGCGCGGATCCTACGACTGGGGCGCGGCCACGGCCGGCGCCTGGTGGTACATCCTCGCTCCCGGTCTCTGCATCGTCGCGGTCGTGCTGGCGTTCACGCTGTGCGGGCGGGCGATGGAGGCCGTGCTCAACCCACGCCTCCGGGGGGTCAGCCGATGAACGTGTTGTCACTCGAGGACGTCTCGGTGACGTACTCCATCGCCTCGGGCGAGGTGCCCGCGGTCCGCGGGGTCTCGCTGTCGCTGGCAGCCGGTGAGGCGCTGGGGATCGCCGGCGAGTCGGGTTCCGGCAAGTCGACGCTGGCCATGGCGTTGCTGCGGCTGTTGCCGCGCGACGCCCGCGTCGACGGCAGGATCCTGCTCGACGGCGAGGACGTGCTGGCCATGAAGTGGGGGCGGCTGCGCGCGGTGCGCTGGGCCGAGGCCTCCATCGTGTTCCAGGGGGCCCAGCACGGGCTCAACCCGGTGCGGCGCATCGGCGAGCAGATCGCTGAACCGCTGCTGGTGCACGGGCTCGCCCAGCCGTCCCAGGCGCGGACGCGGGTGGCCGAGCTCCTGGAGCAGGTCGGGCTGCCGGGCTGGCGGGCGCGAAGCTATCCGCACGAGCTGTCCGGCGGGCAGCGGCAGCGGGTGATGATCGCGATGGCGCTGGCGTGCTCGCCACGACTGATCATCGCCGACGAGCCGACGACGGCACTGGACGTGATGGTCCAGGCCCAGGTCCTGACGCTGATCAAGGAGCTGATCGCGTCACACGGCATCTCCCTGGTCATGATTTCTCACGACTTGTCGGTCCTGGCGGACATGTGTGATCGCCTGGCGGTCATGTACGCGGGCCGGATCGTCGAGAACGGGCCCTCGCACGAGGTGTTCCACGCCGCCAGCCACCCTTACAGCAAGGCGCTGGCCGCCGCCTTCCCCACTGTCGGCGACCCCGTCTCCCGGATGGCGCCCAAGGGGCTCGGCGGCGACCCGCCCGACCCGATGGACCTGCCGTCGGGGTGCTCGTTCCACCCCCGCTGCCCTGTCGCGCTGGACGTGTGCTCGTCGCTGGACGTCGAGCTGTGGCCGGCGGGCGACGCGGACGCGGGCCCGCACACCGCCGCCTGCGTCCACGTCCGCCCCGACCTGACCGCGGGCGCGACCCCCGCCGCTCCGCCGTCCCCCGAGCGGACCGAGGAGGAGGCGGCTCACCCGTCCCCCGAGCAGGTGGAGGAGGCCGCTCCGTCGTCCCCCGAGCAGGCGGCTCACCCGTCCGAGGAGACCGGCGAGGAGGCCGTCCCGGCAGCCCCCGAAACGGCGGTGGCCCGTGATGACGAGCGGGTTCCGTCCAGCCGCGCCAAGGAGATCCCATGACCACGACGCTCCTGGAAGCGCGGGACCTGCGTGTCGAGTTCGCCTCGAGGGGGCGGCGCGCCCGCGCCGTCGACGGTGTCAACCTGGCCGTCGGCGAGGGCGAGATCGTGGCCCTGGTCGGCGAGTCCGGATGCGGCAAGACCACGCTCGCCCGCACCCTGCTCGGCCTCGAACGCCCCACCAGCGGCACCGTCCTTTACGGCGGGCAGCCCCTCACCTACGGCTCCAAGGCGCTCAAGGCCTACCGCCGCGAGGCCCAGCTCGTCCTGCAGGACCCGATGGGCTCGCTGAACCCCAGGCACACCGTCTACGAGGCGGTCGCCGAGGGCCCGCGCATCCACGGTCTGGCCAACGAGGAGCAGGTCGTCTCCGACGCGTTGGCCAGGGCGGGCCTCAGACCACCCGAGCGGTTCTTCCTCCGCTACCCGCACGAGCTGTCCGGCGGCCAGCGCCAGCGCGTGGTCATCGCGGGCGCGCTCGCGCTGAACCCCCGCCTGCTGGTCGCCGACGAGCCCGTCGCCTCCCTGGACGCCAGCGTCCGCGGCGAGATCCTCGCGCTGCTGCTCAAGCTGCGCGCCGACCTCGGGCTCTCCGCGCTGGTCGTCACCCACGACCTCGGGCTGGCCTGGAACATCGCCGACCGGGTCGCGGTGATGTACCTGGGCAGGATCGTCGAGTCGGGACCTGTCGAAGAGGTGCTGAAGGCGCCCAAGCACCCCTACACGCAGGCACTGCTCTCGGTGCTGCCGGAATCGCCCGAGAGGGTGGTGCTGACCGGCGAGCCCCCGGACCCGACGCGCATCCCTGGCGGGTGCCGCTTCCACGCGCGCTGCCAGGTGCTGGCGTCGGGCGCGGCGGCGTCGGCCGGCGTGGACGGCCTGTGCAGGTCGGAGCCGCTGCAGGTGCTGCCTGCCGTAGCCGAGGCTCAGGCGGCCTGCTACTTCGCGAACAGGTCGATCCCTGACGAGGTCGCCCTCGGATGAACCGGACGGCGTGACGCACAGGGCCGGCGTGGCGGCGCTCGCCCGCCGGCGTCGGGCATGGCCGCGTCAACACAAGGGATGACGTCCGGCTGGTTCCACGGCAGGAGGAATCGGGCCGGAGCCGGGACAATCATGAAACACATGTCGAGAACCGGCCTCTTGACGGGGGCGGGCCTGGCGGTGTTCGTCCTGGCCTACGCGTCGCTGATCCTCACCGGCACCACCGTGATCCGCCAGTCGGCCGATCCCGGCGCCACGGGCGCCACCCTGTGGGCGGCGCTGCTGCCACCGCTGGCCGCGGTGATCCTGGCCATGCTCGTGGCGCCGCGCGCGGCGGTGCCGCAGCCGCTGGCCGGCCTGCCGCGGCCCCGCCTGGTCAGGGAGACGTGGCTGCTGCTCGCGGCGGCGGTCGCCTTCCCCGTCGCGGTGGCGCTGGTCGGCCGCGGCCTGCTCTACCCTGTCGCCAAGATCGCGATCCTGCTGGTCGTGCCGCTGGTCGGCTTCAGGCTGATCAGGGGGGACGGCCCGGCGGCCAGGTCCGTCCCCAGACCGGTGACCTGGCTGGCGCCGCTGCCCGCCGTCGTCGCGTGGTTCCTGCTGGCGGAGGTCAGCCCGCTGTCGCCGCCGCTGACGCAGCACCTGCCCGACCCGGTCACGCTCGCGATCGGCTCGCTGATCACGCTGCTGACGGCAGGCGTGCTGGAGGAGGTCTTCTACCGGGCGTGGCTGCAGACCAGGCTGGAGGTCCTGTACGGCAGATGGCCCGCGATCCTCGCCTCCGCGCTGCTGTTCGCCGCGATGCACGTCAGCCACATCGACCCCGAGGCCGTCGGCATCGGCATCGCCTCCGTCGTGGCGGCGCAGGGCATGTTCGGGCTCATGCAGGGCTACCTGTGGGCGCGCTACCGCAACATCTGGGTGATCATCCTCGTCCACGCCATCGTCAACCTGATCTACGTCGACATGCTGATCTAGTGGTCGAGCATGATGGGTTCATGTTGGTCGAACATCTGGGCAAGAGCCCGTCCGTCGATCCGACCGCCTACGTCGCCCCCACCGCCACGCTCTGCGGGGACGTGCGCGTCGGGCCGGGATGCCGGGTCCTGTTCGGCGCCGTCCTCACCGCCGAGGGAGGGCCCGTGGAGCTGGGCGAGGGCTGCATCGTGATGGAGAACGCCGTGCTGCGCGGCACCAGGCAGGACCCGCTGACGCTCGGCAGGCACGTCCTGGTCGGCCCCCTGGCCTACCTCACCGGATGCGCGGTCGAGGACGACGCCTTCCTCGCCACCGGGTCCAGGGTGTTCAACGGGGCGCGGATCAGGACACGGGCGGAGGTGCGCGTCAACGCCGTCGTCCACCTGCGCACCACCGTGGCCGAGGGCACGACGGTGCCGATCGGCTGGGTGGCGGTGGGCGATCCGGCCGAGCTGTTCCCGCCCGACCGGCACGACGCGATCTGGGCGGTGCAGCGGGAGCTCGACTTCCCCGGGTACGTCTTCGGGCTGCCGCGCGCCGCCGACGGCGAGTCGATCATGCCAGAGGTGTCCCGCCGCTACGGCCGCGCCCTCGGCCGCCACGGCGACGACACGATCCTCTGACCCGTCAGTGCGTGCGCCTGCCCTCCAGCCAGGTGCCGCGGATCTCGATGTGGCGAAGCTCCAGCGGGGGCGCCTCGCGCGGATCGGCCGACAGCCACACCAGGTCGGCGGCCTTCCCGACCTCCAGCGTCCCCCTGTCGCCCTCGCCGAACGCCTGGTAGGCCACGCCCGAGGTGTAGGCGCCGAGCGCGTCCTCCAGTGAGAGCCGCTCGCCGGGGGTCCACGGGGGCGTGCCGTCCACGGTCTGCCTGGTGGTCGCGATCTGGATGCCCAGCAGGGGCTGCTGCGAGCTGACCGGCCAGTCGCTGCCGAAGGACAGCGGCGTTCCGAGGACGCGCAGGGTCTCCATCGGGTACTGCAGATCTGCCCGGTCGGGGCCGAGCCTGGGCACGGTCAGCTCGGTCTGGAGCGGGTCGAGCTGGGCCCACAGCGGTTCGAAGTTCGCGATGACACCCAGCTCGGCGAAGCGCGGCAGGTCGGCGGCGGCGACGAGCTGCGTGTGGGCGATGACGGGGCGGCGGTCCCATGCGGGGTTCTCCCGCACGGCCCGCTCGATCGCGTCGAGGGCGGCGCGGATGCCGCTGTCGCCGATCGCGTGGATGTGCACCTGGAAGCCGTCGGCGTCGAACGCGGCCACCGCCTCGGCCAGCGCGGCCGGGTCCCAGACGGGCATGCCGCAGGAGTGCGGGGCGTCGACGTACGGCTCCAGCATGGCGGCGGTGCCGCCCTCGATGACGCCGTCGGCGAAGAATTTGACGGTGTTCGCGGTGACGAGCCTGGGGCCCGCCTGCCGTACCTGGTGGTCTTCCACGCGGGCGCGTAGCGCGGGGAAGAGCGCGCGCTGGGACGTCCAGCCGTCGGGGTCGGCGCGCAAGCCCAGGTTGGCGCGGAACCCGAGCCGTCCGCGCCGTGCCGCTTCCAGATAGGCCTCCACCATGTACGGCTCGACCCACGCGTCCTGCACCCAGGTGATGCCCGCGGAGGCCATGGCCTCGCCGGCGGCCGCCAGCCCCTCGACCAGCTCGTCCAGCGACTTGGCCGGGACCAGGTCCAGTACGAGGTCGCACGCGTGCCATTCCCTGAGAGTCCCGCGTGGGGTGCCGTCGGGGCGGCGGACGATCCAGCCGAGCCTGGGGTCGGGGGTCGACGGACCGATCCCCGCGCGCTCCAGCGCCGCGGTGTTGCACCAGACCGTGTGGTAGTCGTAGGCCCGCAGCACCACGGGCCGGTCGGACACCACCGCGTCCAGCCAGCGGGCGTCGAACTCGCCACCGGGCACGATCGTCGGGTCGTAACTGCCGCCGACGATCCACTCCAGCGCAGGGTTGTCCGCCGCGTAGCGGGCGACCTCCGCGACGATCTCCTCCACCGTGGTCCTGCCCTTGATCTGCGGACCCTGCGCCTCCAGCCCGCCGAACAGCGGATGGGCGTGGCCGTCGCCGAAGGACGGCATGAGGAAGCCGCCCTCCAGGTCGATCACCGTGGCGTCCGTGACGCGGTCCGCGATCCGCCCGCCGGAGACGGCGAGCTCGCCTGTGAAACCCGAACCGGTCCAGACGGTGCCGTTGGTGAAGAGCAGATCAGGCACGAGTGGCTTCCTCCGTGGTGAGAACGACGTAGCGAGAGGGGTCGCGGCGGCGGATGCGCAGCGGGAGCAGCGCGCTGAGCGCGAAGACGAGCGGGACGGGCAGGATGAGCAGGGCGTTCACGGTGCCGGTCGCGCCGGTGATGAGCTCGAAGTTCGCCACCACGAGCACGATGATCACCGCGAGCAGGACGAAGGCGGACAGCGGCGCGGCCGGCACCCGTCCCGCGCCGAATCCGCGCCTGTCCCTCCAGAAGAACGCGACCACCGACAGGGCGGCCAGCGCCTGCAGCACCATGACTCCGATGATGCCGGTGCCGTTCGTCCACAGGAAGATCACGGTGTAGGGGTCCGAGCCTGCCATGATCTGGCCGCCTTCGCCCGCCATCCCAACACCGCGAAGTTGCTGTCCACGACCACGATCAGGTCGCCGAGGACGCTGGAGATGTACGAGAGGGCGGTGGCCCTGCTCGAACGGGCGGGCTGGCCGAGCGATCAGGTGGTGGCGGTGTTCACCGCGATCGAGTCGTTCGCGATCGGCTCCGCGCTCGACCTGGCCGCGCCCGATGTCATGATCGACCCGTCGTCGCAGGAGGTGCCGCTGCTGTCCGTGGCGCTGAAGGGCGCGCGTCCCGAGCGGGCCATGCAGGCCTTCGAGCTCGGGCTCGAGGCCATCATCCACGGCTTGGATGAACGTCTTAGACGTTTGTGCTAAATTCTGGGGATGGGACGAAATCGTGAGGACCTGCTGGCCGGAGCGAAGCGCTGCCTGATCGAGAAGGGCTACACGCGCACCACCGCCCGCGACATCGCCAACGCCGCCGGAGTCAGCCTGGCCGCGATCGGCTACCACTTCGGGTCGAAGGAGACCCTGCTCAACGAGGCGCTGTTCGAGTCGATGAAGGAGTGGGGCGAGTCGCTGGAGGTGGCGCTGACCAGCGAGACGGACCAGGACGCGACCCCCATGGAGCGGTTCGAGACGGTGTGGCGGCGCGTCATGGACACCTTCGAGGAGCTCAGGCCGCTGTGGGTCACTCAGTTCGAGATCGTCGGGCAGATCGACCACCTGCCGGAGATACGGGCGCACCTCGCGGCCGGACTGCAGGCCGCCAGGCTCGGGCTCGCCGAGGTCTTCAGCCAGATCGACCCCGCGGCGGAGCCTGAGCGGGCACGCGTGCTCGGCTCCTTCTACCAGGCGATGTTGTCGGGACTGCTGATGCAGTGGCTGGTCGACCCGGCCAGCGCGCCGACGGCACGGGACGTGGCCGACGCGATGAGCATGATCGCCGGCTCCTGAGGCGGATCTCCGTGCCGCCGAGCCGGCGGGATCGACTCAGCCGGCAGGACGTAGGCGACCAGGTCGGCGTCCAGATCCGCGATCTCCGCGGCGTCGGAGGCGTGTCGCAGCTCGTCGGCGATGAGGCGGCGCCGTTCTTCCTGGTGACGGAAATGCTGATCGCGGTGGCAGGGCGCGGCCCTCACCGGGGTCCGGGCCGCGGCCGGGTCAGAAGGCGCTTATCGTCGCCGGTGCGCGCTCGGCCCTGCTCAGCGCGCGGATCACGGCCGTCGGGCCGTGCCGGTGTACGGCGAGCCGCGCCAGCAGGTCGACCACCGGGTCGACGACGTCCTGCGGGAGTTCGGGTGTGGGGATGCCGATGCTCGCGGCCAGGTCGTCGGAGTGGACGACCAGCTCGACGAGCCTGGTGAGCAGGAAGTCGTCGAGCGTCAGCGACCACTGCGCCCACGGCAGGCCGAGCGCCCTGTCGCCGGATTCGTCGCGCAGGGCGGCGGTGAGCTGGTCGAGATTGGCCTGGGCGCGGGCGACCAGCGCCTCGGGCCCCTCGGCCGCCGCGTCCTCGCCGCCGCGCCTGATGCTGACGTTCGACTCGTGCCCGAGGCCCGCGGTGACCCAGGCGGAGCGGGAGTAGTGCTCTCCCAGGGGGATGACCGCGTTCGTCACCTCGGCGCCGAGAGCCGCTTCGACCCTGAAGAGCTGCTGGGCGAGGTGTCCCGCCAGACCGGCGACGGTGAACTCGGTGAGCGCGCTGGGCTTCCTCCAGGCCACCGCCACCGCCGGGTCACGCAGCAACGCGACCGCTGAGGCCGCTGCCGTCAGATACAGCTCCCTGATATCAGCCACGTCCGCGATCCTACTAACGGGCTCCGACAAATCGCCGGACGGGCCTTCTCTTGACCCACTCGCTCCCGGGGCCCGGCTGAGCGGGTGGTTGTCGGTGATCGTTCGGGTGTGCCGGTCGCGTGGTCCGGATGGAGGCGGGCTTTCGGGTGGCGGACGTTCAGCGGACGGAGGATTCGGCGGACGGGGGATTCGGCGCACGGGGGAGTGGCGGGGTTCGGGTGCGACGCCCGCCTGGTCGGGTGGGGGTCCTTCCAGGGGCGAGCAGGCCTCGCGGAGGATCCGGGAGAACTGGACGAAGATCTCGTGGTCTTTCCAGGGGCGAGCAGGCCTCGCCCCCGTGGGTGCCTGGCCGGGCCCCGGAAATTCCGCCCGGCCGCGACCGGGGCCTCGAGGGGGCAGTCGAACGAGGTCAGGCGGTGACGCGGGCCAGGACGATGCCGCCGACGATCAGCGCCAGCGCCGCCAGCCGTCCCACGCTCACCGGGTCGTCGTTCAGCACGATTCCCAGCGTGATCGCCCCGACCGCGCCGATCCCCGTGAACACCGCGTAGGCCGTGCCGACGGGAAGCGTGTCCATCGCCTTCGACAGCAGCCACACCGCCGCCGACATCAGCACCAGGGAGATGATCGTCGGGATGGGGCGGGTGAAGTTCTGGGTCGGTTTGATGCTCTGCGACCACGCCACCTCCACCAGCCCCGCCAGCGCGAGTATGGCCCAGTTCATCGTGCCGCCTCCTTCCTCGCCTGTTCCACCGACTCGACGTGTGCCTCGCGCAGGTGGGCGAGGCGGGGGTCGATCAGCGCGTTCACCAGCTCGGCGTTGATGAAGGTCACGTCGGTGACCGCGAAGTGTCCCGCGAAGAAGTCGCGCAGGTACCGCTCCTGGTGGTCGACGGGCTCGCGGGGCGTGCCGGGGCCGTACGCGCCGCCGCGCGCGCTGGTCACCACGAACGAGCGCCCCTTGAGCGACATCTTCGGGAACGTGATCTGGTCGAGCCAGGCCTTCAACGACGAGGGGATCGAGAAGTTGTACATCGGGGTGCCGATCAGGATCACGTCCGCCGCCACGACCTCGGCCAGCAGCGGCTCCAGGATGTCCCACGCCTGCCTCTGCGCGGGCGTGCGCACGGCCTCCTCGTACCGTCCGATGTCGGTGATCTCGTGAGCGAGCACGTAGTCGCACAGTTCCGTCCACGCCTCGCCGATGTGCGGCACGGGCGAGGCGGCCAGGTCCCTGTAGACGTAGCCGTCGTCCGGGTGCGCCGCCCGCCACGTGTCGGCGTAGATCTTCGACAGCTCGCGGGAGAAGGACGCTCGCCTGGCGCTCGCGTCCAGGTGCAACAGGTTCATGAAGGCTCCTCAGATAAGTGGACACCATGTCCGCTTGCAAGCTACCGCATAACCGGACACCATGTCCATATGGAACGAGCAGACGCCGCCCGCAACCGCGCGAGGATCCTGGAGGCCGCCGCCGATCTGTTCAGGACCAAGGGCGCGCCGAACGTCACCATGGACGACATCGCGAAGGCGGCGGGCGTCGGCAGGGGCACCCTCTACCGCCGCTATCCGGACAGGGCGTCGATCGCCGTGGCGCTGCTCGACGAGCACGAGCGCGCCCTGCAGGAGAAGCTGATCCGCGGCGAGCCCCCGCTCGGCCCCGGCGCTCCCGCCCCCGAACGGCTGGCCGCGTTCTACGCCGCCATGGTCGACCTGCTGGAGGAGCACGCCCCGCTGATCCTCGGCTCCGAGGTGGGCCGCTCCCGCTTCGAGACCGGCGCGTACGGGTTCTGGCGCGTCCACGTGCGGTCGCTGCTGGGCGACGTGCGGGAGGCGGACGCGCTCGTCGACGCGCTCCTGGCGCCGCTGGCGCCGGACGTCTACACCTACCAGCGGGAGGTCAGAGGGCTCACACCCGCCCAGATCGTGGCGGGGCTGACCAGGCTGGCCAGGACGCTGGGCTGACGCGGCCGAGCCGGTGGGCTGACGAGGCCGTCGTCGCTCAGCGGGGTCGTAACGACGGGGGCGGGTTCACCGGCGGCGAGGGCGGTGATCGTACGGCTGCGCGCGGCGGGTCGACGGGCGGTGGGAGGCGCTGGTGGCCGCGGGGTTCACGGGCGGCGTGACGGCGGGAGGCGGAGTCCCGCTGGAGTGCGCGTGATGGACGGGCGGCCACCGGTGACCACGGTGGCCATGACCCGCGTGCCGTACAGGAACAGGAAGAGGTCAGCCGAACAGCGCGGAGACCGACTCGCCCTCGTGGATGCGGCGCATCGCCTCGGCGAGCGCGGGCGCGATCGACAGGACCCGCAGCTTGCCGTCGGGCTTCACGTCCGGGATGGGCACGGTGTTCGTGCAGACGATCTCCAGCACGTCCGGCTGGTCGCTGAGCCGCTCGACCGCGCCCGCCGAGAACAGGCCGTGCGTGCAGGCGATCCTGACCGAGTTGACCTGGCGCTCGCGCAGCCGGTCGAGGAGCTCGATCACCGTGGTGCCGCGGGCGATCTCGTCATCGAGCACGATGACGTCCTTGCCGCGCACGTCGCCGATCACCGAGCTGATCGTCACCTTGTCGTCGCTCAGGCGCTGCTTGGCGCCCATGGCCACCTCGACGCCCAGCAGCCTGGCGAAGGCGGCGGCCTCCTTCGCGTTGCCCAGGTCGGGGGAGACGACGACGGCGTTGGACAGGTCGTACCGCCGGAAGTGCGAGGCCAGCTCGCGCAGCGCGTGCAGATGGTCGACGGGGACGCTGAAGAAGCCGTGCACCTGCGGCGAGTGCAGGGTCATGGCGAGCACCCTGTCGGCCCCCGCGGCGACCAGGAGGTCGGCGACGAGCCGGCCGCCGATGGAGATGCGCGGGGCGTCCTTCTTGTCCGAGCGGGCGTAGGCGTAGTGCGGCATCACGACGGTGGTGCGGGCCGCCGAGGCCCCACGGGCCGCGTCGATCATGAGGAGCAGCTCGACGAGGTGCTCCTGAACGGGCGGCACGAGGGGCTGGATGAGGAAGACGTCGCGTTCGCGGCAGTTGGCCTGCAGTTGCACGCCGAGGCAGTCGTTGGCGAACCGGTGCAGTTGGACGGGGTGGAGGGGGGTGCCGAGGTGGGCGCAGATCTCCGCGGCCAGCTCGGGGTGGGCGCTGCCGCTGAAAACAGTGATGTCTCGCACGTCAGGCCACCCTATCGAGGCAGTCTCCGCAGCGCCTCGTCGGTCAGCCTGAACACGGTCCACTCGTCCATCGGGATCGCGCCGATCGACTTGTAGAAGGCGATGGCGGGCTCGTTCCAGTCGAGGACCGACCATTCCAGACGGTGGTAGCCGCGCTCGACGCAGATCCTGGCAAGCTCGGCCATCAGCGCCTTGCCGTGGCCGCCGCCTCTGGCCTCGGGGCGGACGTACAGGTCCTCCAGGTAGATGCCGTGGGTGCCGCGCCAGGTGGAGAAGTTCAGGAACCACAGCGCGTAGCCGACGACCTGGCCGTCCTGTTCGGCCACGTGCGCGTGCAGCGCCGGTTCTTGCCCGAAGAGGGCGCTTTCAAGCTGCTCGTGCGTGACGCGCACCTCGTGGAGAGACTTCTCGTAGTCGGCGAGCTCGCGAATCATGCCGATGATGGCAGGAACGTCATGAATGGTGGCTGTGCGTATCACGCGCGCAGCCTACCCGCACACGTGTTAGCGTCGCCGCTCGTGACGGAGCACATCTACGTCGGCAACGCCGCCGCCGACGCGATCGGTGACCGTGGCTGGTTGCTGGGGCACTTCAGGCCCGAGGGCGAGGTACGGCGCAGCGAGGACGTCGAGATCAAATGGGGCGTCCATCCCAAGGGCGACGAGCGGGCCCAATGGGTGCGCGGCGAGAAGCGGACCGCCCTGCTGGTCCTGATCAGCGGCAGGTTCAGGATGGAGTTCCCCGGCCGCAGCGTCGTGCTCGACCGGCAGGGCGACTACGTCGTGTGGGGCGTCGGGGTCGACCACTCCTGGGTGGCGGAGGAGGAGTCGGTGGTCATGACCGTCCGCTGGCCCTCGGTTCCCGGCTACGCCGTCACCTGAAACCTCACGTATTCATGCGATGCCCTTGACCCTCCATGGGGCAAAAATGAGCATATGGGGATCATCTCGCGCGGTTTCCGCGGCCGGCCCAGGGACGACCACGGCCGCCTGCCGCCCGGTCAGTACCAGGTCCACGACTTTCCCGTGCTCTCCGCGGGGCCGACGCCGCGGATCCCGCTGGAGCGGTGGGAGTTCGCCATCGACACCGAGGCCGAGCAGACTCACCGGTGGACCTGGCAGGAGTTGATGGCGCTGCCGCAGGAGACCCCCACGGTCGACATCCACTGCGTCACCAAATGGTCGAAGTTCGACACGAACTGGCAGGGCGTCTCCCTCGACGTGCTCTTCGAGGACGTCGAGACCGCGGCGGAGTACGCGCTCGTCTACTCCTACGGCGGCTACACCACCAACCTGCCGCTCGAGGACCTGCTCGACGGCAAAGCGTGGATCGCGCACCGATTCGACGGCGAGGAACTGGAGCCCGTGCACGGCGGCCCCGCCCGGCTGGTCGTCCCGCACCTGTACTTCTGGAAGTCGGCCAAGTGGGTGCGTGGCATCAGGCTCATGAACGAGGACTGGCCGGGCTTCTGGGAGACGGCTGGCTACCACAACTACGGCGACCCGTGGCGCGAGCAGCGCTACGAAGGTGATTAGGTGGCGGCGCGCGCGGCTGGCCGCCGCGCGCGAGGAGACCCCGACGGCGCGCACGCTGATCTTCGACGTGGAGGACTGGCCGGGTCACCTGGCAGGCCAGCACGTCGACGTACGGCTGACCGCCCCCGACGGCTACACCGCCCAACGCAGCTACTCCCTCGCCACGCCTGAAGGCGTCGAGCTCACCGTGGAGGGGCTGCCCGACGGCGAGGTCTCGCCGTACCTCGTCGAGGAGCTGGCCGTAGGCGACGAGATCGAGCTGCGCGGGCCCGTCGGCGGCTGGTTCGTGTGGCGCCCCGGCACCGCGCCTGTGCTGCTGGTGGCGGGCGGCTCCGGGATCGTGCCGCTGATGGCGATGATCAGAACCCGCCGTAAGGCAGGCAGCGCGGCCCCCTTCCAGCTGGTTTACTCGGTGCGGACCCCGGACGCCCGCTACTACGGCGACGAGCTGGACCGGCCCGAGCAGGGGCTGAGCGTCACCCACCTCTACACCCGGGTCGAGCCGCGCCGCAGGATAGGCAAGGAGGACCTGCCGGGGCCGGGACCCGACGTGTTCGTGTGCGGGCCGACCGGCTTCGTCGAGGCCGTCGCCGACCTGCTGCTCGACCTCGGCCACGACCCGGCACGGATCAGGACCGAGCGCTTTGGAGGCTGACATGCACCTCGACGGCAACGCCCTCGCGGGACCGCTGGGCGAGATCTTCGCCGTGGACCTCACCGCCGCCGTCGGCCGATGTGCCAACTGCGGCCTGCAGGGTCCCGTCGCCGCGCTGCGGGTCTACGAGGGGGCGGGCCTCGTCGCCCGCTGCCCCGGCTGCGAGGAGGTCGTGCTGCGCCTGGTCAGAGGGCCTCAGGAGGCGTGGCTCGACCTGCGGGGGACAGTGTCGCTGCGGATCCCGCTCCAGTAGTACTCCAGCACGTCCACCTCGAAGCCCTCGGGGAAGCGCTCCACGAACTCCCTGGCCCTCGTGCCGCCGTGGCGTTCGTAGAAGGCGATGGCGGTCGTGTTCCGCTTCAGGACCTCCAGGTAGAGCTCCCGCGTTCCCGCCCGGTCGAGCGCGTGCCGCAGGAGGGCGCCGCCGATGCCGGAGCGCTTGAGCCCTGGTTCGACATGGAGGTTGTCCAGCAGGACCCTGTCCTCCTGGGGGACCAGGTACGCGAACCCCGCCACACCTTCACCGGCGTCGGCGATCAGCAGGTGCCCGGCGCCGCCGCCTGCCAGCCTGTCCCGCCACAGGTCGGCCTGCCGGTCGGCGAGCGAGCCGTTCAGGTACCCGTCGGGAAGGATGCCGGTGTAGGCGGTCTGCCAGCTCCTGGTGTGCAACGCGGCGACCGCCGCGGCGTCGGCCGTCGTGCCCTGTCTGATGTCCACCAGAGAATTGTCCGGGCTCGTCCCGCGTGCCGGTGACCGCTCCACACTTCGGCGCATGGACCTGCGGCGGCTGACCGAGGAATTCGAGGCGGTGTCGAAGATCTACGCCGCCAGGCACGGCATCGACCGCGCCGGCACCTGGCGGGGGTGCTCGGTCGCTGAGGTGGTTCAGGGCGCCGCGTCAGTCGAAGTCGGTGCAGGTGACATACCAGTCGCCGGTCAGGTGATCGACCGACGTGACGTCGGAGATCTTCGCGGGTCCGCCTGGAGAGTGCGCGAGACCGCACCGGATGAGGAACCCGGCGCCCTCGGAGGCGAATTCCGTGACCCCTTCGGACCGCCGGATGGAGGAGACCGGGCTCGTCGCCCAGCCGATCGCTGCCAGGATCCACCCCAGCATCGCCATCCCCAGCAGGAGGAAGTCGCCGCCGGGGGTGAGGCAGGACAGGAAGGCGAGGATCGCGCTGACGATCGCGGGGGTGAGGAGGGCGAGCTGCCACCAGGCTCGGAAATCGTCCACGATCACCGACCCTAGCCGAAATGGAGCTCCAAATAGAAAGCGCTTTTGGGCTTGACGCCGAATGCCAATCATTGCGGCCGGAATGCCGATTCCTGGTGTTCTCGTCGATAAGGCGGCTACCATGCGGTGACTCTGGCCAATCGTCCGGTGAGGGAAAACCATGGCGGCGGAATCGGAGAGCGGATCCATTCGGCACCTGGACGACGTGGCCCGCGCCATTGTCGCCGAAGTCGCCCCGCGAGAGGCGGAATACTTTCCCGCGGTGGCTCGCGCCGCCCGGCGGAATCCGCGGCGCGCATTTCGCGGCGGCGGTGACGACCTTCTCGGGTTCTCGCTCGCCGACGCGGTGACACTGTTGACCCCCGTCGTGATGACCGTCCTCACCGGCGCGGTGACCAACACGCTGACCCAGGCCGTCGAACGCACCTCGAAGCAGGTCTCCAAGAGCCTGTGGGACAGGCTCTTCCCGCCGCGCCCCGCGCCCATCGCCGGCCCCGAGACCGCCGTTCCCGTGTTCGAGCCCGCCCAGGCGAAGGAGACGGCACAGGCGATCGAGGACATCGCGCTCGCGCTGGGCGTGGACAGGACCACCGCGCTCCGCCTGCGCCAGGCCACCTACGGGCACCTGTCGGGCGAGAGGTGACGGCGGCGGGGGAGACGGTGCCCGGGCGTCGGCTGAACCCGTTCGTGCTGCCTTCGTCGACGACGTCCCGCTTCCTGATCCTGATCGCCGCGACGGTCGCCGGCTGCCTCTACCTCAACGGCTTCCTCGTCACGCTCTGGCGAGAGCTCGCCCATCTCCCCGAGCACGCGCGGCACGCGGAGTGCCTGTCCGCGCTGCGTTCAGGCGTGCGCTCGATCGAGCCGATCCTGCTCCTCGACCGGTACGGCAAGTGCGCCGCGGGGGTGGCGACGATGAGCTCTCTCCTCGTCATCGCGTCGCTCGCCGTTCCTGTGGCTTTCGCCCTGCTCCTCTACGCGCTCCACCCGCTGCGAGCGCTCCGCTACGACCCCCTGGCGACGGTCGGCGACGGCGACGCCCACGCGGACCTGGTCCGCAGGTTCGGCGTCATCGCGGAGCAGGAGCTCCCTGGCAGGAACATCCGGATGCTGGTGGACTCCGGCAGGCCGGGCATCACCGGGCGTGCCTTCGGGCTGCCGCGACGTCACGTGGTGGCACTGAGCATGGGGCTGGTCATCGCCCACTCCACCAAGCCCGCCGCCGTCGAGGCGGTCCTCCGCCACGAGCTGGCGCACATCCGCAACCGTGACGTCGGCATCGCGCACATCACGGTGGCGATCTGGTGGTCGTTCCTGCTGACGGCCTGCGTGCCGATGGTGGCCGCCATGGCGATCGGGCGTCCCGCCGAGCTGCCCGCGTGGTGCGCCAGGCTGTCCGTCCTCGTCCTGGTGCTGTGGCTGGCGCGAACCGCGGTGCTGCGCGCCCGTGAGCACCACGCCGACGTCCGGGCGGGCGACACCGCCGAACGGCAGGACGCCATGGCCAGGGCCATCGAGACCGACCGGCCGACCTGGTGGAGCCGGGGGCCGCTCCGCCACTTCGGCAACCACCCCGGCAAGCGGTACCGCTTGGCCGTCCTCGAGGATCCCGGCAGGCTCCTGCGCCTGGACCAGTGGGAGATGGCCACCGCCGGGTTGCTCGCGGGCCTCGGCTTCGCCCCCGTCTACACCGTCTACTCCTATCTCGACTCAGAGGCGGTGCTCGACCTCCGCTTCTTCGTGCCGGGGGTGATGTTCGGGCTTCTCGTCTCCGGCATCGTCGTCGTCGCCGTCTGGCGGGCGGGCATCGAGCGGCCAACAGAGCGTGGCTCGGGCGCGGCTCTGTGGTGGGCGGCGACCAGCTTCACGCTGGGCGTCGTCGCCGGCCAGTTCGTGACCAGGGTGAGTTCAGAGCAGTGGATCTGGACCATCGCCTTCGCGAATCCGCTCCTCGGACTCACCTACTGTCTCGTGCTCCTGCTGATCGTCCGCGTGTTCCTCGGCTGGGCCAAGGCCTGCTTCTCCGCCTGGACGGCCGTCTCCGTCCGGCCCCGGACGATCGCGCTGGCGACCGTGGCGCTCTCCGGGCTGGTGGTCGGGCCGTGGCTGGGCTTCTGGTTCCACGGCATCACGGTCATCGCCCTGGCCGGCAGCACCTGGGACCTACTGGCCGTGACCTTGGTCACCATGGCCAGGTACTCCCCGCTGGTGCTCACCATCGCGCTGGCCTGCGCCTACCTGCTGGCCGCCGGGACGTGGGGGCGATCGGTGCCAGGGCGGAGCCTGCGGCTCCACCTCGACGGCGGCGCGCCCGTCCTGCTCCAGCGGTCCTACGTCCGCGTGGCCCGCGCCGCGGCCCCGGCGGCGATCGCCTGCGTTGCCGTGGCGGTGTCGGGTTTCGCCCTCCACCCCATGCTCACGGAGGGCAGCCGGCACAAGGAGACGGGGCAGTTCCTCGCCGCCGTCTACGTGACCATGGGCGTGGCCGTCGGCCTGCTGGTTCTCGCGGCGCTGGTGATCGGCGTCATGATCGGCGGACGCGGCATGGGCGGGTGGTCCATGGCTCACGCGGGCACCGTGCTCCTGGCGGCGGCAGTACCGATGAGCCTGGTGATCCTCGGGCATGTCGCCGTCGCGGAATGCGGGTGGGAGCGGGCGGGAGCGTGCCTGGGGCAGGGGGCCCCGCTGCCGCTCACGATCGGCAACTACGCCACGCTGACGTACGCCTACGCCGTCTACCCCGGACTCGTGCTCGCCGGCTGCGGCAGCCTCATGCGAGCCAGGAGACACAGGGCTGCTCCCGAGCCGCGCCGAGGCGCCCTCCGCGTGGTCGCGGCGGTCGTGACCGTCGTCGTGACGCTCGCCCTGGCGGCCGGCGGGTACGGCATCCTGCGCAACTGGCAGCTGACCGTCGGCGCGAGTCCGTATGCGCGCATGACCTGGCAGAAGTCCGTCATCGACGCGGCCAACCGGCCGATCGAACCGGGCACCGTCCCGGGACTCGACTCCTGCCGCTACGCGCTGGGCGTGTTCGCCAGCCCCGAACTGGGCGACGTCCTGAACGTCGACCAGCGCTACTACGTGCTCGCTGCCACGCTCATCAACCGTGTCGCCTCGTCCGACGACCCCGTTCTGCAGGAGACGGCCAAGGCCGGTTTCGTCTGGCTGGGCCGAGGGCGGGCGGACATGGTCACCAAGGTGGTCGACAGACTCCTGCACTACTGCGCGCTGGTCCGTGGCGAGCACCAGGCGAATGCCGGCGCGAGCTAGACGAGACAGGCCCGCATGCCGGACCGCAGGCCCGTGTTGAACGCGTCGATCCGTTCGGCGGCGCTGCCGTGATCCGCCGGGTTCGTCCACGGCGTGTCACCCGACAGCCCCCGCAGCGTCGCCGCGATCTCCTGGCTGTCGCCTCGCTCCCAGACCAGCGTGCCGTCCCTCGCCGCTCCCGCGAGCGCCGCCGCGCCCATGCAGTCGGCCTGCAGCTCGATCTGCCACGCCAGATGCCTGTACGGCATGCGGTTCTGGACGGCGTGACTCCACTCGTGCGAGATGACCTGGTAGACGAGGCCGTCGCCGTAGGAGTGGCTCAACCTCATCAGGTTGACGTCCCAGGCGATGAAGTGCTGGGTGGCGCAGTAGGAGGCGTTGTACGGCAGCAGCCTGTACCCCGAACACGTCGGCCGGTTCGGGCTGCGCCCGTCGTAGCCGCCCACGACCCGAGGCGGCCGGTATTGACCCGGGAAGTAATCCGACCAGTGATCTGACCAGAACCGGTTGACCGCGTAGACGGCCGTCCTTATGTCCTGCTGGAGTTCGTCGGCTTTCACCGTCGCCGCGGCCGCCTTCGCTCCGCCACCGACCCACGCGACGACGAGAATGGCGACGACGGTCAGCCGGGAAAGCGATGACATGGAGCCTCCCAATTTCTCGGGTATCGCGCCGCTTGGCAGGATCCGAACGATAGGCGCGCCGATTGGCCGCGGGTAGTCACCACTGCGGCGATATAACCGTCGCCCCCGCGAAACGAGGGCGACGGTGAAAAGGAGAAATTACGCGGCGGTGCCGAAAGGGTTGTCGATGACGTATCGCCAGAGGCCGTCGGGGCCGCGCCTGGCGACGTCGGTGGCGGTGCCCTCCATGTGGACGTCCCTGCCGTCGGGCGTGGTGCCGCGGATCGCCCAGTCGACGATGAGGAGCGCGATGTCGTCGGCGACGTAGACGTGGCGGGGGCGGGCCTGGATGGGAAGCCCCAGGCTGAGGAGGTGTTCGGTGGCGGCGGCGCGGTCCTGACCGGTCATCGGCCGGCCGGGCGCGGGGACGAGGACGGCGAGGTCCTCGTAGGCCTGCTCGACGGCGCTGACGTCGCCGGTGTTGAAGGCGGTGACGTAGACCTCGTGGTGCCGTGCCGGATCGTCGGTGAGCGTCACGGAAGGACGGCCTGAGCCATGAATATTCATGACAAAAGGATCATAACATTTTCGCCCGGACCGACGTGGGGAAACGTCAGATCCAGCCGTCGAGCGAGGCCATGAAGCCGTCGAGGTCGTCGCGGTGGACGCAGTGTCCCGTGTTCGGCACGAACGTGACCTGGTAGCCGAGCTGCTCCAACTGCCTGCCGTACTCCCTGGAGACCAGGAAGCTCGGGTCGGCCGCCTGGACCAGGGAGGGGACCGCGGGTGCCTTGAGGTCGAGGTCGCCGAAGGCGCCGACGCCGTCCATCACCTTGAGGTCCCAGGCGGCGAAGCCTTCCAGCTCGGCGGCCACGTCCTCGGGCGCCCAGCGGGGGTTCATCTGGGCGATCTGCTCGGCCGTCACGGTCTTGGTGGAGCGGGCGAACCCGGCCATCATCTCCACGTCGGCCTTCGCGCCGGACAGCAGCCACGCGGGGTCGCTGTAGACGGCCCTGGCGGGGCGAAGCTCGTCGACGGCGAGCGCCAGCGTGCGGCCGCCGAGCGAGTGGCCGATCACGATGTCGGCTCCGGTGGGGAGCGACTCCACCACGTCGGCGGCGAAGTCCTCGCCACGGTAGGAGTCGGCGTGCGCGCTCTCCCCGTGGCCGCGCAGGTCGGGGGCCAGGACGTGGTAGCCGCGCTCGACCAGCAGCGGAACGACGCGGCACCAGGTGCCCGCCGAGGACATGACGCCGTGGACGAGGATGGCGAGCCTGCCGGCCCCCGCCGACCCCCATGTGTGGACTTTCAGCTGCATGGCATCCCTCTGCACACTCGTGCTTATACGTATAACCAGCTTTCTATCACGCTCGCATGTGACATCCAACACTTCAGATCCTGAAAGTTTGCAGATTGTGAAATTTCCTCTCTGAGGTTGATGTTGAGATGAGCGTGGACAGCAGTAGCGAACTCGGGCGGCGAGACAGGAAGAAGCTCGAGACCCGCGAGGCGCTGGAGCGCGCCGCGCTCTCGCTCGTCGCCGAACGCGGACTGGCGGGCGTCACCGTTGAGGACATCGCCGAGGCGGTGGACGTCTCCTCCAGGACGTTCTTCAACTACTTCCCCTCCAAGGAAGACGCGCTCATCGGCAGAGACCCGGCCGCGGAGGTGGCGCTGCGCGAGCGCCTGGCCGCCACGCCTCCCGGCGTGCCCGTCCTCCAGGCCCTGCGCACGGTCCTGCTCGCCGAGGCCGAGCGAGCCCAGCGGCACCGCGAGCAGTGGCTGCTCAGGCTGAAGGTGTTCGAGCAGAACCCGTCACTGCTGCCACGCCTGCTCGCGACGGGAGCGGAGGCCGAACGCGCTCTCACGGCGGTGGTCGCCGCGAGAATCGGCGACCACGCGGCCGCCGCGGGCTATCCGGAGCTCGTCATCGCCGTGGCGCTGACCGCCTTCCGCGTGGCCATGCTGCGCTGGAGCTCCGCCTCCGGTGCGCCCGTGCTCGCGGACCTGGTCGACGAGGCGTTCGCCCAGGTGGCCGCAGGGCTGCCGGACCCCACCCCATGAACCACCCCGGACGTCGAGAAACCGAGGAAGCATGACGACCACCAGCGCGCAGCCCGAGGCCGCGCCCCCGACCACCTCCCGCAGAAAGGTCCTGCAAGCGCTGTCCGGGCTGATGGTGGGCATGTTCGTGTCCATCCTGGCCTCGACCGTCGTGGCGAACGCGCTCCCGCGCATCATCACCGACCTGCACGGCTCGCAGACCGTCTACACCTGGATCGTCACCTCAGAGCTGCTGGCCATGACGGCCACCGTGCCGCTGTGGGGCAAGATGGCCGACCTCTACAGCAAGAAGCTGCTGATCCAGCTGTCGCTCGGCATGTTCGTGGTCGGCTCGCTGATCGCCGGCCTCACGCCGAACGTCGAGATCCTCATCGTCAGCCGCGTCGTCCAGGGCGTCGGCGCGGGCGGCATGAGCGCGCTTTCCATGATCGTGATGGCGGCCATGATCCCGCCGCGTGAGCTCGGCCGGTACGCCGGCATCTTCGGCGCCGTGTTCGGCGTCGGCACCGTCGCGGGGCCGCTCATCGGCGGGCTGCTCGTCGACACCTCGTGGCTCGGCTGGCGCTGGTGCTTCCTGTTCGGCGTGCCGTTCACGATCGTCGCCATCGTCCTGCTCCAGCGCACGCTCCACCTCCCGGTGGTGCGCAAGGAGGTCAAGGTCGACTACCTGGGCGCCTTCCTGATCACCCTCGGCGTCTGCACGCTGCTGGTGTGGTCCTCCCTGGCAGGCAACCAGTTCCCGTGGGCCTCCTGGTGGACGGCGGGCCTCGTGGCCGGCGGCGTCGCCGTGCTCGCGCTGGCCGTCTGGGTGGAGTCGCGGGCCGCCGAGCCGATCATCCCGCTGTCGCTGTTCAGGAACCGCACGGTCGCCCTGGCCACCATCGCCAGCGTGCTGGTCGGCGTCGCGATGTTCGGCGGCACGGTGTTCCTGTCGCAGTACTTCCAGGTGGCGCTCGGCAAGTCGCCGACGGTCGCGGGGCTGATGAGCCTGCCCATGGTGTTCGGCCTGCTGATCTCCTCGACCGTCGCCGGCCAGCTCATCACCAGGTCGGGCCGATGGAAGGGCTTCCTCGTGGCGGGCGGCGTCGTCATGCTCGCCGGCATGGGCCTGCTCGCCACCATCGACGGTGGGACCAGCACGCTGCTGCTGTCGGTCTACATGGCGGTGCTCGGCATCGGCGTCGGCATGCTGATGCAGAACCTGGTGCTCGCCGCGCAGAACGACGTGCCCGCTCACGACCTGGGCGCCACCACCTCCGCGCTCACCTTCTTCCGCAGCATGGGCGGCGCGGTCGGCGTCAGCGCCCTCGGCGCCGTGCTGGCCAACCGCATCACCACGCTGATGACCGAGAAGCTGGGCCCGCTCGCCGCCGGCGGCGGCTCGGGAGGCGAGGGCGCGTCCGTCCCCGACATCTCCAAGCTGCCCGCGCCCGTGGTCCGCGTCATCCAGGACGTGTACGCCACGGCCACCGCCGACCTGTTCCTCATCGGCGTGCCGCTGACGGCGCTCGCCCTGCTGGCCGTGCTGTTCATCAAGGAGAAGCCGCTCAACACCCTCTCAGGAGAGGAGCGACTGGCACAGGAACGTGCCGCCGCGGGTCACTGATAGATCGCTATGGTGGAAGTCACGGGGCACGGTCGATCCGGCGGGAGATGACATGAGCGAATCCGTGACGTTGCCGCTCCACATGCGCAGGGCCGGGTTCGACCCGGCCCCCGAGCTGTCCGCGCTGCGCGACGACGAAGGCGTGCGGAAGGTCAGCACTCCCTTCGGCATCGAGGCCTGGATGGTCACCCGGTTCTCCGACGTCCGCGAGGTGCTGGGCGACGCCACGCGCTTCAGCAACGCCAGGACGGCGAGCTTCCGCCCGCCGGGCCAGATCGACCTGAGCGACGAGCAGATCGCCGCGATGCGGGCGGGCAACATGCTCTCCTTCGACCCGCCCGAGCACACCAGGCTGCGGCGCATGCTGACGCCCGAGTTCACCGTCCGCAGGATGCGCAGGCTCGAGCCCCGCATCACCGACATCGTCGAGCAGCACCTCGACGCCATGGAGCGAAACGGCTCGCCCGCCGACCTCGTCGCGGACTTCGCGCTGCCGGTCCCCTCTCTGGTGATCTGCGAGCTGCTCGGCGTGCCGTACGCCGACAGGGCCGACTTCCAGCGGCGCACCAACGGGATGCTCGACCTGTCAGCGCCCCTGGAGCAGCGGGTGGCGCTGCAGCTCGAATCGCGCGCCTACATGGGCGAGCTCGTCGCCAGGACGCAGGCCGACCCCGGCGACGAACTGCTCGGCATGCTGGTGCGCGAGCATGGCGACGACCTGACGACCGACGAGCTGATCGGTATCGGCAGCCTGCTCCTGCTGGCCGGCCACGAGACCACCTCCAACATGCTGTCGCTCGGCACGCTCGCCCTGCTGCGTCACCCCGACCAGCTGGAGCTGCTCAGGAAGGAGCCGTCACGGATCGACGCGGCCGTGGAGGAGCTGCTGCGCTGGCTCAGCATCGTCCACTCGGGGACGGCCAAGCTGACCACGACCGAGGTCGAGCTGGCCGGCCGGCGCATCCCCGCGGGCGAGCTGGTGATGTGCGTGCTGCCGTCCGCGAACAGGGACCCCGCGCTGCTGTCGGACCCCGACCGGTTCGACATCGAACGCGGCGCGCTGGGGCACGTCGCCTTCGGCCACGGCGTGCACCACTGCCTGGGTGCGCCGTTGGCGCGCATGGAGATGCGGATCGCCTTCCCCGCCCTGCTGCGGCGCTTTCCCGAGCTGAGGGAGGTCGGCGGGCCCGCCGACTTCCGCTCCTTCCACGTCGTGTACGGCCTGCGCACCCTCGAGATCGCCTGGTGATCCGGGCGTGGTGACCGGCCGGCCGTGGTGACCGGCCGGCTGTCTTGACCTGCTAGCGGTCCTGATCCGCGGCGCGCAGGAGCTCGGAGAGGCGTCGCGCGCTCGCGGGCGGGTCCTCGCCGTCGGTGTGGAGGATGACGGTGGCGAGGTCGGCGTTCCCTCGATCGCGCACCCACTCGGCGAGGAAGTCGTGCCCGTCCTCCGTCACCCAGCCGGTCTGTTTGGTGGCGAGGCTCCGCTCGCGGAGGACCGCCACCGATCGGTCCTGGTCAGGCGACGGCAGGACGAGGACCACGTGCTCGACCACGCCGAGCGCCTTCCTGACCTCGTCGAACAGCGCGGGGTCCGTGTAGTTGCTGTGGCCCGCGCCGAGGGACAGGACCGCGCCGGGGTGGTCGGCCACCGCGCGCCGTACCGCGTGGGCGCGGGCAGGTTCCCACTCCCGTTCGGCCCTGACCCTGCCGACCGCCTCGACGTGCGCGCGGAGCCGGTCCATCGACCAGCCCGCCTCGGCGTAGTAGGCGGCACCGATCTCGTCGATGTCGACGAAGGGGCGGCCCGTCGACGCCGCGACGATCGCGCCCAGCGTGCTCTTGCCCGTGGCCGCCGGTCCGATGAGCACCATCCAGGGGGAACTCGTCACCTGGTCATTCTGCCGGTCCCGGAGCGCCTGCCGCCCGGGACGGCTCGGGCCCGCGCCAGGGGGTTGCATCCTGTACCGGGGTACAGGGTTACCTTCGGAAGGTAGGCGGACCTGGGAGGACTGATGTGGGCACCTGACGCGTGCACGCTACCGACCGAAGAGCGGCCGTTGCGCGTGGCGGAGTTCGACGACCTGTTCGCGTCCGCGTTGCGCGGGCTCGACCGCGTGGACCCGACCCACCTGCGGCTCACGCTGGACGGCGGGGCTCAGGTGGAGGAGACCGCGCGCGACCTGACGGCGAGGGAGACGGCCTGCTGCTCGTTCTTCGCGTTCGCCTTCACGTCCGGCGACGAGGAACTGGTCCTGGACGTCGAGGTGCCCGCCGTCCACGCGAGGGTCCTCGACGGGCTGGCGGCCAGGGCGCTCGAGGCCGCGCCGCGGGCCGCGTCATGAGCGGGACCTGGCTGCGCACGGGACAGGTCGCCGAGGCGGCGGGGGTCAACGCGCAGACGCTGCGCTACTACCACCGGCGGGGCCTGCTGGAGGAGCCCCGGCGCAGCAACGGGGGGCACCGGCTGTACCCCGAGGAGACCGTGACGCGCCTGCGGATGATCAAGGCGGCGCAACGGCTGGGCTTCACGCTGGAGGAGGTCGCCGACCTGGTCGAGGCGACGGCCCGCCCGCGCCTGCGCGCCCGGACGAGCGCGAAGCTCGCCGAGGTGGAGCGGAAGATCGCCGACCTGCGGGCGGTCCGCGAGACGCTGATCCAGGCGGTGGACGCGGGCTGCGACGACCTCATGACCTGTACGACAAGCCCGCGCTGCCCGCTGCCGTTCTAGCCGCCCCCTACAGTCACGCTCATGACTGTCGCGCGTTCCCTCCTGCTCTTCGTGGTGGCCGCCCTCGCCGAGATCGGCGGGGCCTGGCTGGTCTGGCAAGGGGTGCGAGAGCATCGCGGGCTGCTGTGGGTCGGGGCGGGATGCGTGGCGCTCGGCGTGTACGGCCTCGTGGCCACCCTCCAGCCCGACGCCCACTTCGGGCGGATCCTGGCCGCCTACGGCGGGGTGTTCGTGGCAGGCTCGCTGGTGTGGGGCATGGTGGTCGACCGGTTCCACCCCGACCGCTGGGACATCATCGGAGCGGCCATCTGCCTGCTCGGCGTCCTGGTCATCATGTACGCGCCCCGCGGCTAGCCGGACGCGCTCACCCCGGTGAGCCCACCCGAGAGCTCCCACAGACGGCAGGCGGCCTCATCGGCACGTCGATCGTGAACGAGGGCCCATGGCTGACGTCCCGACCGAAAGATGACCAAGAGTGTTAGATTGTCGGGGCCATTGAGACTGGTGTGACACGGGAGGCGAAGCTCACGTGGCAGGTTTGGAGATCTACTTCGACGCACTCGAGGAATGCGCGAGCAAGGCCAAGGGCGTGGGAAACCAGTTCAAGGCCATGGCCGACGAGGCTCCCGCGAGCGTCGGCGCCTCCGTGTTCGGCTCGCTCGAGGGCTTCTCGGCAAAGCTCAGCAAGGCCGTCAACGACCTCGAGGCGAAGATCGACACTGAGACGCGCCACGCCGAGAACAACCTGACCAAGGTCGAGGCCGCCGTCCACAAGGTCATCGAGAACGTCCGCAAGGCCGACCTGCCCGTTCCCCGGGCGGAGCAAGTGTGACGGACATCTGGGACACCTATCTCAGCCGCATCCAGAACGTGATCGACGACCTCAGCGGCAACCAGGAAGAGATCTCGAACATCTCCAAGCGCTGGCGGGCGCTGGCCACCAGCCTCACCACGGAGACCGGCGCCCTCAAACGCGCGGTCAAATCGGTGAACGACGCGTGGAACGGCGACTCCGCCCAGGACTTCGCCGACCACATGGCCAAGTACCCCGCGTCCGGTACGTCGCTGAGCACCGCGCTGACCAGCTGCGCAGGAAAGCTGGACACGGCAGGGACGGAACTGGCGACCGCCAAGGGCGAGGTCCAGGCCCTGTACCGCGAGAAGCGCGCCTGGCTGGACGAGCAGCGCAACGACCCGGACACCACCACGATCTCGATGACGAGCATCAGGTCCCAGGTGGACGACGCCATCGAGCGGGCCAAGGGGCCGAAGGGCCGGGCGTCCGACGCGGTCAAGCAGGCGACCGACGAGATCAACAAGTACCTCGGCGACGTGCGGTTCTTCACCGGCATCACCGCCCCTGGCGATCACGACTTCGTCCCCGCGAAGGGAAAGGGCTGGGTCCCCGACCCGGAGTTCACGCCGAAGGGCACGACCCAGCTCGCGTCGTACGACGGCAACGGCGCCACGCCCGTCGGCAACGCCTACAACGGCGCGCCCCACGGCGGCGACGGTGGCGGCGGTGGCGGCGGTGGCGGTGGCGGTGGCAAGCCCTCGCTCGCCGTGCCTCCGAACGCCCACAGCCTCGCCCCGAACCCCCGCGCGCAGGCGGTCGTCGACTACGCCCTCAAGCAGCTCGGCGACCCCTACGTCTGGGGTGCCACGGGGCCCAACTCCTTCGACTGCTCCGGGTTGACGCTGCGCGCGTACCAGTCGGCGGGGACCGACATCCCGCGTGTCGCCAATGACCAGTGGCTGCGCGGGCCGCGCATCCCGGACGGCAAGGCGCAGGCGGGAGACCTCATCTTCTTCGACAACAACGGGGACGGCACGGCCGACCATGTGGGCATCGTGCTCGACCCCGAGAAGCAGACGATGATCCACGCCCCCAACTCGCGCTCGGTGGTCCGCATCGAGAGCTACGCCACCTACCCCGGCCGCCTGGGCATGACCAGGCCGGGAATGGGCTGACGAGCATGGGCGCGCGCTATCTCTACCTCGCCCGGCATGGCGAGGCCTCACCGGACGAGAGCGGGCTGACGGAGAACGGCCGTCGTCAGGCCGAGCTGCTGGGCAGGCGACTGCGGGGAGTTCCCTTCGCGGCGGTCCACCACAGCCCGCTGCAGCGGGCGGCCGACACCGCCCGCCTGATCGGCGAGCAGCTGGGCGGCGCGCTCCCGCGGGTCTCGCAGGCCGCGGGGGACTACGTCCCGTACTTTCCCGAACGGGACGAGCTGCCGCCGGACTCCGCCGACTCCCTGCTCGGGTTCCTGGCCCGGTTCCCTCCTGAGGAACGTGAGCGAGGACCCCTGCTCGCTCGCGAGGCGATGGAGAGCTTCACCGGCCCTGTCGACGGCGCCGAGCCGCGGCACGAGCTGGTCGTCACGCACAATTTCCTGATCGGATGGCTCGTCCGGGCGGCACAGGACGCGCCCGCATGGCGCTGGCTCGGCTTGAACCACTGCAACGCGGCGCTGACGGTCATCCGCTACGCGCCAGGCCGGTTGTCGTCCGTGCTCGTCTACAACGACATGACGCACCTGCCTCCCGAACTGCGGTGGACCGGCTTCCCTCCCGAACTCCGCGTCTGAAGATCCGGCGGCCGGTCATGACGACCTTCGCCGGTGGGGCCCGGTCGATTCGGTTGGGCGGAAATATGTCCGCCACCGGGTCCAACGGGCGCATACTAGGGGTAATGAAGCCCACAAGAGCCGCGGCCCGGCGTCCCCTGCCCGGAAGTCCCTTCAACGTCCCTGCTGCCCCCTCGCCCCCTGTCGAGCATTTCGAACTGCAGGACTGGGTGAGCCATGACAAGTACGGCCTAGGCTCGGTCATCGGTGTCGAGGAAGACGTCGCCGTGATCGTCGATTTCGGCTCGGAGAAGCTCCGCATCGCCGCGCCGTACCCCAGGCTTTTCAAGCTCTGAGACCTCCTTCGACAGGTCTCCCGCCAACGGCCCGCGATCACGAGGAGGATCCCGGGTCCGCGACGCCCCGGCCGGCTGCGAGCCGGTCGATCAGCGGCCGTGAAGGCCGTTCTGGACGTCGGGGCTCACGTAGGAGTGGACGAGGGCGTGCTCGCCCGCCGAGTTCAGCCACCGTGCGCGGGCGCTGGCCACGCGCCGCCACCCGGCTCGCTCGTAGAGGGCCACGGCGGCCTGCCCCTCGTCGGAGACGTCGAGCACGAGCGGCAGCCCACGGGCGACGGCGTCCTTCCGCACCGTGTCGAGCAGGTCCCTCGCGAGCCCGTGGCCTCGCCCGCGCGGCGTCACGAAGAGCCGGGTCACCGCGCCGACGAGCTCGCCCGAGGCTCCAACGGCCTGCGCGAGTGCCGGCCCCAGGCTCGCGAGCGGGATCCGCGACAGGCCCACGTGTCCCACGACGCCTTCGTCGTCCAGGGCCACCCATGCGGAGACCAGGTCGGCCGGCGTGAGCCATCGCGCCGGATCGGCCGGCCAGTCGACCGGATACCGATCGGCACGCTGTACGGCAGCGAGCGCTTCGACGCACCCGTCCATGTCGTGCGGCGTTCGTGATCGAATCGATGGCTTCATCCGGACAATCCTCCCAGAGGCTCCTTGCACGGCTCTCCTTGGCGGTGTGTCGGGCGCCGGACGCGCGAGCGACTGGCGATACGGTGATTTTTCATGAGATTGATCCGCGTCCTGCCCGCCGTAACCCTGACGGTCAGCCTCGCAGGCTGCGGCGGCACGGCTGCCGGGTCAGCGGTTCTCGAACTCCCCTCGCCCAGCGCCACCCAGGCGGCCACCCCGGTACCCGCGGCCGCGCCCGATCCAGAGACACGCATCCCCGCCGACCCGGCCAAGCTGGCCGTCGCCCTGCAGAAGACGACCGCCGCCCTCCGCAAGGGGATCGACGAGTGGACCAAGGGCGGGCAGGAACAGCCGCCGCCCGACGTCGTCCTGCTCGCCCTGCACCAGCAGCGCGTCTACCGTGCGATGGCCCGCAGCACGTCCCTGGCTCAGGGGGTCGTCCGGCGGCTGCCCAAGCCGCTGGCCGCCGAGGCGCGCGACAACGCGACCGCCGTCGGCAAGCTGCTGGCCATGGCGCACCCGATCACCGCGGCGCAGCGCAAGAAGATCCGCCTGAGCGAGCCGCAGCCCGCCAAGCGCCTGCGCGGCTACCTGCTCCAGGCGGACAGGCGCTTCGGCGTCGACTGGGAGGTGCTCGCGGCGATCATGCTGGTGGAGACGAGGTTCGGCAGGGTCAGGTCGGCCAGCTCCACAGGGGCGCAGGGGCCGATGCAGTTCATGCCGGGCACGTGGCGGCAGTACGGCATGGGCGGCGACGTCCACGACGCCCGCGACGCGGTCCTCGCCGCCGCCAACTACCTCAAGGCGACAGGGGCGCCCCGCGACTACCGGCGCGCGGTGTTCGCCTACAACCACGACACCCGCTACGTGGACGCCGTGCTGGCCCACGCGCGGCAGATCAAGCGCGATCCCCGCAGCTTCTACGCCTACTACAACTGGCAGGTCTTCGTCCTGTCCGCCAAGGGCGACGTGCGCCTCACCGGTCCCTGACGAGCCGGAGGATCTCGGCGACGACCAGCTCGGGCTCGTCCTGGGAACTACGCTCCGCTGCCGCATCCGCACGCTCGCCGCCCGGAGCCTGGACCTGTCCGACCCCGGCACGCGGCTCGTCACCTGGCTGCGATCGCGGCTGCGAGCTCCGGGATAGGTCATGCGCCCGATGCCGAGGGAGACGCCTTAGACGCACCCTTGATCCATGCGAGCGGAACACGAGCACACAGTCACCAGGAGCCCCCTCGGCGGGACGCTGCGCCTCGCCGACGACCTGGTCCTCACCCGGATCGGCTACGGCGCGATGCAACTGGCGGGCCCGAAGGTCTGGGGGCCGCCCCGCGACAGGGACGAGGCCCTGGCCGTCCTGCGCGCCGCCGTCGGCGCGGGGATCACCCACATCGACACCAGCGACTACTACGGCCCGCACATCGTCAACGACCTCGTCCGCGAGGCCCTGCACCCCTACCCCGAGCACCTGCGCATCGCCACCAAGGTCGGCGCCCGCCGTACCCCCGACCGCGCCTGGCCCGCCGCCCTGTCACGCGGCGAGCTGGTCCAGGCCGTCCACGACAACCTCAAGCGCCTCGACGTGCCGGTGCTCGACCTGGTCAACCTGCGCATGACCGACACCCTGGCCGCCGCCGACATCGTCGAGCCCTTCACCGTGCTCGCCGAACTACGCGACCAAGGCCTGATCCGGCACCTCGGCGTCAGCAACGTCAGCGCCGAGCAGGTCAGGGTCGCCCGGACGATCGCCCCGGTGGTCGCCGTCCAGAACTACTACAACGTCGCCTTCCGCTCCGACGACGCGCTCGTCGACTGGTGCGCCGAACAGGGCATCGCCTACGTGCCGTACTACCCGCTGGGAGGCTTCCGCCCCCTGCAGGCGGACGCCCTCGACGGGGTCGCCCGCGACCTGGGCATCACGGCCCGGCAGGCGGCGCTGGCCTGGCTGCTGCACCGCTCCCCGGCGATCCTGCTCATCCCCGGCACCTCGTCGGTCGCCCACCTCCACGAGAACATCGCGACGGCCGCCATCGAACTGCCCGAGCAGGCGCTGCGCACGCTCGACGCGGTCGCCGCCCACTGACCTCCGCCCCCTCGACCGCCGGGTGTCCCGCGACTTCCGCCACGCACCCGGCCCGTTGGAGAGATCCCTGTCGGGATGACACGATTCATGCGACAGTCCGCGTATGAACATGGCGAGGTATCGGCGGTCCGCCTGGTACAAGGCGTCTCGAACATCCTTGTTCCTCTGTATCGGCTGGTTCGCATCGGGCTGCTACTTCGTCCTCATCGTCGACGCCAACAGGCATCCGTGGCCCATGTTCCACGTGTACGTGTGGCTTGCCCTCCAGATGCTCGCAACGGTGTGTAGTGCGATCGGCCGTACGCGGTATCGGGCGTGGTACGAGCCGCGGGACGAGTCCCCGCCGACCGGAGGCGCTGCCGATCCCAGGGACGCCACGCGCGCCGCCCCCTATTCGCGGTAGCTGGATTCGAGATTGCCGGTGAGATAGGTCAACGACGCGGTGATGTCCGCACCGGTGCCATGCGGCCGGCGCAGTTCGTCGACGTAGACGGCGATGTCGGCGAGCTTCCACCAGAGGGGATAGAGGGCCAGGCCGTCCGGCGAGACGGTCCGGCCGGTGGCCCTGGCGTAGCGGTCGAGCACCTCCTCGACACCTGAGGCCGGGCTCTCGCCGAGCATGTCCGCCAGGCCGCCGGTCAGCATCCACAGGTCCCGTTCCGGCGGGGCGATCCGCACGGTGTCCCAGTCGATGAGGCGCAGCCCGGCAGGAGTGCGCATCAGGTTGCCCGGGTGCGGCTCGCCATGCGTGACCACCCAGTCCGCCGGGGCCTCCCGTACCCGGTCCACCCGCCGGTCGAAGTCGGCGAGCCACCGCTCGACGTGCCCGGCGTGGACGGACAGCAGCTTGCGGGCCCGCTCGCCGTACGGGCCGCCTGTCCACTCCCTGTCGAGGTCCCGCAGCGCCGCATCCAGCCGGTCCCTGCCAGGCAGCACCAGGTCGGCCCGCGGCGCGGTGCCCGCCACGACCGGCGTCGCCTCGTGCAGCGCGGCCAGCAGGTCCACCACCTCGACCTGGTCCTCGGGCCGGTGCGCGCCGAACTCCCCTGCGACACCCGCCACCATCGGGAACACCGAGAGGGCGTACCGCGAGCCGAGCCGCCGCACCACCGTGCCCGTCGCGGTCGGGACGGGTGCGAGAACGAAGTCGAGCCCGGCGTCCTCGCGCAGGGCCAGCGCGGCGCCGTACGACCGGCCGAGCCGGTCGAACTCCTCCTCGCGCCCGGAGTCCTCGACGCCGAGGTCGTCGATCTTGACGAACCACGCCGTCCCGCGCTGATCGGCCACCGACCAGTGGTAGCTGCCCGCGCCCACAGGGAGGTACTCCGCCGACCGAACCTCGATGCCCCAGCCTTCGGCCAGTGCCGCGAACAGCTCGACCTCCGCCAGGCCCGCCGGTCTGTCCCTCATGGGTCGGCATTCTGCCCCACCCGCCCGCGGAAGAGTGGGACGGTCTTTCAGTGTGATCTATCCCACGCAACACGATGGCCGTTTCCGGCATCTACACCTTTGGCATGTTGATCAATTCGCCATCGGCATCGTCTGTCGCACGAGAGGATCACACCTGACATGAACAAGATCAAAAAGTCGGCTGTCGTAACGCTCGGCCTGGTCGCGGCGTTGACCGGCATGATCGCCACCAGCGGCCCCGCCGCGGCGGCGTCTTCCCCCATCGAAGCCTGCGGTGGCGGTTCGTACCACGTCATCGACAGCCACGACTTCGGCTCCAGCGCAACCATCTACCTGCTCTACAACGGCACCACCAACTGCGTGGTGACCTGGAAGACGGGAGCCACGGGCAACACCGCGTACGTGGAAGCCCGGCTGCGTCACAGCAGCATGTATTTCAGGGTCGACCCCGGCAACTACAAGTACTACGCGGGGCCGGTGAAGGTCGACGCCCAAGGCCGTTGCATTCAGTGGGGCGGCGCGTACGGCGACAGCTCCTGGATCAGTGACTGGGGGCACTGCGGCTGATCAAAGGACCAGTGGCCGAATGATCCTGTGGCGGTGGACGCCGTGGCTGACTCTGGTCCGCCGCCCAGGCGCAGATCGCCGACAGCGGCTCCTGCAGCGTGGCGCCGAGGGGAGTCAGGGCGTACTCGACATGCTGGGGAGCGGTGTCCTTGAGCACTCTCCGTTCGACCAGCCCGTCGCCTTCCATGCCCCGAAGAGTCTCGGTCAGGACCTTCTGCGTGATGCCGGGCAGCCTGCGGCGCAGCTCGGCATGGCGCTGCGGCCCCGCCAGCAGCGCGTAGATCAGCAGGACCCGCCACTTGGCGGCCAACCGCTCCAGCGCCTGCCGGGTCGTGCAGCCTTCTTCCAGCACGTCCGGTATCACCAGTGCCATGGGTCTCCCGCTCGCAGGGGCACCTCAAAGTGCCTTCTGGCCGACAAAGATCGGGGTGCCTAGTGTCCCGTTCGTGACAAAGCTTATGGTTCACAGGTACACGGCGGCAGAGCCCGGAATCTTCGTCAACAGCTACCTCCTGGAGACGGCGGACGGCGTCGTGCTCGTCGAATCCGACGGCGAGCGGATCGCCTTCAACGGGGACCTGGCCTTCGACGGCGTGCACCCCCTACACCGCGGACGGTCACTCGGGCGCGTGGCCGACCGCACTCGATCGCCTGACGGGCGAGCTGGCAGGAGTCCCGCCGTACCCCGGTCACGGCGCGCCCGGCGATGTCGGCATGCTCATCCGGCAGCGACAGTACCTGCGCATGTACCGCGAGGCGGTCCGGCGCCTGGCCGCGGGGGCGCCGCGTCGCCGCCGAACTCGCCGCGTCACCACGATGATCGCCATGTCGGCACCTGGAGAGAGTTCATGACATCCGTCAAAGCCCAGCGGATCACGTTCCGCAGCGAAGACATCGAGCTGGTAGGCGAGCTCCGGATTCCGGAAGGGGCAGGCGCTGTGCCGGCAGTGGCGCTCACCGGCCCCTTCACCGGAGTGAAGGAACAGGTCGTCGGCACCTACGCCGAGCTGCTCGCCCGGGCAGGGCTGGCCACCCTCGCCTTCGACCACCGGGGATTCGGGGAGAGCGGCGGACGCCGCCGGCATGAGGACAGCCAGGGCAAACTGGCCGACCTGAGAGCCGCGGTGGGTGCGCTGGCCGGCCGGCCCGAGGTCGACCCGGACCGGATCGGTGTCGTCGGAGTATGCCTCGGCGCCGGCTACGCGGTGCGGGCCGCCGCCACCGACCCCCGGATCAGGGCGGTGGCCGGAATCGCGGGCGCCTACAACAGCCCGGTTCACATGGCGCGGAGCATGGGCGTCGACGCCTACAGGTCCGCGCTCTCCGGCTTCCTGGATCGCTACGACGAGTGCCTGCCCGCCGTGGCGCCCGACAACGGTGAGGCCGCCATGGGAGGCGACGAGCCGTACGCCTACTACGGCACCGCCCGGTCCGCCTCGCCGTACTGGCGCAACGAAGTCACCAGAGGATCTCTCCACTCGCTGATGACCTTCGACGCCATGGGCGCGGCGGACCTCCTGGCCGCCACCCCGCTCCTGGTCGTCCACGGCAGGACCGACGCCTACTGCTCGCCTGACCTGGCCAGGGAGCTTCACGAGCGCGCACCTGGTGACAAGGAGATCGTCTGGCTGGACACCGACCGGCACATCGATCTGTACGACGTGGAACCGTACGTCACCCAGGCCGCTCAGGCCACCGCCGACTTCCTCCACCGCAACCTCGGCTCCTGAAGCCCGCCGGCGGGGGTCTGTTTCCCGCATGCGATCGTCGACGGTATGACATTCACCAGAAAGACGCCCCTCCGAGGTCCGCCCACAGGGGTGGCGGTGTGAAACCCCTCAGCCACCAACCGAAGACGGGTGGCGCACCATGAAGATGTCGATCTCGTCCTCGGTTTCGACCGTGAACCCGTGCCGCTCGTACAGCCGGCGGGCCGAACTGCCCTGCAGCACGTTCAGGCGAACCACGGCGTCTTCGTGGTCGCACCGTTCCAGCAACCTGCTCAGCACAGCAGAACCGATGCCCAGGCCCTGCGAATCCGGGTCCAGGTAGAAGTGCTCCAGCCAGTAGGTGTCCTGCGCCGGCCGCAGCGCCACGCAGCCCGCCGAGGCTCCACCCACCTGGATCATCCAGGTGTGCGCCGGTGCGAACCCGTCACGCAGCCGCTGTCGCACACGCAGCTCGTCGTACCGCCCGAGCCGCTCGAGATCCGGTCTGAGCACGACGGCCCGCAACTCGGCCACCGCCTCGACGTCCGCCGCCGAAGCCGGTCGAAGCTCCCAGTCCGCCACGATCGCGATGTTATCGCCCCGGGTTCCCGTCACCCGGGGAGCCCCCTGCCACGCGAACCGCACAGTTGATCATCCGGTCCGCGCTCATGGCCGCCGAAGGTACGGCAGCCTCTTTCATGGGTTTCCGTTCCCCTGGCCGTGCTGGTCCCGGTACGTCTCGAGCAGCCGCAGCCACACCTCGCTGATGGTGGGAAAGGGCGGTACGGCGTGCCAGAGGCGTTCGATGGGGGTTTCGCCGATGATCGACACGGTGGCGGAGTGGAGGAGCTCGGCGACGCCCGGTCCGGCGAAGGTGGCGCCGACGACGGTGCGGCGCTCGGGGTCGATGAGGGCGCGGGCTCTGCCGCGGTAGTCCGGGTCGTGCTGGAGGGCGCCGGCGACGTGGCCGAGATCGTAGTCGACGACGTGCACGCGGCGGCCGGTGCGCCGGGCCTCGATGCTGGTGAGGCCGACACTGGCGATCTCGGGGTCGGTGAAGACGACCTGAGGGACGGCCGCGACGTCGGCGGTGCCGGCGTGGGGGCCCCAGCGTCCGGTGTCGAGCGGGATGCCGAGGGCTCGGGCGGCGATGACGGCGCCGGCGATGCGGGCCTGGTACTTGCCCTGGTGGGTGAGCAGGGCCCGCCGGTTGACGTCGCCGGCGGCGTAGAGCCAGTCGCCGGGGGCGGCGGTGACGGTGAGGGTGTCGTCGGTGGTGAGCCAGCCCCCGGGGGTCAGGCCGACGGTTTCGAGGCCGATGTCGCCGGTTCGGGGTGCGCGGCCGGTGGCGAAGAGAACCTCGTCCGCGGTGAGCCTGCCGCCGTCGGAAAGGGTGAGGCGGACCTCGCCGCCCGTACGGGCAGCGGTGGCGACGGTCACCCCGAACCGCAGGTCGGTACCCGCTTCGCGCAGGCGGTCGGCGACGAGTTCGCCGGCGAAGGGTTCCATCTGCGGCAGCAGGCGGGCGCCGCGGGCGAGGAGCGTGACCTCGGTGCCGAGGGCCTGCCAGGCGGTGGCCATCTCGGTGGCCACGACGCCTGCGCCGACGATGACGAGTCGTCCGGGCGGCTGCGGGGCGCTGGCGGCTTCGCGGCTGGTCCAGGGGCGCAGGGCGGCGAGCCAGGGCAGGTCGGGGAGGGCGGCGCCGCTGCCGGTGCACACGGCCACGGCGTGCCTGGCCCGCAGGTGGACGGTGCCGCCGTCGGGGGTGGCCACGGCCACGCGTCGCGGCCCGTCGAGCCGTCCATGGCCGCGTTGGAGGTCGATGCCGGCCGTCTTGAGCCATTCGACCTGGCCGTCGTCGTTCCAGTGGGCGGCCATGCGGTCGCGATGGGCCAGTACGGCGGCGGCGTCCAGGCGTCCGGCGGCGGCCGGGTTCAGGCCAGGTACCCGGCCGGCGTCGGCACGCAGGAGCGCGGGCCGCAGCAGGGCCTTGCTCGGTTCGCACGCCCAGTATGAGCATTCGCCGCCGACGAGCTCGCTTTCCACGATGACGGTGCTCAGCCCGGCGGCGGTGGTCCGGTCGGCGACGTTCTCGCCGACCGGGCCGGCCCCGATCACGACCACGTCATAGGTGCGGGTGTCTTCGGTGGTCACTGGTCCTCCATGGTGTGGCCGTGTCTCGGGGATGCCGCTGGTCAGCGGCCGGGCAGCCGTTGGGTGATCTCCTGCAGGAACCAGCGGTTGCCGTCGGGGTCGGCGAACGAGGCGAAGGAGCCGTAGCTGGCACGCTGCGGGTGCGGGCCCATGACGCGGCCGGTCTCGCCGGCCTGGTGGAAGGCGCCGGTGGCGTCGTGGAACGGGCCGGTGACGTCGACGCCGCGGCCGGCCAGTTCCTTGTGGGCCTGCTCGATGTCGGACACGATCAGGTGCAGTCCCTGGGCCGTTCCGGGTTCGGCGTCGGTGAGCCCGTCGCCGAAGATGATCGAGCAGGCGGAGCCGGGGGGAGTGACCTGAATGATCCGGTAACTGTCGTTGATGGGGAAGTCCGCGTCGAGACGGAAGTTCAGCTGCCGGGTGTAGAAGTCCTTGGCACGGTCGACGTCGGACACGGGCAGGACGACGACTTCGAGCTTCATGTCCATGGTGATGATCTCTCTTTCGGTTCGGTGCTATCGGGTGGCTCGTGCGGCCTTCTCGATGACGCCGGCCACGGTCTTGGGCTGGGAGACGGCGACGGAGTGGGAGGCGCGTACCTCGATGGAGTGCGCGTGGGCGCGTTTGGCCATGTAGCGCTGGACTTCGACGGGGATGTTGAGGTCCTGGGTCGTGATGACGGCCCAGGTGGGCTTGTCCTTCCAGGCGGCGGCCCCGGTCTTCTCCTCCAGGGCGGACTGGGCGATGGGCCGCTGGGTGGCGGCCATGAGGGCCGCGGTGCCGGCCGGTACGTCGGCGGCGAACTGCCGGTGGAACGTGCCGGGCTTGATGTACAGGTCGGTTCCGGCGGTGCCGTCCGGGAGGGTGAAGGGGGTGGGGTCGAGGGCGCCGGGCAGCGTGGAACCGGGGTACTTGTTCGTCAGCTCCAGGGCGGTCTCGCCGAGGGCGGGCAGGAAGGCTGCGACGTACACGAGGGCCTTGACCTGGGGGTCGTTCGCACCGGCGACGCTGATGACCGAGCCGCCGTAGGAGTGCCCGACGAGGATCTTGGGTCCGGCGACGTGGTCGAGGACGCTGCGGAGTGCGGCCGCGTCATTGGCCGGTCCGCGCAGCGGGTTGGCCGCGGCGACGACGGGGTAGCCGTTCGCGCGCAGCTCTTCGATCACCGCGTTCCAGCTGGAGGCGTCGGCGAACGCGCCGTGCTCCAGCACGATGGTCGGCTTGGCGGCCTTGTCGGCGCCGAAGGCGGGCGTGGCGGCGGTGGCGAGGAGGCCGATCGCGAGCGTCGACAGGGCGCCCATCGCTAGCCGTCGGCGGCGCACACCCTTGATGCTGACCACGACATTCCCCTTTCAGAAGGCTTCAGAGATCTGGCGCCATCACTGTTGTCCGGGAAGGACCGCGGTCACATCCGTCACTTGACGGTCAGTCACGGCGGGTCGGCCTGGCCGTGGTTCGGTGCCACAACGGTGCTGGTCGGCGGGACGCCCGGCCTTGCGCGGCGGTCGTGTACGGGTGTGCGCGCCCCAGCGCATTAAGCCATTCGACTCTTCAGTCTGTGACGTGAGCACGGGCGGCACCGCTCAGCCGTGGGCCGCGAGCTGCGCGCATGTCTCCGCATGCGGCCCGCTGACCTGCGCCGCGACGTCCGTGACGTTGCGCCCGGAGCGGCTCGCCGGTGCTGACCGTCAACTGACTGATGTGCCGGCGTCGGCCGCGAACGACAGTGAGACGCACCGCAACAGCTGACGACCCGGGAGAGGAACGTCATGAAACGCCTTCTGATCATCTTCGCGGCCGGAGTGCCGCTGGCGGCGGCGGTGTGCCTGCCGGCCGCGGCCTCGGCCGGTACCGCGAGCGCCGCCGCCGCCCCGTTCACGTGCTCGTCCATCTCCGTGAACGCCCCGGCCGGCACCTCGGTGGAGTCCGTGACGGCGGTGAGCCGGGAGGCGGGCACCGTGACCGTCCAGCCCGTGCCGCCGTTCACCGAAGTGGTGAAGATCCCGGACGTGCCGGCCTACTGCGATGTCACTGTCACGCTCACCCACCCGGGCGTCGGCGACCACGCCAAGGTGCGGGTCTGGCTGCCCGAGACGGGTTGGACCGGCCGTTTCCAGGCGGTGGGCGGCAGCGCCTTCGCCGCCGGCGACTACGGCGCGGGCCTGGCCGGCGCGATCAAGAGCGGCTACGCCGCCGCGACCACCGACGCCGGTGTCAGCACGTACCTGGACACCAGCTGGGCCCTGAACAGTGACGGCGAGGTCGACACGGCGCTGCTGAAGAACTTCGCCGACCGCTCCCAGCACGAGATGGCGGTCGTCGGCAAGCAGGTCGTCAACGAGGTCTACGGCAGGCCTGTCTCCTACTCGTACTGGAACGGCTGCTCGACCGGCGGCCGCCAGGGCTACATGGAGGCCCAGCGCCACCCTGGCGACTTCGACGGCATCCTGGCCACCGCTCCGGCGATCAACTGGGACGAGTTCGAGGCCGCGACCCTGTGGCCGCAGGTGGTGATGAACGAGGAGAACACCTTCCCCTCCCCTTGTGAGTTCAACGCCTTCAAGGAGGCCGCCGTCAAGGCCTGCGACCCGCTCGACGGCGCCCCCGACGGGCTGATCGGCGACCCCGCCACGTGCGCGTTCGACCCGCGGCAGCTCATCGGCAAGAGCGTCGAATGCGGCGGCGAGCAGGAGACCATCACCGCGGCCGACGCCGCCGTCGTACGCAAGATCTGGGCCGGTCCGCGCACCCCGTCCGGTACGAAGTTGTGGTCCGGCATCCCGATCGGAGCCGGCTTCGACCTCGCCGGCACCCGCATCGACGCGGACGGCAAGCGCGTGGGCGCGCCGTTCCCCGTCCCGGCCATCTGGGTCTCGACCTTCCTGAAGCGGCAGCCCTCCTACGACCTCTCGACGATCACCTACGCCGAGTTCGCCAAGCTGTTCGAGCAGTCCCAGACCGAGTACGACACGATCATCGGCACCGACGACCCCGGCCTGTCGGCGTTCCGCAGGTCCGGCGGCAAGCTCCTCACCTGGCACGGGCAGGCCGACCAGCTGATTCCCGCCCAGGGCACCGTGGACTACCGCCGGCGCGTGGAGCGGGCCATGGGCGGTGCGGGCAAGGTCGACGACTTCTACCGGCTGTTCCTGGCGCCGGGCGTCGACCACTGCGCCGGTGACACGAGCACCGGCCCGAAGCCCACCGACGCCCTCGGCGCTCTGACGGCCTGGGTCGAACAGGGCAAAGCCCCGCAGACGCTGAGCGCCGCCATCAAGGACTCCTCCGGCAAGACGGTGACGCGCGAGTTGTGCCGGTACCCGTACGTCTCCCGCTACACCGGCCATGGCGACCCGGCCGACGCCGGCAGCTACTCCTGCGTCACAGCCCGGCACTGAATTCTCGAAAGGCCCCATCATGAATGCGTCATCCCTGCTGAAGCTGTACCTGGGCCGTGGAGTGCTGGCCGTGGCGTGGGCCGCCGCGTTCGCCGTGGCGCACGACCCCATTGACGCCCTCGCGATCACCCTGCTGGTCGTCTACCCGCTGATCGACGCGGTGTCGTCGCTGATCGAGCTGCGTGCGCTGCCGGACGGATCGGAGCGTCGCCTGACGCTGTTCAACGGGGTGCTCAGCACCCTGGCCGCCGTCGGCGTCGGCCTGGCGGGGGCGGGCGGGGTGGCGGCGGTGCTGCACGTGTTCGGCGCCTGGGCCGTCGTCTCCGGTGCGGCGCAGGTGCTGGTCGGGCTGCGGCGGCGCGGCCCGGAGCTGGGCCGGCAGTGGCCGATGCTGATCGCGGGCGGTCTGTCGTTCCTCGTGGGCGTCTTCTACAACATCCAGGCCGCCGGGGACGACGCCTCGCTCGACGTGCTGTCGGTCTACGCCACAGGCGGCGGCGTGTTCTTCATCATCCAGGCCGGGCTGCTGGCCTGGCGTGCCCGCCGGCCGCGGACGCAGACCGTCTGACGGCACTCCGAGCTCGACACGAGCACGAACACACCGACAGCCTGCCGGATCGCATCCGGCAGGCTGTCTCGGTGTCGCAGGTTCGTCAGAAATGGTCCACGTCGACGACGGCCTGGGCGAAGGCCGTGGGCGCCTCCTGCGGCAGGTTGTGGCCGATGCCCTCCAGGGTGCGGTGTTCGTAGGCGCCGGTGAACATGCTGCGGTACGACGAGCCGTCGCCCGGCGGTGCCGTGAAGGGGTCGCGCTCGGCGTCCAGGGTGATGGTCGGCACCGTGATGGCCGGCCGTACGGCGAGCCGCTTCTCCAGCCCGTCGTAACGGCGCTCCCCGTCGGCCAGGCTCAGCCGCCACCGGTAGTTGTGGATCACGATGGCGGCGTAGTCGGGGTTGTCGAAGGCCGCGGCCGTGCGCTCGAAGGTGGCGTCGTCGAAGTCCCACGTCGGGGAGACGGTGTCCCAGACGAGCCGGGTCAGGTCGTGGCGCTTGTCCTTGTTCTCCATGGCCTTCCGGCCCCGCTCGGTGGCGAAGTAGTACTGGTACCACCAGGCGTATTCGGCCTTCGGCGGCAGCGGCTCGAGGTTGGCCTCGCGGTTCGTGATGAGGTAGCCGCTCACCGACACCAGGGCCTTGCACCGCTGCGGCCACAGGGCCGCGATGATGTCGGCGGTCCTCGACCCCCAGTCGAAGCCGGCGAGAACCGCCTTGTCGATCTTGAGGGCGTCCATCAGAGCGATGATGTCGAGTGCGATCGCCGACTGCTGGGCATTGCGGAACGTCTTCGAGGACAGGAACCGCGTCGTGCCGTGACCGCGCAGGTAGGGAACGATCACCCGGTAGCCCTGCGCCGCCAGCAGTGGAGCGACGTCGACGAAGCTGTGGATGTCGTACGGCCAGCCGTGCAGGCAGATGACCGCGGGCCCGCGGGCCGGTCCCGCCTCGGCGTAACCGATGTCCAGCGGTCCGGCCTTGACCTGCTTCAGCGAGGCGAAGGACGTGTGCGTGCCGGGGGTGACCGCCGGCAACGTCGGGGCGGCCCCACGCGTGGTGGCGGATGCGGCGGGGAACGCCTGCAAGCCCGCCAGCGAGGCGACGGTCGCGCCGGCGGCCAAACCGACGGCCTTGCCGAAGGTGCGCCTGTTGATCATGTGGAGTCCTCCATGTCGTGTCACAAGAAATGCGGCATTTCTTACTGTTTCGGGCGGGGGAATCCGACACATCAGTCAGATGACGGCGAGACACGGCGAACGGCAGCCGTGCCGGCCTCGCGAAACCCACGGCGTCCCGGCAGGCCGCGCCGGACCAGGGACGCGGTGCGGACAGGAACATTGAGTCATTCGACTGTTCCCGCTCAGGCGCATCCGGACAATCCTTGATCAGACCTGGCTCTGAGCCTTTCCGGAGGATCCGTGAACCCCACTCCCGTCGTCTTCATCCATGGCGCGTGGCTCCACGCGTCGTCGTGGGAGTCATGGAACGAGCGCTTCTCCCGTCTCGGTTTCGCCGTCTGCGCGCCGGGCTGGCCGGGAGAGCCCGCCACGGTGGGCGAGGCCCGCCGGCGTCCCGAGACGCTTCACGAGCTGGGGCTCGACGCGCTCACGGATCACTACGCGCGCATCGTCCGTTCCTTCGACACGCCACCCGTGATCGTCGGCCACTCGGTGGGCGGGCTCATCGCGCAGCACCTCCTCGGCACGAACGCGGGCCGTGCCGCGGTCGCCATCGCTCCCGCCCCGGTCGAGCACCCGACCTCCCCGGAGCTTGGAGAGCCGTGGCCGGTGTCGATGGACGCCGGGAGGTTCCGGCGGCTGTTCGCCAACGCGGTCACCGAGCAGGAGTCGGCTGAGCTGTTCGAACGTCACGTCGTTCCCGGGCCGCGCCGGCTGCTGGCCGAGCTGGGACACGGCGGCGCCGTACGGCACCCGCGGGCGGTCGTGGACCATGGCAACACCGGCCGCGGCCCGCTGCTGCTGATCTCGGGGCAGGAGGACCGGCTGGTGCCCGACCAGGTCACCCGGGCCGTGTACAAGTTGTACGGCGACTCGACGGCCACCAGCAGCCTCAAGCAGTTCCCTGACCGGGCCCATTCGCTGGTCGTCGACAGCGGGTGGCGGGCGGTCGCCGACCACGTGCTGGTCTGGCTCGCCGAGCGAGGGGTGCGCGCCGACCCGTCGACGTGGTGAAGGGGCTCACGCGTCGCCGCCGTCGCCGGCCTTGCCCAGCGCGTCGCGCAGTGCGGCGCGCGAGGTGATGCCCAGTTTCGGGAAGACGCGGTAGAGGTGGGAGCTGACGGTGCGCGGGGACAGGTGCATGCGTTCGCCGATCTCCTTGTTCGTCAGACCGCTTGCGGCCAGCTCGGCGATGCGGCGCTCCTGCCAGGTCAGCGCGGTCAGGTATGACAGCGAGGCCCGGGCGGGCGCCCCTGAGGCGCGCAGCTCGGCCTGGGCGCGTTCGCCCCAGCCTGTTGCGCCGAGCCGTTCGAAGGACTCGGCGGCCCGGACCAGGACGGGCCGCGCGGGCTTGGGCCCCTGGGTGTGCCTGAGCCGGACGCCGTGGGCCAGGCGGATGCGCGCCAGCTCGAACGGGAAGGAGGCTCCGGCCGGGTGGGCCTCGGCCCGCGCGTACATGTACTCGGCCTCCTTCTCGTCGGTGGTCGTCATCGCCAGGGCGCCGTACGTGATGAGGGCCAGCCGGGGGGAGACGCCGGGCAGGCCGGCGTCGGAGGCGGCCTGGGCGTGCCGTCGGGCCTGCTCCATGCGCCCGGTGTGCACGGCGGCCTCGACCAGGTCGAGCAGTGTGCGTGAGGCCTGGTGGGCGCAGCGCTCGAACGATCCCGGCGGCGTGATGCCGATGGCGTACAGGTAGGCGGCTTCGTAGTCGCCCTCGCTCAGGGCCGCCGCCGTGCCGATGGCGTCGGCGATCTGGGTCAGAAATCCCACGCCGCGCGGGCGGGCCCAGGCGTCCAGAACGGCCTGCGACTCCCGGGCCCGTTCGACCTGTCCGCGCATGGCGGCCAGGAGCCCCAGGTAGGCGCGGGTGTGGTGGGTGAACAGCGCGTTTCCGTGTGAGGTGGTCAGCTCCAGCGCGCGTTGCCCCGTCCGTTCGGCGTCGTCCCACTCGCCGGCGGCAAGCTGGTCGAGCATGATCAGGTGCAGCATGGTCATGCCGCTGGCCACGGCGCCGGTCTCCACCTCGCGGTCGACGGCCCGCTGCAGGTAGGGGCGGTACTGGCTCAGCGTGTCGATGTGGTAGGCGGCGACGGCCAGGCGCGAGACGTCCCACGGTTCCAGCTCCGAGACATCGGCGAAGGCGCGCTCGACGCGCTCGTGCACGCCCGCGCCGTGCCGGACGACGTCGCTCCACGCGTCGCGGTAGATCGCCGAGCGGGTGTCGACCCGGTCCCCCAGAGAGTCCATGAGCTGCTCGGTGCGATCCCACAGCGCGGCGTCGCCGGCGTACTGGCTGATGGCCAGCAGCACGTTCACCAGCCGGGTGAGTACTTCGGCCGGCTCGTGGGCGCTGCCCTTTCGCAGGCTCTCGATCGCCGTCGCGACGTGGCGATGCGCGGAGCGTACGTCGCCGTCTTCGTACAGGGCCACGTAGGCGGAGGTGACGACCGTGGCGGGGGACTCGCTCGCGCCCGGCAGCAGGTCCGAGCGGACGAGTTTCTGCGCCTGGTCCAGGAGCGCGGCCTGCCCGGCGATGAAGGCGGCGTCGCCGAGCCGCCTGGAGCGGTCAGCGGGGCTCTCGCTCAGTTCGGCCGCGCGGGTCAGCCAGGCCACGGCCGCGACCGCGCCGCCGCGCCGGGTCGCCGAGTCGGCCGCGGCCTCCAGCGCGGCCGCCACCTCCTCGTCGGGATCCACGATCGAGGCCGCCAGGTGGCGGGCGCGCCGCTCGACGTCGTGGCGATGCACCCCTGCGAGCTCGGCGTGTGCCGCGCGGCGCTGGTTGGGAGTCGCCAGCTGAACGACGGTCGTGCGGATCAGCGGGTGCCGGAAGACGAGGTCGCCGGTGGCGGGGTCGATGTCCAGGAGGCCCGCCGCGACCGCTTCGTCGGCCTGGCGCATGCGGTAGCGGGCGCCGGGAGCGCGGTTGCCGCCCGGTCCGGCCCCGACGCCGTCGAGGGCGCCGCGCAGCAGTTCCTCGCGTACGGGCCCGGCCATGCGCTCGATGCGGATGCCGTAGACGTGCTGCAGACGGCGCGAGAGCGGGATGTTGCCGAATCCGAGGAGTTCCTCGGCCGTGCGACCGTTGTGGCCGCCGTTCAGGTAGGCGGGCAGCTCCAAAAGCGCCAGGGGGTTGCCCATGGCGTGCTCCAGGACGATGCGCCGGGCCTGCGTGTCGAGCTGCGGATGGCGCAGGTCCAGCAGGTGCCCGGCGGCCTCCTCCGACAGGGCCGCCACCGGGAGCTCGGGAAGCGCGGCCGTGTCGAACCGCGAGCCGACGTCGGACCGTACGGCGATGAGCATCTTCACGGAGCTGCCGGTGAGCCGGCGCCCCACGAACCCGCACACCTCGGCGCTGGAGGCGTCCATCCACTGGCCGTCGTCGAGCAACAGCAGCAGCGGTTTCTCCGACGCCGCCAAGGACAGCAGGTCGAGGACGGCGATGCCGAGGGACATGACCGACGGCGCCTTGCCCTCGCGCAGCCCGAAGACGACGTCGAAGACGGCACGGTGGCCCTCGTCGAGCTCGGCCGAGCGGGGCAGCAGCGAGTACAGCAGCTGGTGCAGGCCGGCGAAGGGCAGCTCCGCCTCCGCCTCGACCCCGGCGGCGCGGATCACCCGGTGGTTCTCCGGGGCCGCGAGGCCGGCCACGTGGTCGAGCAGGGCGCTCTTGCCGACCCCGGTCTCGCCCTTGAGGATGAGGGCCTGCCCTCCGGTGGCCGTCATGAACGCGGACAGTTCTTCATGGACGCCATCCCGGCCCACCATTGTCGAGACGAGCGACTCCACGCTTCCCTCACTTCCTCAGGTATGGCGATCAGGCCGGAGCCGTTGTCCGCCAAGCTCACGGTAGAAAAATGGACCAGCGGTGTGCCCGGATCCCGGTTGGACACCGATGTACGGTGCGGCCGGGCGGGTCCGGCCTCAGGCAAGCCCGCCCCGGTGCGACCCTAGACACCGCCCGCATACGAACGGTCGACGACGCGTATACATGTCCGGCCACGGCGCATACGCGTCGTCAACGTTTCGCAGGAGGGCGGCCCCTATGGTCGTGCGCCATGTCGAGTCACCCGATATCCCTCGAAACGCCGAAGACACCGGCACTTCCGGATGACCACACCCCCGTGTCGCGGGAGGACGGTGGCGGTGTCCTGGAACTGCTCGAACGCATCGGATCCGTCGTCGTGCCGATCGCGGTGGCGCTCTACGCGGTCCTCTACATCGGCATCGAGCAGATGTACGCCGTCTTCGGTGTCAACCCGCAGCAGGTGGGCGTCGATCAGGCGGTGCTGCTCGGCCGTATGACGAGCACCCTGGTTCTGCTCCTGCTGGTCGCCCTCCCGCTGCTCGGCGTCGTCGTCTGCCTGTGCTGGCTGGCCGACAGGATGACCCGGGGGGCGGGAAGCAGGCTCGTACGGAGGATCCGGGAACGGCCTTGGATCGTCGCGGCGCTGGCGGCGCTGTGGTGCGGGGCGACGTACTGGGGCATTTTTCGCCTTTTCGGAGAGCTGGATCTGTTCTTCATGGTGGTCGTCGCGGTGGGGCTCGGCGTGCTGGCCTTCCTGGTTCCGTTCCGGCTGTTGCGTCGCAAGCCGGTCGGGCGCGCAGGGACGAAGGTGATCGTTGGTGGCATGACCGGGGTCGGCCTGGGCTTCCTGCTCATCCTGGGGCTCGTCGAGGGCGCGATCGAGGTCCAGAACAGCGGCCAGGCCAACGAGCTGCTGAACGCCGTCGGCTTCCAGGACCAGTGGGCGGTGATCAAAAGCGCCGAGGACGACAAGCCGCTCTACGACGGCCGCTGGATGATGCTGCTGGGCGAGAGCGACGGCACGTACGTCCTGTACGACTGCGACAAGCTGGAGACCCTCCGAAGGCCGATGGAGACCACCAACCTCGGTCAGATCGAGCTCGATCCCGAGCGTGAAGCAGGCTTCACCTGCGGCGGCCTGGCACAGCAGAACACCCCGTAACAGGCATCCAGCGGAGATCAGGACCCTCAACGTGCTCCGATCATCGACTGTACGCAAGGGAGACACATGAACACCGCCGTCACGACCCCACTGTCGCCGGGCACGCACACCGTCGACGTCGGGCGCGTCGCCCAGCGCTACCACGTCGCAGGGACCGGGCCGGTCTGCCTGGCCCACCCCGGCGGCCCGGGGCTGTCGTGGGAGTACCTGCGGATGCCTGCGGCAGAGGAGCTCCTGACCCTGGTGTACGTCGAGCCGATCGGGACGGGCGCCTCCGGCCGGCTGCCTGCGCATCCGCACGGCTACACGCGCGAACGCTACGCGCAGGCCCTGGACGGGCTGATCCGGCACCTCGGCGTGGCCCGGGTCCACCTGCTCGGCCACTCCCACGGCGGCTTCGTCGCACAGCACTACGCCCTGACGCGCCCCGACCGGCTCGCCGGCGTCGTCCGATCTCGGTCACGTCGAGGAGCCGGACGCCTTCGCCCGTGCCGTGACGACCTTCGTGGCAGCCACGGTCGAGTGACGGACCACCCGCACGACCAGCATGCAACGTCCGTCAACCGCTGCTTTCGGGTGCCCAGTTCCGTACGGCAGGGGCGTACCCGGCCGGCTTGTCCCCGACCTTGACGCCCGGACTGACCAGCCGGCTCTGGTAGCCAGGCGTGAACATCCGGTAGACCGACAGGGGCGGCACGGAACTCGCCTCGTCGAGCTCGGCGCGCAGCTCGGCCGGCAGCTCGAAGTCGAGGGCCGTCATGTTGGCGTCGAGTTGCTCCGCGCTGCTCGCCCCGACGATCGCCGAGGCGACACCGGGCCGGGTGGCGACCCAGTTGAGCGCGACCTGGGCCATCGTCACGCCGAGCTTGTCGGCGACGCTCTCGACCGCCGCCAGCAGCCGCCAGTCCCGCTCCGTCCACGAGCGCCCGGAGGAGCCCGCGCCGCTGAGCCGGCCGACTCCGGTCAGGCCCTGGTCGGCACTCCGGTACTTGCCGGTGAGGAAGCCGCCGCCGAGCGGGCTCCATGCGGTGATGCCGAGTCCCAGGCTCTGCCCCATGGCGACGTGCTCCAGCTCGATCGTCCGGTCGATGAGGGAGTAGGGCAGTTGCAGGCTGACCATCGGTGCGAGGGAGTGGGCCTCGGCAAGGGTCTGGGCCCGCGCCGCGTACCAACCGGGCACGTCGGACAGGCCCGCGTAGCGGATCTTGCCGGCTCTGGTGAGGTCGTCGAAGGTCCGCACGACCTCCTCGACGGGAGTGATCCGGTCCCAGGTGTGCAGCAGGAACAGGTCGAGATGGTCGGTGCGCAGGCGGCGCAGTGACGCCTCGACCGCTCTGATCATGTGCTTGCGGCCGTTGCCCCCTGCGTTCGGATCTCCGGGGGCGACACTGTTGGTGAACTTGGTGGTGAGCACCACCCTGTCGCGCACCTTGGCCTCCGCGATGAGGTTGCCGAGGATGGTCTCGCTCTCGCCGGCGGTGTAGAAGTCCGCGGTGTCGATGAGGTTCCCGCCCGCTTCGAGATAGCGACGGAAGATCGGGCGAGCCTCCTCCTCGGTCTTGCCGTACGCGGCGTGGAAGCCGCCGGTGCCGAAATTCATCGTGCCCAGTGCCAGCCGGCTGACGCGCAGTCCGGAACGTCCGAGCAGGTAGTAGTGATCCAGGGACATGAGGGTGTCGCTCCGTTCGCAAGCGGATTCCAGGAGGTGGGGACGGGCACTCGTCAGCTTGCGGAACAAAAAATGGACTGTCAAGTCCAGAAATGAGTCAATAGTCACCGCCTTGACAGGTGACGGCAATGCTGCGAAAGTCGTCACCTGTTAGACGGGTGACGCTGACCGGCGTGCCCGTCTGGAATGAGAGACGCACGTCGGAAGGAACTGCCAGGGCTGCCAGCTACACCGCGGTCGTCACCGTGACAGGAGAGGGCCGCAACGGAGGCCGCGTCGCCGCCGACGACGGTCTCCTCGACACCACCCTCGCCATCCCCAAGGAGCTGGGCGGGACAGGGGGAGTTACGAACCCCGAGCAGCTGTTCGCCGCCGGCTGGGGTGCCTGCTTCCTCGGCGCGGTGAGAAGGGCGGCGGCGCAGCGCAAGGTGAGGCTCACGAGCACGAGCATCACGGTCGAGGCGACCCTGCGCCACGGCGACGACGGCGAGTTCGGCCTCGCCGCCGTGCTCAACCTCGAGTTGGGCGGCGTGGACCAGCGGACGGCCGAGGAGCTCGGCGCGGCCGCTCACCAGCTGTGCCCCTACTCGAAGGCCACTCGCGGCAACATCCCGGTCACCATCCGGGCGACCGCCGTCGCCTGACCCGCCGCCGCCCGGCGTTCCGTCAAGGCGACGCAGGCCCGCCGGCGCGCAGGTGGGCGATGCCCATGTCCAGGGCGGCTTCCAGATGGTCGGTCTCGCCGGTGGACATCTGGATCAGTACACCGCCCTGGATGCCGGCGAGCAGGGCCGCCGCCGCGCGGTCGACATCCAGGCCCGGGTCGATCTCACCGGCGTCCTGCATGTGCCGTACGCCGGCGGCGATCTCGGCCTGCCAGCGGTGCATCAGCTCGGTGACCACAGCCTGGGCGCCGGGAGTGCGGCTGCCCAGCTGTGACGTCACGGAGTTGAGCGGGCACAGGCGGCCCTGCCGCCGGTAGCGGTCGACGACCTTGTCGCGCCACGATTGCCAGGCGGGCCACGAGGTGAGGTCGTCGAGCTGGGGCCGCTGGTCCTCCAGCACCCGGTCGGCCTCGAAGCGGGCCACGGCCAGCAGCAGCTCCTCCCGGCCGTCAGGGAAGTAGTGGAAAAGCTGGCTCTTGCTCGTCGCCGTCCTGGCCAGCACGTCGTCGAGCGTCATGTTGGCCACGCCGTGCTCGCGGATGTGCGCTGCCGCGCCCTCGAGAATGCGCTGCCGCGTCGCGGCCCCCTTGCGGGTCAGAGCGCGCATGATCGCCCTCCAGATTGGACTTGCCGGTCCATGCTAGCTGGGGTGCGCACCAGGCGGGGCCCTGGCGGGCTTTTGACGACGACCTCGCGCAGCTCGGCCAGGGCCGGGACGGAGGGCCGGAGGGCGGCCTCGGACGACAACGCCGTGGCGCGCCGCGCTCGCCGAAGCGGAGACCGGAACCGGAGCACGCGCGGGCTTGACAGGCCACCCGCGGGTGAGCGGCGTGGACGGGCGACTTCGGTAGGGTCGCGGCAGGACGCGCGCACGGCTGGGGGAGACAGCCGAGGACACCGAGGTAGGAGTACCGCACCATGCCGCTTGTCGGACGGGAAGCCGAGCTGAAGGCCCTGGCCGAGCTCATCGACGACCCCGGAGACGGCAGCGGCGTTCTCCTCCGGGGAGAGGCCGGCATCGGGAAGTCCGCGCTTGTGGCGGAGGCCGCCTCCGCGGCGGCGGCCGCGGGCCTGCGCGTGCTGACGACGACCGGCGTGGAGGCCGAGCGGAACCTCGCCTACGCCGGGTTGCACCAACTGCTGTACCCGGTCAGGGCGGGCGTGGGCGCGCTGCCTGGCCCGCAGCGTGACGCCCTGCGCAGCGCGTTGGGCCTCGCCGAAGCGACCGAACCCAGCGCCTACCTCGTAGGCCTGGCCACGCTGACCCTGCTGGCGGAGGCGGCCGCCGTCCGGCCGTTGCTGGTCGTCGCCGAGGACGTGCACTGGCTCGATCGCGCCAGCGTCGACGTCCTCGCCTTCGTGGCGCGCCGGATCGAGTCCGAGCCCATCGTCATGGTCGCGACGCTCCGGGAAGGCGAGCGCTCGCACGTGCAGGACGCCGGGCTGTCCCCGATGCCCGTTGACAGGCTCTCCGACGAGGTCGCCACCGAGCTCCTGGACTCGATCGCCCCCGGCCTCACTCCAACGGTCAGGATGCGGCTGCTGGAGGAGGCGGCCGGGAACCCTCTGGCGCTGACCGAACTGCCGGCCGCCCTGGGACACCACGACGGCCCACTGCCGGTGCCGTCGCTGAGCGATCGCCTGGGCGGGCTGGGTCCGGTGCTGCCGCTGAGCGAGCGTCTTGAGCGGGCGTTCACCGCCCGGGTCGCCGGCCTGCCGACTCCGGCCCGCACCGCCCTGCTGGTTGCGGCGCTCCAACAGAGCGATTCGGTCTCCGAAACGCTCGCGGCCACGGGCCTGATCCTGGGGTCGACGGCCGAGCCGGAGATCCTCGTACCGGCCGCCGAGGCCCGGCTGATCGAGCTCCGCGAGCTCGCCATCGGCACGGTGACGTTCCGCCATCCCCTGATGCGGTCGGCCATCGCGGCGGCATCGACGCTCGCCGAACGCCGGCAGGCCCACCTGGCTCTCGCCGAGACGCTGCACGAACACCCGGACCGGCGGGCCTGGCACCGGGCCGCCGCGACGGCCGGAGCCGACGAGGGCGTGGCGGCCGAGCTGGACCGCGCGGCCGACCGGGCCCGGCACCGGGGCGGCGTCGCCGCCGCGATCGCGGCGCTGGAGCAGGCGGCCCGACTGAGCGAAGGGCAGGACCGGAAGGCGCACAGGTTGCTGAAGGCGGCCGAGCTCGCGGTCGAATCCGGCAGCCGCGCCACGGCCGAGCGTCTGGTGCGCGACGCACAGGCCCTCGAACTCTCGCCGCGCCGCCGGGCCGCTGCCGCCTGGTTGCTCAGCGGCTTCGAGGACGGGGTGCGTGAGGACGTCTCCCGCGTGTCAGAGCTGGCCGAGCTGGCCGCTTCGGTGGCCGCCGACGGGGAGCTGGAGCCGGCTGTCCGGATCCTGTGGGGCGCCGCCATGCGCTGCTTCTGGTCCGAACCTGGTCCGGCCGCGCGCCGCTCGCTGCTGCGCGTGGCCGATCGGCTGCCCGTTCCTGCCGACGACCCGCGCATGGTCGCGGTCGCCGCGTACGTCGCGCCGTTCGAGCGGGGCGGCATCGCGCTCGACCTGCTGCGCAAGCTGGCCGGCGTGGCCGGTGCCGCCCCGGAGATCGATCGCTACCTGGGCAGCGCGGCCCTGCAGGTCGGGGCGTTCGACCTGGCTGCCCGCTTCTCCGCGGCGGCCGCGCCCGGCCTGCGTGCTCAGGGTCGGCTCGGGCTGCTTCCCCGGGCGCTGGCCGTGCAGGCGTGGAGCCGGGCCAGGCTCGGTGACCTGACCGCGGCCGTCCCTGTCGCGGCAGAGGCCGCCAAGCTCGCCCAGGAGACCGGGCAGCCGTTCATGTACGGGCTGGCGACGGCCGTCCAGGCCGAGATCGCCGCGCTGAGGGGCGACCACGGGCAGGCCACAACGCTCGCCGACGAGGCCGAACGGGTCGCACTTCCCGCCGGCGCCCGGCCCGTCCTGGCCACCGTGCAGCTCGCGCGCGGGCTCGTGGCCTTGAGCGAGGCACGCTTCGACGACGCCTTCGCCGCCCTGAGCAGGATCCTCGACCCCTCGGACCCCGCCTACCAGCTGGCCCTCCGCGCCTACTGCCTCGCGGAGCTCACCGAGGCCGCCGTACGTGCCGGGCGGACCGACACCATGCGGGACATCCTGCACGGCCTGGAGCCGTTGGCCGCATCGACGCCGTCACCGGCGCTGCACATCGGGCTGCGCTACGCGCGCGCCGTGCTCGCCCCGAACGAGGAGGCGGAAAAGCTGTTCACCGCCGCGCTGCGGGCGGACCTGACCGGGTGGCCCGCCGAACGCGGACGCCTCCATCTGGCGTTCGGCGAATGGCTGCGGCGGCAGCGCAGGGCCGCGGAATCCCGGACGCACCTGCGCACGGCCAGAGAGACCTTCGACGCGCTCGGGATGGCCGCATGGGGCGAGCGCGCACGGCTGGAGCTGCGCAGTGCGGGGGAGGCGAGCCCGAACCGGGACCCGGACGCGCGGGACAAGCTCACCCCGCACGAGCTGAACATCGCGCAGCTGGCCGCCGAGGGGCTGACGAACAGGGAGATCGGGCAACGGCTGTACCTTTCTCACCGCACGGTCGGCACCCACCTGCACCGGATCTTCCCCAAGCTGGGGGTGAGCTCCCGGGCCGATCTCGCGCGGACGCTCAAGACTCTCCGATGAGGCGCCCCTGGCAGCCCGAGATCGCCGCCGGTGTGCCGGCCCGTGGAGCGGCTCAGACAAGTGAGACGTCAGCGGCCGTCCTGATCCTGGCGTACATCCTGCGCAGGCCGGGACCGGGCTCCAGGCCCAGGTCGTCGTCCAGCAACCGGGCGATCAGACGGTAGGCCGACAGTGCCTCCCCGCGGTGGCCGTCACGGTCGAGGGCCCACATCAGCAGCTCCCACAACCGCTCGCGATACGGCTCGGCCGCCGTCGCGAGCTTCAGCTCGGCGATCGCCTCGCCGCAGTCGCCCCGCTCGATGTCAGCCGCCCAGCGCTCCTCGACGGCCGAAGCACGCAGCTGTTCGAGCCAGGCGCGGCGGCCCGCGAAGAAGGCTCCGCTCAGCCCGTCCAGCGCCGGTCCGCGCCACAGCGCCAGCGCGCCGCGCAGCAGCCGGGAGGCCTCCGCGACCTCCCCACGCTCGCGGGCCTCCCTGGCAGCGGCGGTGGTCTGCCTGAACACCGTCACGTCCACCGCACCGGGATCCACGACCAGCTGGTAGCCCCGGCCCGCTGACCTGATCTCCGCCTCGGTGCCCAGCCCGGCCGAACCACCCTCGGCCAGCACCCGGCGCAGGCGGGAGACGTAAGTGCGCGTGCTCACGCCGGCACTGCGCGGCGCCTCGGGGCCCCACACCGCGCTCACGATCTCGTCGAGCGGAACCTGACGCCCCTCGCTCAGGAGCAGCAGGGCGAGCACCCCCCGCTGTTGCGGAGACCCGACCTCCAGATCTTCCCCGCCGCGCCAGACCCTGATCGGACCCAGTAACCCGAAACTCACCCCGGCCATCGAGGTTCCCCCAACCCTCCCGCGTAGCGAGACCGTCGCTGACGCCCTGGAGCCGTGCCCGGGCGTCTCTGACCGACCCTACTGACGCCGCGTCGGGCCCATCGCCGCGCTGTCGAGCTCGTCAGCGGTCCGTAATCTTTCCGTCCCCGGGGCACGGGCCGCGAACGACGTACACGTACGGCGTCACGTGACGGTCGCGAAGGCGATCCGGGCGAACCTACCTTCTGCGACGTACTACCGCGGGGCCGTGCGACAGGCCGGCCGCCGTGCATTCTCGCGAAGGAAGCGTCCCGATCGTGACTGGAGAGCCGAATGCGTGCAGGTTCACCGTTCTCGGACCGCCCGGCCTCGATTGCGGTGACACGCGGCTGGGTCTCGGCGCGCCGCAGCAACAGGCCGTCCTGATGCTGCTGCTGGCCAACAGCGGCTGCTTCGTACGGATCGGTGAGCTGGTCGACGGCCTATGGGGCGAGCAGGCGCCGGCCACTGGCGAAGCCGTCATCCGGACCTACATCTCCCGCATCCGGCGACTGCTGTCCGAGCACGGACTGGGCACGGCGATCAGCTCGCAGGCCGGAGGCTACATGCTGGACCCGTCGCTGTTCGCGTTGGACGCCACCGAGTTCGCCAACCTGGTCGAGACCGCCAGGGAAGAGCGCGCGAGCGGGCACATCGCGGCGGCCGCGAAGCGCCTGGAGCAGGCGCTCGACCTCTGGACGGGCACGGCGATGGCCGGGGTCCCGGGCGAGGCCGTCGAACGCGAGCGGTTCCGGTTGGAACGGCTGAAGCTGACAGTCACCCAGGAACTGCTGCGACTCCGCCTCGAGCTGGGGGAGCACGCCGAGGTGGTGGCCGAGGTCCCGCTGCTCATCGAGCAGAACCGGCTCGAAGAGCCGTTGTATGAGATCTACCTGCTCGGCCTGTACCGCAGCGGCAGGCGGGCACAGGCGCTCGAGGTCTACAGAACGGTCTATGACCTGCTGGGCAAGGAGCTGGGCGCAAGTCCTGGACCGCGGCTGCGGGAGATCCACGACAGGATCCTCCGGGCCGACGCGGACCACGACGACGAGTTCGCCTCCGCTCCATGGGCCGAGCTGCCCGCCGTCCACTCCCCAGAGGAGCCGCCTGCCTCGCCCGAGCCGGCGGGCACGAAGCCGGAGCGGTCTCCCGATCGGCAGTTCGTCGGCAGGGGTACGGAACGTGCCGCCTTCCAGGACCTGCTGAAGAGGAGTCGTGGGGAACGTCCAGGTCTTCTCTTCGTCCGCGGACCCGCCGGCATCGGCAAGTCGACGCTGTTGCGCAGGTTCGCGGACGACGCCGCTGCCGCAGGCCGGCGGGTATGCCACCTCCACGGCTCGGCGACCACGCAAGCACGCGAACACCTCGAACGATTCGCGCAGGAGCTCTCGGGTGTCTCCGGCGGGGTTCTCCTCATCGACTCCTTCGAGGAGCTGGAAGAAGCCGAACCGTGGCTGCGCGACGAATACCTCCGGCAGCTGCCCGATGACGCGATCATCGTGGTGGCGGGCCGGACCGGGCCGAGCGCCGCCTGGCTCACCGACCCGGCCTGGGCCGGGACGATCGTGATCCGGCACCTCGAAGCCCTCACCGTCGCAGAGTCTGCCGCGCTGGTAGAGGCCCGCGGCGTCGACCCCGGCCTCCAGAGGTCCATCGTGGACTTCGCCGCAGGCAACCCTTTCGCCCTGTCGCTCGCCGCAGAGGTCAGCAGGAGTATGTCGGCCACGGGAATGCCGTCGCGCCGTGACGCCGTGCGGTACGTGGTCGACAACGTGCTCGCACTCCTGGCCGGCAGCGTGCCGACAGAAGTGCACCGGTCGGCGCTGCACGTGTGCGCGCTTGCCCGCCACACCACCGAGGACCTCCTCAGGGCGGTGGTGCCGGAAGGCCAGGCGGCGGAACTGTTCGACTGGCTCCGAGCGCAGCCGTATGTCGAAGCCGCCGCCCACGGTTTGGAGATCAACGGTGTGCTGCGCGAGGCCCTCGACCACGACCTCCGGTGGCGGGACCCCGTCGGCTACGAGCGGATGCACCTGCGGATCCGCCATTACGCCATGGGCCGGTTCCTGCGCGACGCCCGGGACCCGCACGCATGCGTGGCGGTCATGCGGACGATCAGCCATCTGCGCCGGCGCGGCGGGCCCGTGCGCCGGTACGTCTCACGGGTGGACGAGGTCTCACGGGTGGACGAGGAGGATATGCGGTCGTCCGGGGCGACCCCTGCTGACCACGACGAACTCGTCACCATGGCACGCGAGACCCACGGCGAGGTCACGGCCGCGTCCGTCCGGTTCTGGCTGGGCCGTCAGCCAGAGGCCTTCACCCTGCTCCGGTGTCGCACGAGCAACCGCCTGCGCGCCTTCATGAGCTGGCTGACCCTGCCGGCGCCGGAGCGGGAAGAGCGGGAGGCCGACCCCGTGGTGGGGGAGATCTGGCGCGACGTGAGCCGGCGGATGGCGGTGCCTCCCGGGGCGCACATCGCTGTCGCTCGGCATCTGATCTTCCCGGACTTCGAGGCCATGCCGTCGCCCGTCACGGACGTCTTCCAGGCGCGGATGATGCGGGGCTGGCTGCACGAACCCGGCTTGGCGGCCTCGTACCTGGTCGTCGCGAACGGCCGGTGGTGGCGGCGGTTGATGGAGTATCTGGGCCACTACGAGGTGGAGCGCGTACGGGCGGATCACTCGTACGCGATCTTCGGTCACGACTGGCTGGCCGACCCGCCGGAGGAATGGCGAGACCGCCACCTGGACGACGAGCTGTGGGCGGAACGGCACCTGAACCTGTTCCTCCGCCAGGACGCATACGGTGACGGCTGACAGAACCGGCTTCCGATTGCGCGGCTCGAAGTCACCTGTCAAGCTGGTGACGTGAAGCACGTGTTTCTGTGCGGCGACCCCGCGCTCGACCTTGCCTGCACGCTCCGCGCGCGCCGTACGGAGCGTGTCGAGACGCTCGACGTCCCCGGCCGGCTCGACGCCTGGTACCTGGAGTCCGGCATCGTCGACGCCGTCTCCCCCTGCCAGGAAGTGGATCTGGCCCAGGCTGTGGCGATACGGGAGGCCGTCTACGCGCTGGTCACCGCCAGGCTCGCCGGTGAGAGATACGACGACGAGGCGCTCGCCCTGGTGAACGAGACCGCGCGCAAGCCCCCGGCGGCGCCCCAGCTCACGGCCGAAGGGCGGTGGGTCGAGGCGACCCCCGCGCAGGCGCTGTCCACCGTGGCTCGGCACGCCATCGAACTGCTCAGCGGGCCGGAGGTCCCGCTGATGAAGGAGTGTGCCAACCCCGAGTGCACCAAGATCTTCATCGATCGGTCGCGGGGCGGGCGCCGGGAGTGGTGCGGCATGGAGTCGTGCGGCAACAAGATCAAGGCGGCTGCATACCGGGCGCGCAAGAAGGAGGCCCAGGTGGCCGGCGCACGCTGATCCCGGCGGCTGCTATGGTGAAAGACGCTCGAGATCGGAAGCTAGGAGACCAGACGTGGCAGGTGACGACGACATCTCCGGGTGATACCGGAGGTTGACCGGCCCCGGCAGGCGCACATGGCGCCGCCGACGTGGCCATTGGTCGTCGTTCCCCGAACCCCTGTCCCCTTTTCCGGGCGGCTTCGGCACGCCCGCGTTCTCGTACGAGGTCTCTCGCATGTCCGATGCGTTCATCATCTGCTCCCACCTGTCCTTCTCCTGGCCTGACGACACGCCCGTCTTCAGCGACCTGTCCTTCACCGTGGGCGGCGGCCGTACCGGCCTCGTCGCCCCGAACGGTGTGGGCAAGAGCACGCTGCTCAAGCTGATCGCCGGCGAACACGCGCCCCGCGGCGGCAGCGTGTCCGTCGACGGCGTGCTCGGCTACCTGCCGCAGAGCCTGCCCCTTACCGGCGACCTGACCGTGGCCGAGGTCCTCGGCATCGCCCCGGTGATCGCCGCGCTGGACGCCATCGAATCGGGCGACGCCGGCGAGGAGCACTTCACCACGATCGGCAACGACTGGGACATCGAGGAGCGCACCCGTGCCCAGCTCGACCGGCTCGGGCTGGGCGACCTCACGTTCGACCGCACGCTGGGCACGCTGAGCGGCGGCCAGGTCGTGTCGCTCGGCCTGGCCGCCCAGCTCCTCAAGCGGCCCGACGTCCTGCTGCTCGACGAGCCGACGAACAACCTCGACCTCGGCGCGCGCCGCAAACTCTACGACGTGCTCGGCGACTGGAACGGCTGCCTGCTCGTGGTCAGTCACGACCGGGCCCTGCTCGACCGTATGGACCGCATCGCCGAGCTCGGCCGGGGCGAGGTCCGCTTCTACGGCGGCGACTTCACCGCGTACGAGGAAGCCGTGCGCACCGAGCAGGAGGCCGCCGAACGCAACGTGCGCAGCGCCGAGCAGGAGCTCAAGCGCGAGAAGCGGGAGATGCAGCAGGCCCGCGAGCGCGCCGAGCGCCGGGCCGGCAACGCCGCCCGCAACCTCAAGAACGCCGGCCTGCCGCGCATCTTCGCGGGGAACATGAAACGGGGCGCCCAGGAGTCCGCCGGGCGGGCGGGCCAGATGCACGCCGCCCGCGTCAGCGACGCCAAGACCAGGCTCGACGAGGCCGGGCGGGCGCTGCGCGACGACCTCAAGCTCGCGCTGGAGCTGCGAGGGACCAACGTGCCCGCGGGGCGTACCGTCTTCCACGGCGAACGCCTGCAGGCACGCGGCCTGTTCGCCGAGCCGGGCATCGACCTGACCGTCCGCGGGCCCGAGCGCATCGCGCTGACCGGTCCCAATGGCGCGGGCAAGTCCACTTTGCTGCGCCTGATCAGCGGCGAGCTGGAGCCCGACGGCGGGCGGGCAGGGCGGGCCGACGGCCGGGTGGCCTACCTGTCACAGCGGCTGGACCTGCTCGACGTCGAGCGCACCGTGGCGGAGAACCTGGCCGTGTTCGCCCCCAGCATGCCGGAAGCGGAGCGGATGAACATGCTCGCCCGCTTCCTGTTTCGCGGCGCGCGTGCGCACCTGCCGGTAGGCGTGTTGTCGGGCGGCGAACGGCTGCGCGCCACCCTGGCGTGCGTGCTGTGCGCCGAGCCGGCGCCCCAGCTCCTGCTGCTTGACGAGCCCACCAACAACCTCGACCTGGTCAGCGTGGGGCAACTGGAGAGCGCGCTCAGCGCGTATGAGGGGGCGTTCGTGGTGGTCAGCCACGACGAGCGGTTCCTCGCGGAGATCAAGGTGGAGCGCTGGCTGGAGCTGTCCGAGGGGCGGCTGCTGGAGATCGGAGGGCCCGCCGGCGAGTGACACGCTGCGGCTGGGCGGCTGGGCGGCTGGGCGGCTGGGCGGCCGTCTGGCCGCCTGGCCTCAACCGCGCCCACGAGCTCGCCGCTCAGAGGGAGCGGGAGCGTCTCCTCGGCAGGATCGCGACGGCGGGCGAGCCGGCAGGTTCGGCGACGGCGGGCGAGTCGGCAGGTTCGGCGACGGCGGGCGAGCCGGTCAAGGCGAGCGGGGGGCGAGGGTCGCTGCTGCGATGGCACGGGCGGCGATGCGCTGAAATGATCTCACTGCATGACTGCTGTCGGAACGAGATGGTGTGAGACCACTTTCGGAAGGCCGGTGCCGTGTCCACCACCCGTGGACAGCGCATGCGGGCAACGACCGGACACCCGCCACGTCCGGACAGAAGCTGACCAGCGAGGGAACGAGGACGTAGGCGAGTGTCAGATCTCGATGACCCGATCTTCGAGGATGGACGTGGACGACGGCCAGGACCTGGTGAGGACCCCGTGGCCGTCTTCATCGCACAGTTACGGGCGCTGCATCAGCGGCAGGGGGCGCCGTCGGTGCGGGAGTTGGCGGACAGGACCAGGCGCGCCCAGGCACCGTACTCGAAGTCGGTCATCGGCCAGGCGTTGCAGGGACATCGTCTGCCGTCGGAAGGAGTGCTGCGAGCGCTGGTTCACGCTCTCGGCGTCGACGACGCCCAACCCTGGCTGGAGCGCCGTGCCCAGGCCCTCGCAGCCACCAGAACCACACCGACGGTGCAGCCGGAGAACCCTGTCGAGCAGGCTGCCGACGAGCGCGACAGCACCGATGAACAGTCCGCCTCAGCCCGGGAGAGCCCTGCCCGGCATCATGCGGCCGGCCCTGGCCACAAGCTCCTGTCGCGCGCGCCCTCCACTCGATGGATGGCCACACTGGTGGTCGTGGCAGCGGTCGTGGTGCTCGTCACGGCCGGGATGTCGGCTCTTGGCGGTACAGACGCGGGCGCCGGCTCCGTGCCCACCGGGACAGGGTCGTCGCCCGTCACACCTGAGGCCGCGTCCCCCCGGACGACCGCCCCGGCCACGGCTTCCACGCCAAGCCGTGCCACGCCCGTCGGCGAGAACACCTGGAGCGCGGTGCACGGTCTCGGCTGCCAGGCGGAATGGTCCTACGCCGACCCCGGCTGGAGACGGGCCGGCGGAGGCTGGAGGCAGGACGGCTGCACAGGCACGTCGCTGTTCCTGCAGGTGGCCTCCGAACCGGGGCATGCCACCCAGGGCGTGTTCTGGTACTTCGACACCCGGCCTGAAGCCAGGTGCACCATCGAGGCGTTCATCGCCGACGACCGGCGTTCAGCCGGCACCGCCTTCTACTACCTCGACGACGACGACACCACCCTCCCGCACCTGGCAGGACCGGTCACCGTCGACCAGCGGGCCCATCGCGGCGCCTGGGTCACCCTGGGCAGCTGGCCGGTCCCCGGACCGGGACGCCTGACCCTCATCCTGGCCAACCAACCCCGTCAAGCCCACGACACCTACACCGTGACCGCGTCCGCGGCCCGAGCCACGTGCCGTTGGAGCGGTGAATAGGCTCCGTCCGTCAGCGGGTCGTCGCTTCCCGGACGGTGCGAGTACGGCGACCGCGCGTCCCTCCCCGCCAGTGCCGGTGCTGTCGCGCGGCCAGGCTTTCGGCTGTGGTCTCTGCTGCCCCGACGCGGGCGAGTGTCGTCTCGTGCGGCGAGAGCACCGGAACGAAAGTCACCAAGGCCCTCGGGGCCCGGCCATGGCGGGACTTTCGCTCCGGTGCGCCGCGCATGCGACAGATCAAGCCGGCCGGGCCGGCACCGGCGACTTCCGCGCGCCCGTCACCCTCTGGAGTTCGCGCACTTCTTGATCTGCTTGCGGATGTCGTCGCCGGTGTTGACCCACGCGTCGGTCAGCACCGTTTGCGTGCCGTCACCGCTGGAGGCGTATCCGCCGCCCACGGAGATCCAGGCGGTGGTCGAACCGTACGGGCCGGTGACCTTGGGACCCTCCAGCCAGCACACCGGATAGATCGGCGACCCGTACGCGTACCACCTCACGGGGCGCTTGTTGAAGTCGATTCTGTACTCCTCTCCATCCGCGGTCCCACCGATGACGGTTGCCTCGAACGAGGCGAGCCCCGCCGTGTTGATCACCTTTCCGGTGAGTGCCTGCTTGGTCGCGGCCGCACTCGGCAAGGCCGCCATCCCCATTGCCAGGAACCCGCTCACAATCAGCGCGCCAGCCGTCCTCATCGTCTGCTCCCTTCGTGACGAACAGTGCGAGATCACTTTCGGAGGGCCGGTACGGTGTCCACCACCCGTGGACAGCACGTGCGGACAACAACCGGACACCCGCCATACGTGGGCCCGGTGTTGCGTCGCTCGCCGGCAGGTGACGGCCGCCACGGCGAACCGGGGGCTCCGGCGAGCTTCTCGAGTCTTTCGGCAACCGCGGCGGCTATTCGCCTTCGTCGCCCTGGCTGCGGTGCTCGTTCTTGTCGCCGGCGGATCGGGCGCGCCGGTCGAAGTCGTCCCTGGTGCTCTTACCGTCGGGGTGCCTGGCGGCGGCCGTCCCGTCCACGGCCGCGAGGGCCGTCCGGCAGAGGCGGAGCAGTTCCTCGTCCTCGCCCAGCCCCGCGCTGCTGTACACGTCCTCGCTCACGTTGTGTCGGCGCGCCCGGCCCAGCTCGGCGGACAGCAGTCGGCGGGCGTCCGCCGCGGCCGGTCCGATCTCGGCCCAGAGCGACGCGACCTGGCGCCGGGTGTGCACGTTCACCGTCCATGCCTGCTCCAGCGCCGGCAGCACCGGTGCCGGGTCGCCGGTCGCCCGCCACAGCGCGCGGGCGGCCGACAGTGGCAGCCAGCGGTAAGGGTCCTTGCGCCGGGCCAGGCGGCGCAGCCGAGCGAGGTGCGGCTTGGCGGCCGGGCCCAGCGCGGCGAGCAGCTCCGTCCCGTCCTGCCAGGCGTATTCGCTGTCGTTGTCGAGGCACCGGCCGGCAACCGAGAGTGCGATGTCGGCGTCCCCGCTGACCTGCCACAGCGCCTTCGCCGCCGGCACCGCCAGTTGCCGGTCCTGGCCGGCGGCGGCCTCGCACAGAACCGGCAGGCATTCGGGCGCTTCGGGGGCGAGCGCCACGAGCGCACGGAGCACGCCAGGGGTGAGCGGCCCTGCGAGCAGGTCGGGCAGAGCCGGGGCGGCGGCTGGGCCGATCGCGGCGAGTGCGAAGGCCATGCCGTCACGGCGATGGTCGTGCGGGTTGTCGGAGCACAGATCGCGCAGGCGGCGGCGCAGCAGGGGCACCAGCGGTGCCGCGCGCGGTCCGAATCCGATCACGAGCGAGCCGATGTGGCGTGGCATCGGCTCACGGTCGAGTACCCAGGCCAGCATCGGCAGGGCCCGCGCGTCCCCCGTGCCGCTGAGCGCTTCCAACGCCGGGCCCACGGTCGGCAGGTCGCCGGGCCATTCGATGACCCATGGCAGCTCCCTCTCGTCGGCCCTCGTGTGCGGCAGGGAACGTACGGGAGCGTCCGTCAACGCCTTGGCCAGCGCGTCGGCGGCTGGAGCGGCCACCGCGCCCAGAGGCCTCAGCACGCTGACGGCGCGCGGGCGCGTACGTGCATGCCCGTCGTGCACCTGGCCGGCGATCAGCTTGACGAGCTCCCCGTAATCGCCCCGCCAGCCCTCGATGAGCCGGCCCGCGGGCCACAGGGCGTCCAGGCGGCACTCCCAGTCCGGTGAACGAAGCAGGGCCGCCAGCAGGCGTACGCGGTCGTCCACTCGGTCGCTGAAGGACAAGCTCAGGCTGCTCACCAGCTCGGCGGCCTGAGGTGCGCGTCGCCCCTCGTCCTGCTGCTCGCGCAGCCGGCGCACGGCCCCGGTGAGGGTATCGGTCTCGAACCCGGCGGGCGGGGCGACGGGGGTGCCCGAGCGGTAGACGGCGGCGACCATCTCCAGCGCGTCGCCGACCTCGGCCACCGGCGCAACGTCCGCCGCACCGGGCAACGAGGCGAGCTCGGCCAGGGCCACCAGCCGCAGCCGCGGGTCCGGATCCACGGCGACGATGCCGACCAGCCGGTCACGGAGCGCCGAGTCAGGATGTTCCGCGCGCCGCGCCAATGTGCCCACCGTGCGGACGATCGTGGTCCGCACGGCCGTGTCACCCTCCTGCGTCAGCCGGCCGGTCAGGCACGCGAGCGCCGCCTGACCCCGATCCACGCAGGCGGGCAGCACCTCGGCCGCCGCCTCCCGCACCCGCGGGTCCGCGTCCTCCAGCAACCGCTCCCACAGCGGGTACGCGGCCGCGACCGCCTGGTTGGCCTTCCGGTACGGCCCCGACAGCCCTTCGGGATCCTCGGCGGAGCCGATGTCGGCCAGCAGCCGCACGACCTCCGGACGGCCGGGCAGTTCCGAACGCTCGGCGATGCGCAGCAGAAACGGGATCACCGCCACCGTGCATGGATAGACGTCACCCTGGTGATGCACGGCCGCGTACATGCCGTCGAGTGCGGTCTCGCGCTCGGCGGGATCGGGATGCACCAGGCCACGCAGCAGGTCCGGCACGTCGACCGCGGACCCGTAGGCGTGACGCATACGGCTCCAGCGAACCTCGTCCAGTCCGGCGAACGGATCAGCACCGTTGTTCATGGACCGCCATCTTGCCCGACGGGCACAGGAGATGTTCGAGGCGGACGATGCCCGGATGGCCGGAGGGCTTCGGCGGCTCCCGCCTTCGGCAGGTACGGAACGACCTCATGAGGCAGAAGACAGGTGATCACTCCTGAAGGTCGTGGTCGGCGGTCCACCGGCACCGCCTGCCCACTGGGGTTCGACCCCTTCAATTCGGGGTCGGCTGCCGATCCGACATGTGTGCAAGGATGCCAGCCTTATGCAGAATGACGCTATCCACGAGGGTTTCGCCCAGTTCGCCGCCCGTCTCTTGGCCGCCGCTCCGCTCGACCCCGCGGCGGACGCCCCGCAGGTGCTGCACTGGCCCGGGCGCAGGCTGCTGGTGCAGCGCAGGGACACCGAGCTGGCCGTTCGCGACCTGGACGGGGGTGAGACGGAGGTTCGCTTCCCCGCGCCCTGGCCCCGCCGGTACGGCTCGGTGGCGGTCTCTCCCACGGGTGATCTCGCCGTGTTCGCCGGCGTGCACGCGCTGCGAGCCGTGGATTCGACCGGCGCCGTGCGGTGGGAGATCCGGCACGGCTGTTGGTCCGCCGCCGTATGTACCAAGGATCATGCCTCGTTCTCCGAGTACGCCGACGACTACTACCACGGCCACGCGGACAGCGGCTCGGCGGCCTTCTCCTCGGACGGCCGGCTCCTCTGGGCCCACATCCGCAACCGCGCGGGGCGCGACACCAAGGAGGAATGGCTGATCCTCGACCCCGCCGACGGCACGGTGCTGACCCGGGCCGAGACGATGACCGTGGGATCGGGCTCCACCCACTTCCCCCACCCGAACCCGGCGTACATGGGACTGACTGTCGGCGAGGGTGAGGAGGACTCACCTGTGCTGTGGGGACACTGGGATGGCGCGAAGCTCACTGTCCAGCGGTTCGTCGAGGAGGTATTCCTTGCCGTGAGCCCGTCCGGGGAGCACTTCCTGACAACGGATCCGGGACAGTGGTCCCTCTACCTGCACCGGGCGGCGGACGGCATGGAACTGCGGAGCCTGGACGCCGAGGAAGCCGTGCCCCCTCCCTCGAACGAGGACGACGACCGCGTTCGCTGGGACTACGAGGCGGCGTTCCCGTACGACGACACCGCCGTGGTCGGCACCGAGTACCACGCGGAGGTCCCCCGCCACTGGCTGGTCGACCCACGCACGATGGCCCTGCGCGGCCGGATCGCCTACCCCTTCCCAGTCTCGGGATCTCCCCGATCGGCGGGGCAGGGCGCCTGGTACACGGTCTCCAAGGACCAGACCACCCTCCACCTGTGGAACCTGCGACAGGAGGAATGACTCAAGGGTTCCTCACGGGCGGAACAACCGCCCGGCGACGACGAGTTCTTTCCGCTGTACGAGGTGCCGATCAGACGCTCACGGACGCCATCGACCGGCACATCAGCGGGATCCATGAGGGCGATGGCCGGCTCGGCCGGGATCTTGGTCCCCGTAGGACGTCAATCGCGTGAAAGATGCCCAGACTGGAATCTCTCCCGGATCCAGGCCCTCGTTGTCGGAGCGGGTGACGGGAATCGGATCCGAACTGTCGGCATCATGCGCCTGAGCGAGGAAAGCGATGACCTGGGCATATGCCGGTCGATTGACCGTAAGTGCCGGTGATTCCTTGCGCAGTCCTGGTGCGCTGGCCCAAGGCCGGAATTGTCGGTGACGGACTCTATGGTTCCCATCCATGAGCGGAGATGAGTCTTCTGTCATGCGCACCAAGCGGATGGATGTGGAGGTGGAGGACACCGGTCGGGTATATCTCCTGGATCGGGGGGACTATGACGCCGCCGACAGGTCGGATGACCCACCGACTCAATCGGCCGGGCTCATCAAAGTGGAAGGGAGAGGCGTCGCCATCCTGAATGTCGCGCTGCAGTGGGGGATGGTTCCCTTCACGGTGACTGCCGCCGACCGTGATCCGGGTGCTGACCTTGACGGCTATGAGGACATCGCGGAGATCAGTTTCGATTCCCCGTCGGGTGAGGTCGTCCTGATCGGATGGCTCATGGACTGGGACGAGGAAAAGGCGCACAGCCTTTCTCCGCTGCTTTCCGGTCCCGGAACATACCGCTTGCGGTATCACGTCCGAGGAATGGACGAAGAGCGTTACTCGGTACATGACCATTACCTTCAGATATGGCCTGCTCCGCAGTATGATTCGGCCGTGCTGAAGACCGCGAATGAAACCCCTTCAGCACTTTCTGAACCCTGAGGCCTGACGTGAATCGAACCTGCGTCGTCACCTTGGGAGGAACAGAAGCCTCATCCTGTTCGCCGTTGTGTGGCGCGCAGGCCGTTCACGGGCTCTGTGTTTGTGGAACGCGCGTCAATGCCAGACGATGTTGTCGAGGAAGGCTTCGACGGCCGTCGTCACCTGGCCGAGGACCTCGGCGGACTTGTGGAGCGGCCCCGGCAACTTCATCCCGTGATCGGCGCCATTGATCTCCAACACGTGCGACGTCAACTCCCGCGCTGTCGCGCCATCCCAGAACTCGTCCGCCGTGCCGCCGACGAGCAGGAATGGTTCCGTGGCCCGGCGCAACGCATCCACGCAAGCGGGAGTCGTGAGCAGCGGCGTCAACCAGATACCCGCCAAGCCCCGGTCCGCAGCCACAGCGGCGCCGAAGGAGCCGAGCGACTTGCCGATCAGCAGCGGTGTCCCCAGCCTCTCCACGACGGGCGACACTTGTTCGTAGACCCAGGACGGCCCCCTCTCCAGGAGGCGGTCTCTCGGCGGCGTCCATGAGATCAGTTCGATAATGGCGTCACGGCGGGCGGCCGCTTCGCTGACGTAGGCGAGTAATCCTGCCTGGGGTCCGTACATCCCTCCAGGGATGATGACGGCGTTCCGCTTCGATTCCCCTTTGCTCATCCACGTAAGTATCGCCCTTGGCAGGGTTCGCGCTCGAGTCCGATGCCGGCCGACTTCAGCGAGACTCCACCCGGTTTCGTGAGATCGGACATCGCCGTCCGCGCACTCCGTGATGCATCAGTGGGTCGAGCATGTGGAATCAGCCGGTCTGGTGCGCTCGCGCCCTTGCGCGCGGCCCGAGCAGCCGGCGCCCGAGAGCGACCGGGGTCAAGGGCGGTCCGATGCGGCGGAGCGGGTTCAGCAAGCTCGCTGGGTGGACGGAGGCCGTACGGCGATCGGTCTTCCAGGTCCGCATGTTCATGACCTTCGTCCCACCGAGAACACGAGCGTGGCCGTCTCGGACGCCTGACGCGCGCACTTGCATGATTGATACGTTGATCTACATGGGCGACGGGAAAAGATCACTGAACCTGACGGATATAACGACGACATTAGACATGGCGCTCGATGCGCTGGGAGCTGCGGGCGCCGACACGGCGTATCGCGTGTGCGGTACAAGCGCCGCACTTCTGCAAGGCGTACCACTCCCTGTTGGGGACATCGACGTCTTGCTCGCCAGTAGAGAAGACGTAGACACGTTCGCCGCGGCACTCTCATCGTTCCCCTGTCTATATACCGCCTCATGGCTCCCCGAATCTTCGCAATACTTCGCCAGGTTCGAGGTGAATGGGGTTGAACTGGAGCTCAGCACAGTCGAACGACAAGTCGATTCCGACGCCATGGAATGTGCGGGCAGCGGGCCATGGCAGCATTACGTCCTGATCACGTGCGGTTCTCACCACGTGCCGGTGGTTCGGCTGGAACTCCGATTGGGTTCGGAGCTCCTGCGAGACCGGGCTGATCGATATGACCCGCTCCTCGACTACATGGGTACGCGCGGGTTCGATTCTGATCTGTTGCAACGGGCAATGAATGCCTGCCGCATTCCTGCCCACCGCCAGCGGCTCATTCAAGACCGCCTCGCGCGGTCCGCCCTCGGTACCCCTTCCCTTCCTCCTGCCTGATCTTCCCGTCTGCCCGGACGTTGCGGACGGGATGATCAGGCTTCCACCTTGACCGCCTACGGCCCCTGACCTCGGGTCGGAGCTCATCCCGGAGCCGGAGTGCCCCCGCCCGAGGCGATCAGAGGTCTGGACCGCTTTGCACCTGTTCGCCAATCCGCCGTTTCGGCGTCTCGGCCCGGGCCCGGGCGAGAACGCCCTTGATCAGCGCGCCGTCTATCGGCCGGTGGTGCCGTCGATCTGCTCGCGGAGGATGTCGGCGTGGCCTGCGTGGCGGGCGGTTTCGCTTGTCATGTGGGCAAGGACCCAGCGCAGCGTCCGGAACTCCCCGTCGATGGGCTCCGCCACTGGGGCCGAGGGGTCACCCGCGGCGCGAATCGCGGCATCGCTTGCTTGGATCGCCGTGTGATAGTCGGCCAGGACTTGTGCGGTGTCGAGCCCGGCCGCATCCATGCCGAAGTCCCAGTCCTTCTCCGATTTGACTCCGGTCAGGTGGTACCCGAACCAGTAGCGTTCCGCCATGGTCAGGTGGTGGACCAGCCCAAGCAGGGTGGTGCCGGTGTCAACCAGGACGCGTCGTAGCTGCTCGTCGTCCAGCCCGTGGGTCTTCTTGAGAACCGATTCCCGAGCGAACGTCAGGAACGCCAGAGCGGTGTCAATCTCACCTGAGTCGTTGCGTGGTACGGGTCGACGTTGCGTCTCAGCCATTCCGTCACCCTACAGAGCCTCCCGACGAGGGGCTGTGCGGGAGCCATCTGTGGGGGAGGGGCCGCCGGCACGGTGACGCCTGGACCACTGCTGAGTTTCGGTGATGAGCTCGACGAGATCGGCGACGAGTTTCGGGCTGGCTGCGATGGTGGCGCGGGCGTTCATGGTGAGCCCCCGTGACTCCCCGCTGATCGCCGTCCGAACGGGCACGCGACGGGCACGGCTTGACGCTCGGCGCACACCGCGCCGCCCTGAACATTTCAGATCACGGGAACGGACACCGTGCCCGGCGGATCCATGCCTCAGCTCGAAAGAAGACCGAAACCACGCTGGCGGCGAGCCGTACTCGATCGCCCCTGAACAGATACGGCGGCCAACCATGCCGTGGCGATCGTGAGGGGCTTTACCTGTGCGGCGGGGCAGGCGTGCGGCGGGCGGCCTGGGGTCCCTCCGCCGTTCGGGACCGGCCTCCAGGCCGCACGCACGGGCGGCGGGCGGGCGGAGGGCTCGGGTGGTGTCAGGCGGCTGGCAGAGCGCGGAGCCTACGACCATCGCACTCGGACTGACGCCCGGCAGCTTGCAGTCCTGAGCTGAGAAGACGGGGGGTGCAGGTCAAGGCCGGTTGAGTGACCGTGAGTCCCCGTGATGCACCGCTGGTCACCGCTCGTGCTGGCACGGATCTGGCACGCGGTCGATGCCTCTGTGTGGCATTGTCGGTTGAAGCTGGCAGCATTCAGCCTTATGGACGTGGACGACTTCTTCCTCCAGCGGTCCGGCACGCGGAGTGCAGATCATGACCGATGATGAGGTTTTCGAAGCGATACGGTCAGACCCTGGGCCCGATGTACTACCGGTGGCCTCGTCCGAGGCGGTCGCTGAGGCTGAAGAGGCCATCGGTTACCCGCTTCCTTCGCTGCTGCGGCGGTTGTATCTGGAGGTGGGAAACGGAGGTTTCGGTCCGCGCGGTGGCATCATCGGTGTACGGGGCTATGACTTCTGGAAAAGCGACATCTTCGCGGACATCACTGAATCGGCTGTGGGCTTTCGTACCGAGTCTTACGGACGACAGGCCGGCATGATCCAGTTGTTGGACTGGGGGTGCGCAATCGCGTCGCTGCTGGATTGCCGCCATCCCGAGGGGGCGATGTGGGGATGGGACCCCAATCTGTGCTGCCTGGATCATGCGCTCTTTCCTCAGGACATCACCTTCGCGTCGTGGCTCGCGGAGTCGATCGGCCGCGACTTCGCCGATCCCTTCTACGACGGTTACTTCGAGGTCTCGCCGCAAGATGAGGCAGTGATCGCGGTAAGCACCATCGGAGAAGAGGAGGAACCGTGCATGTGGTTGCCACCCGTATGGGTGAAAGGCCGGAAGGCCGGCATCTGGGAGCGCCGTCACAGGTCCGCTGACGGGTTGGCTTCGTAAGCGAGCGCGTGGCTTAGCTCAGGAGGAGCGCTTCCATCAAGATCTGGGACCAAGGCGATCAAGAAAGCCCGGGTCTCGGATTTCGTTTCTGACCTGGGCTATCACACTGAGAGCGGGTGACGGGAATCGAACCCGCGCTGTCAGCTTGGGAATTGCAGCGATCACGGAAAGCGGACCTCGGGTTACCTGGTCAGCGAGGTTGCTGGGGAGTTCTTGAGTGACCGTGGTTGACCCCTCGTTGCCGGGGCTAATGGCACGCCGATCATGCGCTCACGAGCAGGGGTATAGGCCAGGGTGGGTGATAGTGAGTATCCGGGAGCGACCTCGACTGTCCGCCCGCTCTGGCACGCAACGGGCACGGCTTGGCCCGCCGCGCCCACGCCGCCCGCCTCATCATGAGTTGGAAGTAGCCAGTATGTATGGCTGCCACGTGATCTAGGATCATCGACCGTGACATCGTGGGCGAGCAGATATCGGTCGGGCGATCACGTCACGGTGTGGAACGAGTTACGAGCCTTCGGGTCTTCAGGCGTGCCTGAGAGTCTCCGGGAGGATGCCGAGGACGTCGCACGCGAGACCATGCGGCGGGTGGCGGCCAACGTGGATGTGCTGGTCGACCGGCTCTCTTCCGCTGGGTACGCGTTCGCTTGTCCTGACGCGGTCCGCCAAGCCCCCACAGAAGATGATTTCGAAGCGATTGCGAAGGCTGAAGATATCATCGGCCCCCTCCCTGTAGCGCTTCGCGCTTGCTTGGAGATCGTGGGTGGGGTCGATCTGTGTGGGGATGGGGGCTCAATGCTGCCTTACGTCCGCTACCGCGCACCCCTATGCGAGTCCTGGGAACTTGATCCGGACCCTCTGGTCCTCCACTCGGGCCGGATGCTCTGGGACATGCTCAGTTCGAGCGTGGGAGAAGTCAGCCTGGGGTGCGCCTGCACGGATCCCGACGAGGATGAACTGTGCGAGTTCCATGTGAACGGCTTCTTCTTCAGTATCGCGCCGGATGGGGCGGCTAAGGCGAATTTTAGTGGGGGAGATCACCACATCCATCTCCCGACCGCCAACCCCGACCCGCCGCTTGGGCCCATACCGGTATCGGGATCCATTTCTCTTGTCGAATACTTGCGCCGGTTCCATGCTTGGGGAGGATTCCCCGGCTACGCCACCCGACCTGCGCATGTTCCTCAGCCAGCTCTTCTCGAACGGCTCCGAAACCAATTACAGAAGTTCTGAACAGGGCCGCCGCTGAGCGGTGCCTGGCAGCTCGGTGGGCCGGGGCTGAGGAACGAAGCACCGGACCTTTGATCGCCCCCAGCCAGGAGCGGCGGCCTGCCACAGTCAGGGGATCGTGAGGGCGGTGCTGTCCTCACACCTCCTGGGCGGCGCTTCGGGGTTGATCTGGGTTCGGCACGGCTAGCTCGCGCGGGGAGGGTCGCGCGGGCTGCGGCGGCGCAGCCGCCGCCTTGATACCTACAAGAACAATTCGGCAAGATCTGGCCCAATGCCCGTGTGACCTGTGTTGGAGAGATCAGATGCATTTGGTGCTTTAGCCGCCGCATTCGGCTGGGCCGATCAGGATCGGTATGCCGATCGACGAAGCGGAGTCGATCCTCTACGGCATGCAGGGCTTTCTCTCCACCGGCAACTCGGTGGTTCCTACCAGGGGATTCGCTCACTTCGCTTCCGGGATGACGATCTCAGCAGCTCCAAGTACGCGCGGGCTTGTCGAGGCCGTAGAGATCTGGCGCCCCGAACCAGGTGCCGACGATGTTGTGACCTGCCTCGGCGTTGACATCTTCACCACCGCAGCCGACGACCTCATCGAGCTTTTCAGGCAGCGGACGCCCGTGGAGATCGAAGATGGTGGAGGGTCCATGATCGCCCCCGATCTCGTGGTCGGGCTCTGGCGGCCTTTCGTCCCAGACTCCCCAGGCGACGATGACGGCCGCTACTTCCATTCGATCCTCATAGCAGCCCCCGGCTACTACTCCACTCCCGGCGACTCGTAGGGAGACTTACCGGGCGTGTCCATACCTCCGTGCGTCCTTTGCGCCTCGGCGATGAGCTCGACGAGATCACCCACGAGCTTCGGTGCGGTTGCGATCGTCGCTCTGGCGCTCATCGAGTGCAGTGACCCGTCGATGTCAACGACTGCGGCCCCGGCTTCACGGGCGATGAGCACACCCGCGGCGGTGTCCCACGGGTTGTTGCTGAGCATGATGCATGCGTCTGCCTTGCCGTGCGCGACCCGCGCCAGATCGACCGCGGCTGAGCCGTACATTCGGACTCGTTGGACACGGGCGGCGAACTCGTGGGTGAGGGCGAGGCGAGGGCGGTTTCGCTCTTGGGCGTTGTTGCCCACGGCGTAGTCGCCGATGGACACGATGGCTGCGTCCAGGTCGCGGGTGTCGCTGGTGCGGATCTCGGTCCCGTTGGCTTGGGCGCCTGCTCCTTCGGCGGCGGTGTAGCGGGTGCCGAGGAACGGCAGGTCGATCACTCCGAGGACGGGCAGGTCCTTGTCGACCAGGCCCAGGGAGACGCCGCAGAGCGGGATGCCGTGGAGGAAATTCGCCGTTCCGTCCACAGGGTCGAGTGCCCACATCAGACCCTTGCCGGTACGGCTGACGCCTTCCTCCTCGCCGAGGAACCGATGTCGGGCGTGACTGCCCTGCTCTTCGCGGGGATCAAGGGCGGTCCTAGAGGCCGAGTGGCTTCAATCGGCTGGCTGGCTGGGCGGAAGCCGTACGGTCCATCGGGGTGCCGAACCTGCATGTCCATGACCTTCGACACACGGGCAACATGTTCGCGGCGGGCTCCGGTGCTGGCCTCAAGGACCTGATGGCCAGGATGGGGCACGGCAACGTCAGAGTGGCGATGATCTATCAGCACGCGGTCAGAGGTGCCGACCAGGTCATCACCGAGGCGATCGACAGCACGGGCACGCGATCAAGACGAAGATGATGAAGACGACCCGCCTGGCGTGCTCGTTCCCGCAGGGTGATCGCTGACCCTAATGGCACGCTGATGGCACGGAGAGATCAACAACCCCGAACAAGATCAAAGCCCAGGTTCCGAATCCATCGGATGACCTGGGCTTTCGTGTGTGGAGCGGGTGACGGGAATCGAACCCGCGCTGTCAGCTTGGGAAGCTGATGTTCTGCCATTGAACTACACCCGCATCGGCTGGAGCCGCGCCCACCACTGTAGCGGAAACCAGGCGCACATCAGCACCCGCGAGCCAACCGAGTTTCCCGTGGCACACGGTAAGTTGCTCAGCGTGCTGCTTTCTGACAGAGACATCCTTGCCGAGATCGAGTCCGGGCGTGTCAAGCTCGACCCGTTCGACAAGGAGATGATCCAACCGTCCAGCATCGATGTACGGCTCGACCGGTACTTCAGGGTGTTCGAGAACCACCGGTACCCGCACATCGATCCCGCTGTCGAGCAGCCTGATCTCACCCGGCAGGTGGAGCCTGAGGGCGATGAGCCGTTCATCCTGCACCCGGGGGAGTTCGTGCTGGCCAGCACGTATGAGGTGATCACGCTGCCCGACGATCTCGCGAGCCGGTTGGAGGGGAAGAGCTCGCTGGGCCGACTGGGGTTGCTGACGCATTCGACCGCGGGGTTCATCGATCCCGGCTTCTCGGGGCACGTGACGTTGGAGCTGTCCAATGTGGCCACGTTGCCGATCAAGCTGTGGCCGGGGATGAAGATCGGGCAGCTGTGCATGTTCCGGTTGAGTTCGCCGGCGGCGCATCCGTATGGGTCGGCGAAGTACGGCTCCCGCTACCAGGGGCAGCGTGGGCCGACTCCTTCCCGGTCGTTCAGGAACTTCCACCGGACCGTGATCTGACGATCCTGACGACGGCTCGTTCTTGGAGAATGTCGGCTGTGGCCGTCCCCTGGCGCGTGTGTTCGGTCCCGTAGGTTGCCGTGGGCTCGGTGCGGGAGCAGCCGTGTGCCCGGGTGCGGAGTAGGTGACATTCGTCCTCCACGAGGGACATTCGTCCTCCACGAGGGATGGGTCCCGGCATTTCCAGGGGCCAGACGCTTCCTGTGGGAGGGGTCGTCCGTTCAGGGTGAGTTCGGTCGTTCCCGAAACAGGGCCTGCCGGGCGTCCAGGAGGCAGAGGTTGTCCGTCCAGGGGAGGGCCCTCCGTACGGCGCGGGCAGGGCCGGCCGGATGCCGGGGGACAGCGGCCGGTCGTCCAGGCAGAAGGGACCGGTCGTCCGGGGGGACGGGGCCGATGGGACCGGTCGTCCGGGAACGGGGTTGATGGGATCAGTCGTCCGGAGGATGGGGCCGATGGGGCCGGCCGTCCGGAGGGACGCAGTCGATGAGGCGGTGGCCCGGGCCGATGGGTCGGTGGGGCCGGTTGTCCAGAGGGTGGGGCCGGTCGTTCTCGTGAGAGGGATCGTCCGGGAGCGGGGATGGTGCGGTCTGTAGGGCTGCGGCCTCGGGTCTGAGGCCGTGCGTTGGCCAAGGGGGCCAAGGATGGGTGCGGTCGTTGCCCCCGGGCCGGAGGGTTCCCGTTTAGGGGGCCGTCGTCCGGGCGATGGGTGCCTGATCGCTCACCCCGGTTGGAGGCGCGGAGATGGGCGGCAGCCGGGCGCGGAGATGGGCGGCGGCCGGGCGCGGAGATGGGCGGCGGCCGGGCGCGGAGATGGGCGGCGGCCGGGCGCGGTGGCGGTGAGCGGAGGTGTCGTCCGGGCCGGAGGTCCGGGTCTCGAGGCGTCACCGGGCTCGTGAGCCGAAATCCCAGGTCGGCCGTCCGAAAATCTACCCTCGCGCCCAGGGTCGCTGACCGGTGGCGGCACAGACCCGGTCTCAGCTCCCGAAACCCCGCTACCCACGGCAAAGCGGTCACCGGGAAAATGGGCCCCAAACTACCCCCGTAGCCGGTGTCGCAGATCATACGGCGGGTAGCGAGAAGGAGAAGAGTGGGTGTGCGCACCATGAAGTTCGCATTTCCGCTGGTAACCCGTACCCTTCTCTGCGGACCATCCCCGCACATCTGGAGAACGACGTGCGCCTGCGTCTCACGCCTCGTGAGGACAGCTACTACGACCTGTTCGCGGACTCCGCGAACAACCTGGTCACGGCATCGCGCTTGCTGGTGGAGATCATCAGTGACGGCTCGGACAGGGAAGCGCTGGCCGAGAAGATGCGCGCCTGCGAGCACGCCGGTGACGAACGCACTCATGCGATCATGAACCGGCTGAATGAGAGCTTCATCACGCCTTTCGACCGTGAGGACATCTATCGCCTCGCCTCGAACCTCGACGATGTGATGGACGCCATGGAAGAGGCATCCGACCTCATCGTCCTTTACAAGATCGACCACCTGCCGAAGGACGTCGTCCGTCAGGTGGAGGTGCTGGAGCGGGCGGCGGAGCTGACGGCTGAGGCCATGCCGCGGCTGCGCTCGATGAAGAATCTCAACGAGTACTGGATCGAGGTCAACCGCCTGGAGAACCAGGGTGACCAGGTCTACAGGAAGCTGCTTGCCAAGCTCTTCAGCGGTGAGTACGACGCGCTCACCGTCATGAAGATGAAAGAGGTCATCGACCGCCTCGAGGAGGCGGCGGACGCGTTCGAGCATGTGGCGAACACGGTCGAGTCGATCGCGGTCAAGGAAAGCTAAGTGGACCTCACGCTCGCCCTCGTCATCGGCGTGGTGGTCGTGTCACTGGTCTTCGACTACACCAATGGCTTCCACGACGCGGCGAACGCCATCGCGACCTCGGTCTCGACCCGCGCGCTCACCCCGCGCGCGGCGCTGTTCCTGGCCGCCGCGATGAACTTCATCGGCGCGCACCTGGGCACTCAGGTCGCGCAGACGGTCGGCAAGGGCATCATCGACGCGCCTGAGGGCACTCACGGTCTGGTGGTGGTGGGGGCAGGACTGATCGGCGCGATCACCTGGAACCTCGTCACCTGGTACTTCGGGCTGCCTTCCTCCTCCAGTCACGCGCTGATCGGCGGTCTGGTCGGGGCGGCGCTCGCCTCGGCCAGCGTGGTGCACTGGAGCGGTGTCGTGGACAAGGTCGTCATCCCGATGATCCTGTCGCCCCTGGTCGGCTTCTCCCTCGCCGCCGCGATCATGATCGCAATCTACTGGATCTTCCGCAACGCGCAACCGGGACGCACCAACAGGGGCTTCCGTTACGCGCAGACCGTCTCGGCGGCCGCGATGGCGCTCGGGCACGGCCTGCAGGACGCGCAGAAGACCATGGGTGTTATCTTCCTGGCGCTGGTGGTCGGAGGGTACGCGGGTCCGACGGACTCGATCCCGCAGTGGGTGATCCTGGCCGCGGCCGGCGCCATCTCTCTGGGGACGTACGCCGGCGGCTGGCGCATCATGCGCACGCTGGGCCGCAGGATCATCGCCCTCGACCCGCCGCAGGGTTTCGCGGCCGAGTCCGCCGCCGCCACGGTTCTGTACGTCGCGGCGATCGGTTTCGGCGCCCCCATCTCCACCACGCACACGATCACCAGCGCGATCATGGGTGTGGGCGCCACCAAGCGGCTGTCGGCCGTGCGGTGGGGGGTAGCCGGCAACATCGTGACCGCGTGGATCCTCACGATCCCCGCGGCCGCGCTGGTGGCGGCGCTGTCGTACTACGGTCTTCACGCCCTCATCGAGTAGCCGCGTACATCACGTCGACGTCCCACCGGTTGAACCCGAGGGACTCGTACAGCCTGATGGCCGCCGTGTTGGCCTCGTCCACGTAGAGCATCGCCTGGGCGAGGCCGCGCGAGCGCAGGTGGCGCAGGCCGGCGAGGGTGAGCGCCTTGCCCAGGCCGGTCCCCTGCTGGGAGGGGTCGACGCCCACGACGTAGACCTCGCCGAGCGGCTCGTGGCCGTGCTCCTCCGAGGAGGACCCGTGGATCTTGGTCCAGTGGAAGCCCACCAGCCGCGTATCGCGAAAAGCTAGGAAAAATCCTGACGGATCGAACCATGGTTCGGACTCGCGTCGCCGTACGTCCTCCAGCGTCCACGACCCCTGCTCGGGATGGTTCGAAAAGGCGGCGGCGTTCACCTTGAGCCACGCCTCCTCGTCCTCGCCCGGCACGAACGTGCGCAGCCGTACCCCGCCGGGCATGGGCGAGGCGGCAAGCGGCGCGAACAGGGAACGGCGCATCTGCCACAGCGACCGCACCCGCTCGAATCCCAGCGAGGCCGCCAGAGCGGCCGCACCCGTGTGGTCGCCGTGGGCCCACAGCCGCAGCCGTCCACCCGCGGCGTCCAGTACGGCACGCAGCAACGTCCTGCCGTACCCCTTGCGGCGGAACGCCGGGTGGACGACCAGCTCGCCGCTCGGCCCTTCGACCTCGTCCGTGGGGTCCACGTGCGCGTAGCCGACCAGCGTGCCGTCCGCGTAGAGCAGCAGCGAGCGCGCCCGCTCGTCACCGCCGTAGCGCAGGTGCAGCATCACGTGCTCGTTGAGCGGGCGAACCCCGTCGGCGTCCGTCGCCGCCTCAACGACCCCCAACACACCGGCTATTTCCTGGTCATCGAGCCGTCCTCGCTCGACCACGCGCACAGTCATAGATCGAACTCTAGGCGGCCGACTGGCAAATAACGCCATGTGGGGGTCCGATGAATCGTTACCTTTCAGACGTCTGCTGCATAGTTTGCCGCCGTAACGTCTGCAGGCATGACCTCTCGCTCTTTCCTCCCGCTTGTCGTCGCGGGGGCCATCGGCCTGGGCGGGTTAGCGCTCGTGGCGGGGCCCGCCGACGCGGCCAGGCCCGAGCGGACGGTTCCCGTCCGCCTGCTGACGATCAATGACCTCCACGGCAACCTCGAGCCGCCGAGCGGGTCCAGCAGCCGCATCCTCGACCCCAACGGGCCGCTGGTCGACGCCGACGGCAAGCTGACCGGCATCGTCGGCGGCAAGTACTCCATCGCAGGAGGCGCCGCCTACCTGGCCGCGCACGTCGAGCAGCGCACCGACCGCAACACCATGCTGGTGGCGGCCGGTGACCTGATCGGCGCCTCGCCGCTGATCTCGGCCGCCTACCACGACGAGCCGACCCTGCAGGTGCTCGGCCAGATGGGGCTGAAGGCGTCCTCCGCGGGCAACCACGAGTTCGACGAGGGCTACGCCGAGCTTCAGCGCCTGATGAAGGGCGGCTGCCACCCGGTGGACGGCTGCTCTCCCGACGGCAGGTGGCGCGGCACCGACTTCGACTTCCTCGGCGCGAACGTGCTGAAGGAGCGCAACGACAGGTACGCGCTCCCGCCGTACTTCATCAAGCGGATCAACGGCGTCAAGGTCGGCTTCATCGGGCTGGTGACGGCCACGACCCCGACGATCGTCTCGTCCAGCGGCATCCAGGGCCTGAAGTTCACCGAGGAGGTCGCCGCGGCCAACAAGGTGTCCAGGCTGCTGGCCCGCGTCGGCGTCAAGGCGCAGGTCGTGCTCGTGCACGAGGGCGACCAGATCACCCCGAACCAGGACCCGAGCGCCTGCTCGGTGACCCCCGGCAACGGCTCGCGCATCGCCAAAGGCCTCGACCCGCAGATCGACATGATCGTCAGCGGTCACTCCCACCAGGCCTACATCTGCAAGGCCAACGACCCGGCGGGCCAGCCGCGCGTCTACACGCAGGGCTCCTCCTTCGGCCGTGTCGTCACCCAGATCGACTTCCAGGTCGACAGGCGCTCGGGTGACGTCGTCCGATCCTCCGTCGTCGCGGGCAACCACGTCGTCACCCGCGACGTCACCGAGGACGCGGAGGTCGCGGCCACGGTGAAGAAGTGGAAGGACGCCAGCGCGGCGATCGCGAACAAGCAGGTCGGCACGATCAGCGCGGAGATCGGCACCACCGCCGCTCCTTCGGGCGAGCTGCCGCTCGGCAACCTGATCGCCGACAGCCAGCTGGAGGCCACGAAGACCGGGGGCAACGCGCAGATCGCGTTCATGAACCCCGGTGGCGTGCGCGCGCCCCTCAACTACCCGAGCTCGCCCGCGGGCGAGGGCGACGGGGTGGTGACGTACGGCGAGGCGTTCACCGTGCAGCCGTTCAACAACCTCACCCAGGTGATCACGCTGACCGGCGCGCAGCTCAAGACCGCTCTGGAGCAGCAGTTCGTCGGTGGGCCCAACAACCAGGCGTTCACCAAGATCCTCCAGCCGTCGGCGAACTTCACCTACACCTACAGCAGGAGCGCCCCGTGGGGCTCCAAGGTGTCGAACATGAAGATCGACGGCGTCGCGGTGACCGACGGCCAGTCGATCCGCGTCGCGGTGAACAACTTCCTCGTCGGCGGCGGTGACGCCTTCGCCGAGTTCAAGAACGGCACGGACCTGTGGAGCGGCCCGCTGGACATCGACGCCTTCGTCGACTACCTGGGCAGGCACAGCCCCGTCGCCCCGCCCGCGACCAACCGCATCACGGTCGTGGACTGACCTTCGCACCCCGCCAAGGGCCCGCCCGGTTTATTCGGTTGCGGGCCCTTGGTCCGATCTGATCGTCTACCGCCCATGCTCATCGGAACCCGCATCCGGCTGCGACCCATGGAGCCCGGCGACGCCGAGGCGCTCTGGCGCTGGAACAGCGACCCTGACGTGATGCGCTGGCTGCACGACGGCTACCCCGAGTCCCTCGCCCAGACCGTCGCCCGTCACGAGGCCCGTGACCGCAACTCCTACGAGAACGTGCTGCTCGGGGTGGAGATCCTCGACGAGGGCAGGCTGATCGGCCTGGTACGGCTCAGCGGCGCCGAGCCGGAGACCGGGGACGCCGAACTCGACATCTACCTCGGCGAGAAGGACACGTGGGGCCGCGGCTACGCCACCGAGGCCATGCGGCTGGTCTGCAGGTACGGGTTCGACAAGATGCGCCTGCACAGGATCACGCTGTGGGTGGTGGAGGCCAACGACGGCGCGCGACGGGTCTACGAGAAGGTCGGCTTCGTCGAGGAGGGCAGGGCCCGCGAGGCCTTCCGCCGCGACGGCAAGTGGTACGACACGATCATCATGGGCTTGCTCGAATCCGACCTGCGCGACTGATGCGGAGCTTCCCGGCGTTCGCCGCGCAGGGCCGGTCGGCGCTGCTCCACAGGGGGACCACGTTCGACCGTCCCCCTGTGGAGGGCTCCAGGCGATGGGGCGGCGGCGTACGTCAGCCTGGCGCACTTCGCGAGCCACGTGACGACGGCGGAGCGGATCGCCGCCTGGTGTGACGAGCGGGCCGGGCTGACGGTCGGGGTCGCGGAGCCGGCCTGCGTGGAGATCGCCCAGGCCGTTCAGACCGCTACGGGGATGCGACTGGTGACGCTGGAGAGCGTCACCCTCGGATAGGGAAGGGGCCAGGGTCAGACGTGGGCGGGGCTGTCGGCGTCGGCGACACCCCGGTCGGGCACGAAGCGGTACCCGACGTTGCGCACGGTGCCGATCAGCGACTCGTACTCGGGCCCCAGCTTCGCCCGCAGCCGCCGCACGTGCACGTCCACGGTCCGCGTGCCGCCGAAGTAGTCGTACCCCCACACCTCCTGCAGCAGCTGGGCCCTGGTGAAGACCCTGCCCGGGTGCTGCGCGAGGTACTTCAGCAGCTCGAACTCCTTGAACGTCAGGTCGAGGGCGCGCCCCCGCAGCCTGGCGGTGTAGGTGGCCTCGTCGATGGACAGGTCGCCGCTGCGGATCTCGTCGGGGACCTCCTCCGCCCCCGCCATGGACAGCCGTCCCGTGGCCATGCGCAGGCGGGCCTCCACCTCGGCGGGGCCCGCGCTGTCGAGCAGGACGTCGTCGACACCCCACTCGGCGGTCATGCCCGCCAGACCGCCCTCGGTGACGATCACCAGGAGCGGGCAGTCGATGCCCGTGGTGCGGATCAACCTGCACAGGCTCTTGGCGTGGACCAGTTCGCGTCTCGCGTCCACGAGCACGGCGTCGGCCGGTGGCGCGTCGATGAGCGCGGAGGCCTCGGCCGGCGCGACACGGACGGAGTGCAGCAGAAGACCCAGCGCAGGCAGCACCTCGGCGGACGGTTCGAGAGCGTTGGTCAGCAGGAGCAGGTTGCTCATTACGACTCCTCCGGTAGGGCATACGCGTCTGCCGACCGTGGTGTGCCGTACAAACACGTGTGGGATCCGGGGGCTACGTCGCCCGGATCCCGTCGTACGTGAGGATAACCCACGTGAATGAAGCGTCTCGGTCGCGTCCACCTGGTGAACAGGCGTTCACATGAAACATCTTCGTTAACGAACCCGCACAATGGAACGGAATTGATTGTGAGGTGGCCATGGCCACGGGAAAAGTTCGCTATTGGGCCGCGGCGAAGGAAGCGGCGGGTGTGGCGGAGGAGGTTTTCGAGGCCGACACGCTGGACCAGCTCATGATGAAAATCACAGGGAATCGGGAGGAGCTCGCGAGAGTCGTGCGCCGCTCGTCATTCCTGGTGAACGGTGACCCCGTCGGCAAACGGGAGCATTCCTCGGTGATCCTGCCCGAAGGGGCGGTTGTAGAGATCCTTCCCCCCTTTGCCGGAGGATAGGGTAGCGCCAGGCACCGCCCCCGAAGGAGCCCGATGCGCAAGCTGATCATCTTCCTGATCGTGCTGATCGTTCTTCTCGTAGCCGTGGACAGGGTGGCGGTGTCAGGGGTGCAACGCGACATCGCCACCAGGATCGCCGCCGCCTCCGACCTGTCAGGCACGCCGACCGTGACGATCGAGGGCATCCCGTTCCTCACGCAGGCGATCGCGGGCCGCTATCCGGAGGTCCGCTTCGACCTGGGCACGCTGACCTACAACACTGTGAAGGTGGAGAACCTTCGGGGCGCCGCCTACGACGTGACGGCACCGCTCGCCGACGTCATCCAGAACAGGGCCCAGATCGTCGCGGGCCGGGTGCACGTCCAGGGCACCCTGTCGAGGTCCACCGTGGACAGGTTCGCGCCACGCGGGGTGAAGATCGGCGGGACCGGCGACAGGCTGACCGCCTCGGGCGAGGTCAACCTCGGCCTCACCAAGGTGAAGTTCGACGCCGAGATGCGGGTCGAGGTCGTCGAAGGCGGCATCAGGGTGACCGCGGAGAAGGTCAACGGCATCCCGTCCAAGGCCGCGGGCATGCTGGGCTACACGATCCCGTTCAAGGGCAAACTCCCGTTCGACGTGAAGGTGACGGAAGTGAAGACCGTCCCGGCCGGGCTGGAGATCACCGCCGAGGCAAGTGACGTACCTCTCCGTGGCTGACTTTGAACCGGTACGGCGCACCGTACGTGATGAGGAGGTGAGCCCAGCAGGCACTGCCGACGAGGAACTCGTCAGAACCCTCTTCGACGAGCACGCGGGGCCGCTCTACGGTTACGTACTGCGACTGACCGGGGACCCGGGCCGAGCGGAGGATGTCGTGCAGGAGACGCTGCTGCGGGCGTGGCGGCATCCCGAGGCGGTCTCTGGACGCCCGATCAGGGCGTGGCTGTTCACAGTGGCTCGCAACCTCGTCGTCGACCAGCACCGCGCGAGGAAGGCCAGGCCCCAGGAGACGGGCGACGAGGCACTCGCCGTCATCCCCGCCGACGACGAGCTCGAGAAGGCGGTCGAGTCGTGGGCGGTGGCGGAGGCGCTGGCCGCGCTGCGGCCCGAGCATCGTGAGGTGCTGCTGGAGGTCTACTATCGGGGGCGATCGGTGAAGGAGGCGTCGGAGACGCTCGGCATCCCTGCTGGAACGGTCAAGTCACGGACCTACTACGCGCTGCGGGCGCTGAAGCTCGCCCTGGAAGAGCGGGGGCTGGCGCCGTGATGACGTGCGAGGAGGTACGGCTGTCGCTCGGCGCCTACACGCTCGGGGCACTCGATCCCGAGGAGGCGCTGGAGATCGAGGTGCACCTGGCCTCGTGCGAGGGGTGCACCGACGAGCTGATGGAGCTCGAAGGGGTGTCCTCGTTCCTGGCGAAGGTGTCGGAGAGGGACGTGGAGCTGGTCGCCCGCCCTCCTCGTGAGGTGCTCGACCGGCTGCTGAACGACCGCGTGAAGCGCCACAGGCGCGGGCGGATCCTGCTGGCGGTCGCGGCCTCGGTCGCGGTGCTGGCGGTGGGCGGCACGGTCTGGACCACTACCCATCAGGAGTTGACGGCCACGGTTTCGGCCCCGGCCGCGGACTCCGCGGGCGACGCCGGCCAGGGCGCAGCGCCCGAGGCCACCAAGGCGCCCGATGCCGCGCCGGAACGCAAGGCCTCGCAGGAGCCCGAGGCCTTGGCCAAGGAGGAGCCAAGCGTCGCCGCCGACATGCCGTCGGCGACCCCGGCCCCCAAGCCGTCCGAGTCCGACGCGATGACGCTCAAGGCGCAGGGCACGGCCTTCAGGGGCCACTCGGCTGACGGCAAGGTCGTCGCCATGGTGACCGTGACGCCGGGCATGCCGCTCCAGGTGCAGGTCGGCGGGGTGCCCGCGGGCACCGAGTGCACGCTGGTCGTGGTGAGCAAGGGCGGCGGGCGCGAGTTCACCAGGCCGTGGAAGGTCACCGTGAACCATTACGAGGAGGGCGCCGCCGTCTTCCCCGTGGAGAGCCGCACCCCCCAGGCGTCCATCCGTGCCTTCGAGATCAGGAACGACGCCGGCAGGCTTCTCGTCACGGTGAACGCCAAGTAGGGAAGAATCACCGCGCCGCCGCGGTTGCACCAGGCGATGACAGGCTGGTGGGTGGTGCTGGCGACGCTGGCGCTCGGCACGGTGATCGGGGTGGTGAAGCTGCGCCGCGACGGACGCATGCGCGAAGCAGGGCAGACGCTCACGGCCGACACGCTCGGCGCGGAGCTGGGCGAGCGGGCCACCCTGGTGCAGTTCTCGACGGCGTTCTGCCAGCCGTGCAGGGCGACACGCCGGGTTCTCGAGGACGTCAGCGGCCTCGTGCCGGGGGTCAGGCACGTGGAGATCGACGCGGAGTCGCGGCTCGACCTGGTGCGCGAGCTCGACATCATGCGGACGCCGACCGTCCTGGTCCTCGACAGGGCGGGAAACGTCGTGAAGAAGGCATCGGGGCAGCCCAGGAAGGCCGACGTGATCGCGGCGCTGGGCCCGATCGTGTCTCACGACCCGGACGAGATGTGACAGACGGCGAGACGACAGGTAATGTCGTCGCCATGAACCCCACGACAGAGCTGCTGACGAAGCGGCGCGCGGTTGATTTCTGCCGCGTGACCACCGCGCTCTGTCGCGCTGCCTGAGGACGGTCTCGCGCGGACATTCAGGTCCGCCCCCATCCGACCCTTCAGGAGCATCCCACGATGCGTGCCGACCCCAGAGTGCTGCGCCTCGGTGCGGCTGTCACGACAATCGTCCTCGCTCTCGTCCTGGTGACGGGTAGCGTCTGGCTGCTCGCCGTCCAAGCCGTGGTGTTCGCACTCGGTGTGGCTGGCCGCTCGCCGTACAGGATGCTCTTCAAGAGTCCGCCGAAGAAGACGGAGGACGCCCGCCCGCCGCGGTTCGCGCAGGCGGTCGGCCTGGTCTTCGCGGTCGCGGGGCTGATCGGATTCGTCACCGGGATCACGCCACTCGCCCTCGGGGCGACGGCGGCGGCCCTCCTCGCCGCCTTCCTCAACGCAGCCTTCGGTTTCTGCCTCGGCTGCGAGATGTACTTGATGATTCGCCGTCTACTGCCCGCTGCCACAATGGAGGTTCACCAATGAGCCGCTCCGCCGCCCTGGTGGATGCTGACTGGGTCGAGGCCAACCTCGACTCCCCGGGTGTCGTGCTCGTCGAGGTCGACGAGGACACCAGCGCCTACGCCAAGGGCCATATCCGTAACGCTGTCAGGATCGACTGGCAGGCCGATCTGCAGGACCCCGTCCGTCGTGACTTCGTCGACAAGGCGGGTTTCGAGGCGCTGCTGTCGGAGCGCGGTATCGCCAACGACGACCTCGTGGTGCTCTACGGGGGTAACAACAACTGGTTCGCGGCCTACGCGTACTGGTACTTCAAGCTCTACGGTCACTCCAACGTCAAGCTGCTGGACGGCGGTCGCAAGAAGTGGGAGCTGGACTCGCGTGAGCTGGTGACCGAGGTTCCCGAGCGTCCGGCGACCACGTACGCGGCGCAGGAGCAGGACACCGCCATCCGGGCCTTCCGCGATGACGTGGTCGCGGCGATCGGCAAGCTCAACCTGGTCGACGTCCGCTCGCCCGACGAGTTCACCGGCAAGCTGCTGGCTCCGGCGCATCTTCCGCAGGAGCAGGCGCAGCGTGCGGGGCACGTGCCGACGGCTCGCAACATCCCGTGGTCGAAGGCGGCCAACGACGACGGCACGTTCAGGTCCGACACGGAGCTGAAGGACCTGTACTCGGGTGCGGGCGTCGACTTCGGCAAGGACACGATCGCCTACTGCAGGATCGGGGAGCGCTCGGCGCACACGTGGTTCGTGCTGCACGAGATCCTCGACCAGGCCAACGTGAAGAACTACGACGGTTCGTGGACCGAGTACGGCTCGCTCGTGGGCGTGCCGATCGAGCTGGGGGAGGCACGCTAATGACCGTTTCGACTCAGGGATGCGCCGCACCGGAGCAGACCGTCGCGCTGCCCGCGGGGATCGACCTGTCGACGCAGGCCGTGATCCAGGGCGTCGTGACCGGCGCGGGTACCGCCTACGCGCGCCTGCTCGACCACTCGGGCGAGTTCACCGGTGAGGTCGTGGTGTCCGACGAGGGCATCTTCCGTTTCTTCGCCGCTCCAGGCGACTGGACCGTCCGCATCATCGCGGGCGGCGGGGTCACCAGGGACGTCGCCGTCCAGGCCAAGCTGGGTGAGGTCGCCCAGCTCGCCGTCGCGGTCTGACCGAGCGCCCAGACACCTCGAAGGGGGTCACGTCCTGCGGGACGTGACCCCCTTCTCGTCATTCCGCAACGATCCAGGGCATCTCGGTGTTATAGAGGACGTGAACCAACTCGACTGCCTGGACCCGGTGCGGAAGGCGCTGCTCGACGACGTCGACGGCGGCTTCGCCGAGCTCTACGGGGCCTATCGCGGCCTGGTGTTCTCCACGGCGCTGCGGCTGAGCGGGCGGTGGGCCGACGCGGAGGACCTGACCGCGGAGGCGTTCCTTCGCGCCTACCGGGCGGTGGCGGGTTATGATCGCGCGCGCATCGCCGCGTTGCAGCCGCGCCCGTGGCTGATGACGATCCTCATGAACGTGTGGCGCAACTGCGTCCGGTCCAGAGTCCGCCACCCACCGCCCGACCTGCTGGAGGAGCCGGTGGACACGGCGGACACCGGCGAGGGCGTGGAGGCGGCGGCCGAGCGCCGCGAGACCGGCGGCGAGCTGGCCGACCTGCTGCGCCTCCTGCCGGAGGACCAGCGGGCCGCCGTCGTGCTCAGGCATGTCGTGGACCTGCCGGTCAGCGAGGTGGCCACGGTGCTCGGCCTCCCGCAGGGCACCGTCAAGTCGCATGTGTCGCGGGGGCTCAAGCGTCTGAGGGAGATGGCCAGATGAACCAGGATCCGTTGCTCGCAGGTCTCGCCGCACTCTCCGCCGACGCGCCCTCGGGGCTGCTCGACAGGATCGCCGCCCGCTGGGTGCGGGTGCCGAGCCCGCTCGGCGAGGTGTCCGTCGCCAGCACCGACCATGGCATCGTCTTCCTGCGCCGGCACGAGGATCCCGCCGCGGGGGATCTGGCCGGCTTCGCCGAGGAGTTCAGGGCCCGCTTCGGCAGGCCGTTGCTGCCGGGCGATCGCCCGCCCGCGGGCCTGATGCCCGCGCTTCGCACGGGGAGGGCCGCGGGTCTGCCGCTCGACCTGCGGGAGCTGAGCGACTTCCAGCGTGACGTGCTGACGACGGCGCAGCGCATCCCGCGCGGCGAGGTGCGGCCCTACGGGTGGATCGCCCGCCAGATCGGCAGGCCGGGAGCCGTGCGCGCGGTCGGCACCGCGCTGGCGCGCAACCCGGTGCCGCTGCTCGTCCCCTGCCACAGGGTGATCAGGTCGGACGGCGTGGTCGGCGACTACGTGTTCGGCGGCGAGGCCAAGGAGCGGCTGCTGCGGGAGGAGGGCGTGGACCTCGACGGGCTGCGCACGATGGCAGGGGAGAAGGTCTTCTACCTGGCCAGCGACACCACGGGCATCGTGTGCTTCCCCACCTGCCACAACGCCAGGCGCATCACGCCTCGGCATCGGCACGGCTTCCGCAGCATCGCGCAGGCGGAGTCGGCGGGCTATCGCGCGTGCCGTACGTGCAGGCCGGGGGAGGTGGCGGCGTGAAGACGAGGGTGAACCTGAGCGCGGGGCTGGACGCGGAGTTGAACGGGGTGCTGCGGCTGGTGAGCCAGCAGCATCCCCTGCTGGTCAACGTCGGGCACGGCCGGTCGGCGGCCTCCGCCGACCGGGCGCGCGCCTTCGTGGAGGCGTGGGAGGCCGTGGGCGGGCACGTCGGCGCGGTCGTGTCGTGGCCCCAGGAGGCGGCGTCGTGGCTGCGTCCGGCCTGCAGGCTCGTCGCGGGCCATCCAGACCTCTGGGTGGTGGCCGACGAGCCTGAGGGATGGAAGGGCATGGGGCCGCGGCTGGTGGCGACGGGCGTGTGGCGGCCCGGCAGGACCGTGGCGTTCGCGAGCCTCGCCGTGCCCGATCTGCCCGCCCTGGCGGGGGAGGAGGCCACGGAGGGCATGCGCGGCGCGCGTGCCGACGGCGGGCTGTGGCTGGTCTACGACGGCCGGCTGGTGGCCGCGGGGTAGCGGATCAGCAGCGAGGCGAGGACCTCCTCCTCGCCCACGGCCGCGTAGCCGTGCGGCACGTCGGAGCGCCACGTGAGGTAGCCGCCGGGCCCGGCCAGCAGGGGCGCGTCGAGCGGGCCCGCGCTGAGCGTGCCGGTGAAGACGGTGATGTGCTCGGTCACGCCCTCGTGGTGGGCGGGCGAGGTCTGCGTGGCGCCAGGCGGCACCCGCATCCGGTAGAGCTCGTAGGTGACGCCTGCGTCCTCGAACAGCTCGAGCAGCGTCGCCTCGACCGCCGCTCCGCGCACCGTCACATGGTCGTCCGGGGGGCCGAGGACGGCCGCGATGGGCACCCCGAGCTGCGCGGTGATGGCCCAGAGCGTGTCGAGGGTGGGGTTGCGGGTGCCGGTCTCCAGGCCGGAGAGCGTCGCCTTGCCCACGCCTGCCCGCCTGGCGAGCTCGGACAGCGAGATCCCCCGCTCCTGCCGCAGCCGGCGCACCCTTCTGCCGACCTCGCGCGGGTCGCCGTTCACGGCTGTCATGAGGTCATCCTGCCCGATCTGGTAGCGTTCCGTATATGGAACGCACGCAACCGATCGTCGCGGGAGTCGTGACCGCATTAGTGGGGTTCGCCAGCTCGTTCACCGTCGTCCTTGCGGGACTGCGCGCTGTCGGCGCCGACGAACGGCAGGCCGCTTCCGGTCTGATGGCGCTGTGCGTCGCCGTCGGCGCCGTCTCCGTCGTGCTGGGCCTGCGGTACCGGATGCCCATCGCCATCGCGTGGTCCACTCCCGGCGCCGCGCTCCTGCTGACCGCGGGCGGCCGGTTCGCCGAGGCGGTGGGCGCGTTCGTCGTGTGCGGGGTGCTCATCATGGCGGCCGGACTGGTGCCGTGGCTCGGCCGCGCCATCGCCGCGATCCCCGGCCCGATCGCCGCCGCGATGCTCGCGGGGGTGCTGCTCAAACTCTGCCTCGCGCCGGTGCAGGCCATGGTCGCCGTGCCGTACCTGGCCGGGCCCGTGGTCGTCGTCTGGGCGCTGCTGTACCGCTTCGCCCGCACGTGGGCGGTGCCGGGGGCGCTCGCCACCGCGATGGCGGCCATCGCGCTCACCGCCTCGCCGTCGAACCTCAGCCTGGCCCCGGTGGTGGAGCTGACGGCTCCCGTCTTCACGCTGCCCGCGGTGGTCGGCATCGGCGTGCCGCTGTTCCTGGTCACGATGGCCGCCCAGAACGTGCCGGGAATGGCGGTCCTTTCCGGTTACGGCTACCGTCCGCCGCTGCGCGGGGTCCTGCTGGCGACAGGGGCGGCCTCGGCGCTCGGCGCGCCCTTCGGCGGGCACGCCGTCAACCTGGCCGCCATCACCGCCGCGCTGGCCGCCTCGCCCGAGGCCTCGCCCGACCCGTCCCGCCGCTGGATCGCCTCGGTCACCGCGGGAGTCTCGATGATCGGCCTCGGCCTGCTGTCGAGCGTGGCCGCCGCCTTCGTCCTGCTGTCACCGCCGGTCCTGGTGGAGGCGGTGGCCGGGCTCGCCCTGTTCGGCGCGCTCGGCTCATCGCTCTCCTCGGCCTTCCTCGAGTCCCGCGGCAGAGAGGGCGCCGTCGTCACCTTCGCCGTCACCGCCTCGGGGGTGAGCTGGCTCGGTGTCGGCTCCGCCTTCTGGGGCCTGGTCGCGGGAGGCCTCATGCATCTGCTGCTACGGCGGGCTCAGGCGGCCAGCTTGCGTTCCACCCTGCCGACCGAGTCCAGGTAGTCGGGGTCGGCGTGCATGGCGGCGGCCATGCGCAGGTGCGGGAGCGCCTCGTCCAGCCTGCTCGCGCGCTCCAGCGTCCTGCCGAGCAGGAAGCGGGCGTAGTGGTCGCTCGGGTCGCGCTCCAACAGCCCGTCGAGGGCCTGCTTCGCCCTGCCCAGCTGGGCGGAGTGGTAGTAGGCGCGCGCGGTGAGCAGCTGCACGCCGTGGTCGTCGCTGTGCTCCTCGAGCAGCGGCTCCAGCATCATCAGGGCGCCGAGCGGGTCTCGCATCCCCAGGAGACGCTCAGCGAAGCGGTAGCGCTCGATCTCGTTCATGGGTGATTGAACACTCAACTACATGCGCCGCATTCCCGGCGTTAACCCTGTGACGCTACGATTCACCAGATGTCAGGATCGTCAGGTGTGGCGGCACCACCCCGACCTGCGCCCACGCCGGCCCAGCGGATGCCGTCGCCGTTCTCGTTGCCCCTGCACGCGCTACGCCTTGCGGGCACATGCGCGCTGCCCTTGATCATGTGGTTCTCCGTGGGGGAGGCCGCCAGATTCGGCCTGCTCTACCTGGGCACCGAGATCTCCCACGGCGACTACCGCCAGGCCCGCCTGGTCGCGACCGTCGCGGTGATGACGCTCGTCGTCATGCTCGCCATGGTGACCACCGCGGGCATGCTGTACAGCCTGCGCGGCGCGCTCTGGGAGACCGCCGCCCGCGGAGGAGAGCCCGAACGGTTCTGGGCCGCCCTCGACCGGATCGCTCCCGCCTTCGCGGCCATCTATCTGACGTGGAACTTCGTCAGACGCGACGCCATGGATTTTGTGAATCTGGACTGGCTGCACAATCAGGACGAGAACTTCCTCCAGCCGATCTTCACCGCCGTGGCCGAGGGCAAGGAAGCTGTGGTCACAGCCGGCCGAGGGCTGTCTGACCTTGACTGGCGCGTGTCGCTGGGCGCGATGGTCGTGGCGATTGGTCTCAAGTGGTTCTTCAACCGCATGGTCGAGCGCGGCGAGGGCAAGGCCGCGGGCGTGGCATCGGCGCTGTCGGAGTTCGCGCTGTTCTTCTTCGGCCTGAACGCCACCCTGACCCTCGCCTCGTTGCGGGCCGACTGGGTGGGGCACCGGCGGGTCGTCGCCGGCTCTGGTGAGTTGTGGAAGCAGGCCAAGGACAACGTCCCGGGTTGGGAATCCTTCTGGCGAATCGTCAGCGAGATCTGGCCCCTCGTCGTGGACGCCCTGTTCGTGCCGCTCACCTGGCTCACCATTGCCATCCTCGTCTTCGGCGCCTTCAGCGAGGACACCCGTACGGCCGTGCGCGGCGTGCGGCGCCTGGAAGAGGGCGTCGACAGGCTGGAGCAGTCGCACGATGTCACCCAGCGCTCGTTCAACCGTGTGACGGGCAGCTTCATCGAGCGCTGGGTGCCCCTGGTCAACACCTTCAGGCTGACCATCAAGGGCGGCGCCCCGCTCTTCGGTCTCATGTGCGTGCTCTACGTGGGCCTGCGCCTAGGTGCCGACTATGCCGACAGGGGCGTCCATACCCTGATCGATCCGGAGACGCCCTACGTGTGGCTGGTCATCGGCCAGCCGATTGCCTTCGTCAAGAACCTGCTGGTGACCACGCTGACGATGTGCCTGCTGGCCGCAACGTTCGATATCGCGGCCACCAGGGCCAGACTCAGTGGTCAGGCGATCAACGCCTGAATCTCAGGACGTCGTTGTCGTCCTCGGTTGTGGGCTTCATGAGGTCCTTGGTCGGCGTGTCCGAGCGGTAGAAACTGGGGCGGAGCTCCAGTTCCACTTCCTTGGCCACAGCCGACGGGACCACGGCGACCTTCGTCATCACGTAACTCTCGCCCACGACGTGGCCGTCGACCGGCGCCTTATCCTCCAGCGTCTCCAGCTGCCATGCTCTGCCTGCGCGATCCTTGAGCAACGCCTTCGGCTGGCCGGTCAGCTGCGTGCCGTCCTTGTCGACGGCCTTCCTCGTGATATCGATCTTTAGCCACTGTTTGTCGGGTGTGTTGTGCTTGCTGCCGGCGGGCGCTTCCATCGTCCCGTAGGCAACCTTCCACGTGACATGCTCGAAGGTGATCTCCTGGCCGGCCTCGACCGTGTGGGTCCTGAGCTCGGGCTGAATGTCCTTGAACTTCAGGTAGCGATCGTAGGTGGGCACCCCGACGGCCACGGCGAGCGCCACGACCGCACCCACGCCCTGCAGCAGCAGGCGGGGACGCTTAGGCGGCTGCGTCCTGGCCACGTCTACGGTTTGATGCGACGGTGGCCCTGCCGGTGGCTCGAAAGGCTCTGCGGGCGGCCTGCCAGAGGGCTGGGCTGGCCGCGGAGGCAGCGGCCCGGCACTCGGCACGGCGGGCAGCGGCTGCGTCGAACTGCCTGCCGGCTCGCGGGTCGGCGGCACAGGTGGCCATACCTGGTGGTCGGGGTGGATGGGCCGCTGCGGGTGGGGATGTTGCTGCGGCTGAGGGCGCTGAGGCCGCGAAGGGTGCGGCTGCCGGGGGCGCTGCTGTCCAGAGGAGGGGGAGAACCAGTCGCTCATCGCTTTTCCCCCAGCGGGTAGACGTCCTTGGGCGTGGTGAAGAGTCGTTGGGCCGCGACGTCGTCCAGCCCGAGATCCACCTCGATCTCCGGCCGGTGAGGATCGCTGATGGGAATGGAGAACACCGCCCTGGCGCCGGGAAGGGCCGAGGCGGGCACCTCGAACACGAACAGGCCCGACGCCCACCAGCCCGGTTGAATCCACGGGTTGGCCAGCGTCTTCGATTTCTCGATCCGGTCCGTGGCGGAGAAGCGCTTGCCGTCGCTGGTGAGCAGCTCGGCGGGCTGCAGGTGCAGCGGCTCCTTCGGCACGGTGGCCGCCGCATGAACCACGAGGAAGATTTGGCCCTTGCCCGCCTCGATCGTCTTGTCTCCGGTGTCGACTGCACGGGCGGAGGAGATCGCGTCGACCCTGGCGGAGAAACGGCCGGTATCGACGTCATCCTTGACGGCGCCTGTGTAGGTCAGCGGGGCATCGAGCTCATGGGAGGTGAGCATCAAAGTCTGCAGGCTGATCGCGCCGCACGCCAGTGCCAGGCCCACGACGGCATTGAGGACCTTGGAGCCGCTCTTGCCAGAGGCTCGGCGGTTCTGGCGCGACGGCGCTGACCTGCGCTGGTCGGTCGCAGTCATGACCTGGCCTCCGGCTTCACGGGGAGCGTGATCCGGCCCAGCACGACGGGAACCTGCTTGTCGTCCTTCTCCTCGTTGAGCGTTACCCAGCCGTAGGCGGGGCTCCAGTCGCCCTGCAAGTACGCCCGCGTTCCCACGTCGAGTGTGACCTTGTCCGGTGGCTCGACGCCCGGCTCCAGCTCGTAGCGGACCAGGACCTTGGTCGGGACGCCGGGCTGCAGCTGCTCGCTCGGGCCGCTCTGCGTCGGCACGATCGTGATCACGCCGTACTTCGGCTTGATCTCCGGAGTGATCTTCAGCAGCGTGGACTGGAAGGCCGAGCCGGCGTGGGCGGTCTCCTCACCCTCGTTCGTCACCGTCGCCTCCACCTCGAGAAAGCGCTTCGGGTCGCCGAAGGAGGTGTCGGGCTGCACGGTGGTCACCCTGCTCTCCACGAACCGGGTCTTGAACTGGCCCTGGTCGATCTCTGTGGCGACCTTGAGCGCGGGCGGATTCGGGTCGGGAGCCTCGTTCAGGCCGCCGAGGAGGGCGGTGATGCCCAGTCCGGTGGCCAGGACCAAACCCACCGCGGGCACCAGGATCGGGCGTTGTGGCCTGTTGTCCTCGGAGGAGGGTTCCGTCATGGGCAACGATGGTAATAGGTCACGTCTGTACCATCCGCCGCAATCCTCCCATCTGCTGGTTGAATTGCCGGGAACCCTGCCGTAACCGGCCGTCGAACTCGTAGGCTTGGGCCCTACTAACGAGATAGGGCGGCCGGAGGGTCACGTGGCGGACGTGCATCCCGAGCAGGCGCAGCTGCAGGCGGATCGCATCTACCTGGGCTGGCAGTACGTCCTGCTGCACCCAGATCCGGGATCGCCGCCCAAACGTCCCTCACCCGTCGTGGAGCAGGCACGGGAGTCCAAGCCGGATCCCGAGCTGGTGCGCAGGGAGCGGATGCAGGAGGACCTGCTCAACCGCCCCGTCAAGATCTTTCGAACGTTCATGGCGGTGCTGGCCGTCGTCATCCTGGCCGCCGCGATCGCGGGGGCGCTCAACTGGTCGTTCGCGATCATCGGCCTGGCGGCGGCGGGTGGAGTCGCGGGCATCTGCAGCTACGCCGTGCTCCAGGGCGACAGGGCGGTCCGCTACAGGGTGCAGGAGCAGCAGGCCAGGGACGACCGGCTCCGGCAGGAACGTGACAAGGAGCTGTTCAGGGCGCAGGAGGAGCACGCCGAGCGCTACCGCGGCTGGCAGGAGCTCAAGGACCGCTACGACAGGCAGCTGACCTGGTACGCGGTCGCCGTACCCGACGAGATCGACCGCGTCGACGTGGCGGGCGGCACGCTGCCCGGCTGGTCGGCGCTGGTGACGCTGCTGGGTGCGACGCGCCTCTACAGCGGCGGGCACCTGACCGTGCTCGACCTGTCGGAGGGCGCGATCGCCAAGGACCTGATCGAGCTGGCCCGCAGGGGCGGCGACGACCCGCTGGTGTGGGTGCTGCCCGTCGACCTGCCCAAGCTCGACCTGGGGGCGACGCTGAAGCCCGAGGCGTTCGCCGACGTGCTGGCGCACGTGGTGAGCGTGAGCGAGGAGCACCGCACGACGCGCGATCTGAGCTTCGACAACGCGATCCTCGAGCGGGTCCTCGAAGTGCTCGGAGAGAACGCGACGATCGCCCAGGTGACGGCGGCGCTGCGGGCACTGGCCCAGGTGGGTGACCCGCGTGACGACCTCAAGTACGGGCTCATCACCGCCGAGCAGCTGGAACGCATCGGCACGATGTTCGGGCGGGGGGTCAGCGACAGGGTGGTCATCGAGCGGGCGTGGGCGCTGGAGTCACAGCTGCGCAAGCTCGAAACCCTGGGCACCGAGGCGGTACGGCTGCCGCCCGCCCGCCTGCGGGTGGTGAGCATGGACCGGCAGGCGGGCGTGTTCGGCAACCGCGTGCTCGGCACGTACGTGGCCACAGCGCTCACCCACATCCTGCGCCAGTCGCCCGCCTCCGACCGGCCCTGGTACCACACGATCATCGTCGCGGGCGCCGACAAGCTACGTGGCGACGTCCTCGACCGGCTCATGGACGCGTGCGAGACGTCGCGGACGGGGCTGGTGCTGACCTACAGATCGCTGACGCCGACCGTGCGCGAGCGGCTCGGGCGCGGGCACGCCGCGGTGGCGTTCATGCGTCTGGGCAACGCCGAGGACGCCCGCGTGGCCAGCGAGCACGTCGGCACCGAGCACCGGCTGGAGCTGGCCCAGCTCACCGAGACGATCAGCGCGTCCGTGGCCGGTCTCAACGGCGCTCCCTACACCTCCACCATCGACCAGGTGGAGGAGGGGGCGGAGGAGCGGGGCGACAGCCGTACGGACTTGAAGGAGGACATCACCGAGTCCACCGAGTGGGGAAGGACCGCCGACAAGATCGGCGAGAAGGAGCGCGTCCTGCAGCGCTCGCGCGAGTTCCTCGTCGAGCCGCACCAGCTGCAGCAGCTGCCGACGACGTCCGTGATCGTCACCGACGCCACCGCCGACGGCCGCCGGGTACGGCTGGCCGACGCGAACCCGGCGATCCTCACCTTCCCCAAGACGACGCTGGGCGAGCTCGAAGAGGTCCGCGAAGCGGTGCTCGGCATGAACCAGGCGGCCGAGTCCGACGAGCCGCCGCCGAACCTCGGTCCGCCCCCGCCACGCCTCGACTGGCGGAAGAAGGGATAGTGACTCCCCCGCTCCCTGAAGGGAGCGGCTTCTCGCCGAGCCGCTCCCGCAGCCTGGCGAAGGGCAAGCCCTGCCCTGAGAACGTTCTTGGCCGCGTTCACGTCGGCGTGCGCCTCGTGGCCGCATCCGGTAGGGCGCGCTCGGGCCTTGGCGGCCCTCCCGCTCCCGATTCCTCCGTCGCCTTGAAGGCAACGGTCCCCTCGGGAGAACCTGATGGGATGGTCAATTCAGGGGTGGCATCTTGATCATCGGCGGACTTTCCTATGAGGAACGTGTGCCGTAGACCCTCCTCCGCCTCTGTCGTCCAAGGAACCCTTCGGCGGTTCCACGCACACGTTTCCCATCCCTGGAGGTAACGACGTGCTGAGTGGTCCGTGGTATCGGATCCGGTCCATCGCCGCGCCGGCGCGCTGCGCCTCGGCGGAGTCCGACTTCGTCGCCGTGCTGCCCGCTGTCCTGTCCGCCGCGCAGCGTGACAGCTCCTTCGTGATCGGCTGGGTGTCGCGCGGGGGCGGGGCCCCGCTCGAACTGATCACCAACGCGGGCCCGCTGACGCCGCGCGATCCCGTCGAGCCGCTGCTGTTCCCAGGAGGGGCGCGCGGCGAGCGGCTGGCGGAGGACTACCTGGCCGACCTCGCAGACCTGGTGTGGGTGCCGTGCCCGGGCCGGCAGGCGCCGCCGCTGGGCAACAGGCGGGAGGCCGGCCCCTCCGAGCCCACGCTGTTCGAGTCGACGCTGGTCACACTGATGACGCGGCCGTTCGCCTGGCTGGTGGTCGCCGAGCCCACCGGCCTGCTCGACACCGAGGTCGCCCACCTGCGCACCCAGCTCAACGTGCTCAGGCAGTACGGCGAGGCCTCCGAGCGCTCCAGGTTCGACGTCGAGCGCGCCGAGCGGCGCATGCAGGAGCTCGACGCCTTCCGCGAGGCGGGGCTGTGGAACGTCAGGGTGCTGGCGGGCGCGGCGACCCCCGAGGACCTGCGGCAGATCGCCCCCGTGCTGGTCGGCTCGGTGGAGCTGGGGCACCATCCCTACCGGATGCGCAGCGCCCTGCCCGCCGCGTGCACGCTGCGGGAGGCGCTCGCGGCGAGCATGCAGGACACAGGCGACGGCGCGGCCGTGCCGTTCGCGGCGACGGCGGGGACGCTGGCCGCGCTCGCCGGGCTGCCCAGGCGGGAGGTGCCAGGGGTGCGCGTGCTCGACGCCGGATACTTCGACGTGACCTCTGAGACCGCGGGCGAGCTCGACCTCGGAGCCATCCTCGACGGGCAGGACAGGGCCGTGGGCTCGTTCGGGGTGCCGCTCGCCACGCTCAACAGGCACGCCTTCGTCACCGGCGCGACGGGCTCGGGAAAGTCGCAGACCGTACGACACCTGCTCGAACGGCTCAGCGCTGTCAAGATCCCCTGGCTGGCCATCGAACCCGCCAAGTCCGAGTACGCCGCCATGGCGGGGCGCGTCGCCGAGCCGGTGACGGTGATCAACCCGTCGGCCCCCGACACGGTGCCGTTCAGCGTGAACCCGCTCGAACCCGAGCCCGGCTACCCCGTGCAGGCGCACATCGACATGGTGCGGGCGCTGTTCATGGCCGCCTTCGACGCCGAGGAGCCGTTCCCGCAGATCATGTCCATGGCCCTGCAGCGCGTCTACGAGGCCAACGGCTGGGACGTCGTCACCGGCGGTGCCGTACCCGGGTCCAAGGTGCCGCCGTCGGTGCCGACGCTGGAGCAGCTCCAGCAGCACGCCATGCACGTCATCCAGGAGATCGGCTACGGGCGGGAGGTCCAGGCCGACGTCGAGGGATTCATCTCGCTGCGGCTGCGGTCGCTGCGCGTGGGCTCGGCCGGCCGGTTCTTCGAGGGCGGGCACCCCGCCGACATCGGCGGGCTCCTCCAGCGCAACGTCGTGCTGGCCATCGAGGACGTGGCCAACGACGAGGACAAGGCGTTCCTCATGGGGACGCTGATCATCAGGATCGTCGAACACCTCCGGATGCGAGCCCGCCACGAGAAAGCCGGAAATCTCCGGCATGTGATCGTGATCGAGGAGGCGCACCGGCTGCTGCGCGACAGGGGCGCGGGTAGGGCGTCCACCCACGCCGTCGAACTGCTGGCGGGCATGCTGGCCGAGATCAGGGCCTACGGCTCAGGCCTCGTCGTGGCCGAGCAGATCCCCACCAAGCTCATCCCCGACGTGGTGAAGAACACGGCGCTGAAGGTCGTCCACCGGCTTCCCGCCGCCGACGACAGGGCCCTGGTCGGCGCGGCGATGAACCTCAACGACGAGCAGTCACGCCAGGTCGTCTCCCTGCGGCCGGGCGTCGCCGCCGTCTTCGCCGACGGGATGGACAGGCCGCTGCGCATCCAGGTGCCGCTCGGCGAGAGCAGGGAGCACGCCGTCGCGGGGCCGCCGCCACCCATCAGGGGACGCAGGTCCGCGGCGTGCGGGACGCAGTGCCGTACCGGGCAGGCCTGCACGCTGGTCGAGCTGCGGGAGGCCGATCTGCTCGCCGACGCGCCCGAATGGGCGTGGTTGCGGATCTGGAGCGACACGGTCGTCCTCGCCCACGTCAGCAACAGGCCGCTGCCCGGAGTGCCGCGCCACCTGGCGGGGACCTGGAACGAGCTGCCGGCGCGGCGCAGGGAATGCCTGCTGGCGACGCTGATCGAACGGGCCGTCAACCGGCGCGCGTGGTCGCTGCGCAGCTGGTTCGACCCCGCCCTGCTGACCGAGAAGGCGGCCGAGAGCGCGGGACGGCTGCTCGGCGCGGTCGAACCAGGAGGCGAGCGGCCGGGACCCTCGTGGGTCATTCCCCAGGTGCGCTGGCTGCACGAGGTCGAGAGGCTCTTCCCGTACGGCAGGCCCGCGCCCGACCTGCGCAGCCCCGCGCCGCCGATGGAGTACGCGCTGTTCAGCGGGGCCTCGGCCGGCGAGCTGCTCGGACATCGGGCCAAGGCGCTGCGGCACCACCCGCTGTCGATGGAGATGGACCACAACAGGGCCCTGGCCTGGCGGGTCATCCTCGGCGACGACGAGAACGCGGGCGTGGAGCGGGACATCGGGACCGTCGCCGTCGGAGTCGACCCCTCGGCGAGGATCAGGCACGTGGGGCAGACGATGGGTGCCGGCTGGCTGGAGGGCGTGCTGTCGTGGCCGCGCCGCTTCGTCCTCCCCTTCGACGGCGACGGCCCGGCCGAGATCGCCTTTCCCGACGTCTCCTAGCCGCATCCGGTGGCATCGAGCGGTGCCCGGCGTTCCCGCGGGTGCCGCTCGAACCCCCGGGCGAAAGGGCGACAGCGTCGTGATCGAGAGGTGACGGCCGACGCGGTTCGACTAGGATCGGTCAGCATGACCCAGCTTCCGCTGCGGGCCCAGCTCGCGAGTGCCCTGGGGCGCACCGCCGCCACCTTGTCGAGGGTCACCGGGCGTGGTGACGGGTCCGTGATCGGCGGGCGCGTCGGCCTGGTACTGGAGCCCGACCTGCTCAAGCAGCTGGCCAGGGACCGCAAGCTCGCGCTCGTCAGCGCGACCAACGGCAAGACGACCACCACCCGCCTCATCACCGCGGCACTGACCGAGCTGGGCGAGGTGGCCACCAACGCGTTCGGCGCCAACATGCCCGCCGGTCACGTCTCCGCGCTGTCGGCCAACAAGGCCGCGCCGTACGGCGTGCTCGAAGTGGACGAGAAGTACCTCCCCGAGGTGCTCGAGACCACCGGCGCGAGCGTCGTCTGCCTGATGAACCTCAGCCGCGACCAGATGGACCGTGCGGCCGAGATCTGGCTGCTGGCCCAGAAATGGCGCAGGGCGCTCTCAGGCAAGCCCACCCACGTGATCGCCAACTGCGACGACCCGCTGGTCACCTGGGGCGCCTCCACGGCCGCCAAGGTCACCTGGGTCGCGGGCGGGCAGCGCTGGAAGGAAGACTCCTGGAGCTGCCCCGAGTGCGGAGGCCCGCTCGACAGGAAGGGCGCCGACTGGGCGTGCCGCGAGTGCACCTTCCACCGGCCCGAGCCTCACTGGGTGCTCGACGACGACGCGGTGATCGACCCCCGCGGCGACCGCTGGGTGCTCGACCTGCAGTTGCCCGGCCTGGCCAACCGGTCCAACGGCGCGATGGCGCTGGCGGTGGCCGAGGCGTTCGGGCTGCACGTGCAGTCCGCGCTGCCCAGGCTGCGCGAGGTGACCTCGGTCGCGGGCCGCTACACGACCGTCCAGCGTGACGGCAGGGCGGCGCGGCTGCTGCTGTCGAAGAACCCCGCGGGCTGGCTGGAGGCGTTCGACGTCTCCGATCCCTCGCTGCCGATCATCCTGTCGGTCAACGCGCAGGGCCCCGACGGGCGTGACACCTCCTGGCTGTGGGACGTCGACTACCGCATCCTGCGCGGCCGTCCCGTCTACATCACCGGCGAACGCCGCCTCGACCTGGCGCTCAGGCTCGACGTCGCCGAGGTGCCGTTCCAGCTGTGCGGCAGCTTCACCGAGGCGTTCAACGCGATCCCGCCAGGACGGCTCGACGTGATCGCCAACTACACCGCCTTCCAGCAGATCCGATCGGAGTTCGGCCGTGCCGTCTGACAGCACCCTGCGCCTGGTTTGGATCTACCCCGACCTGCTCAGCACGTACGGTGACCAGGGCAACGTGCTCGTCCTGGAGCAGCGGGCCCGCAAGAGGGGCATCGAGGTCGAGACGGTCCACGTCCGCTCCTCCGACCCCGTCCCCGAGAGCGGCGACATCTACCTCATCGGCGGCGGCGAGGACAGGCCGCAGATCCTCGCGGCCCAGAGACTGCGCAAGGACGGCGGCCTCCACCGGGCGATCGCCCGCGGCGCGGCCATGCTGGCGGTCTGCGCCGGCTACCAGATCATGGGCAGCACGTTCGGCGGCGAGGAGGGCCAGCCCGTCGACGGCATCGGCCTGCTCGACATCGCCAGCTCGCGCGGGCCCGCCCGCGCCGTGGGTGAGCTGGTGGCCGAGGTCGACACCTCGCTCAACCTGCCGACGCTGACCGGGTTCGAGAACCACATGGGGGTCACCCACCTGGGCCCTGGCGTCAAGCCGCTGTCGCGGACGCTGGCCGGGATCGGCAACGGCGACGGGTTCGAGGGCTGCTTCGCCGGGCACGTCGTCGGCACCTACCTGCACGGGCCTGCGCTCGCCCGCAACCCGGCGCTGGCCGACCTGCTGCTCGGCTGGGCGACGGGCACCACGCTCTCGCCCATCGACGACTCCTGGTACGACCGGCTGCGCAAGGAGCGGCTCGACGCGGTCATGTCCCGCTGACACCTGCCGCCGCCGTTCGGAAGCCTGACGGCGGCGGCGCCGTAAGATCGTCGGTTGTGTGAGAGATCAGTAGACGAGGGCCTGGGCGCCCTCGGCGACGGCCTCCTCGACGAACGCGGGCGCTCCCGCGATCCGCACGCCCTCGATGAGGTCGTCGACGGTGATATCGCGCCTGGCCGCGCACTGGGTGCAGACCGTGACGCGGCCCGCGGCGAGCACGGCGTCGAGCAGGTCCTCCAGAGGAGCGGCGTGCGGCAGGCTGAACTCCTTGGCCTTGCCGGGGAGGGCGAACCACGACGCCTCGCCCGTCAGCCACAGCGAGACCGGGACGCCGCTGGCCAGTGCGGCGGCCGCGACCGTGAAGGCCTGGTTGCATCGCTCGGGGGCGTCGGCTCCCGCGGTCACCTTGATGACCAATGATCGTGCCATGTTCGTCAGCCTAGACCGATCTGCGCCGGACGTCCGCATCCGGCCGTTCTTCCCGAACAGCAGGCGTTCCACACGAATCGAACTACCCAGCCAAGGGTGTGGTCCCCGTCAGGGAAGGGCCAGGACGGCCTAGGCTTGCTTGACATGGAAGAACCTGAAGTGCATCCCGACCTCGAGCCGATCGCCTGGCTACTCGGCAGGTGGGAGGGCGCGGGCGTCGGCGGCTACCCGACGATCGACAGCTTCAACTTCGGCCAGGAGATCGAGTTCGGCCACAACGGCAAGCCGTTCCTGACCTACGTCAGCCGCGCCTGGCTGCTGGACGAGTCGGGCGCGAAGGTCCGCCCGCTGGCCACCGAGACCGGCTACTGGCGTCAGCAGCCCGACCGCCAGCTCGAGGTCCTGCTCGCCCACCCGACGGGCATCGTGGAGATCTACATCGGCGAGGTGGTGTTCCACAAGATCGAACTCCGCACGGACGTGGTCGCCCGAACCGGCACCGCGAAGGAGTACTCCGCAGGTCACCGCCTGTACGGCCTGGTCAACGGCAACCTCATGTGGGCCTACGACATGGCCGCCGAGGGTGTCCCGATGACCTCCCACATGTCCGCAGAGCTGAAGAAGGTGGCATGAGCAGCCCATTCACGCCGGACGTCGTCGAGGCGATCAAGCGTCACATGAACGACGACCACGCCGACGACGGCCTGCTGATCGTGCGCGCGCTCGGCGGACGTCCCGACGCGACGTCCGCGACGACCAGCGACGTGGACGCCGAGGCGATCGAGTTCACGATCGACGGGGGCGAGCGGGTGCGCGTGCCGTGGGGCGAGACACTGACCGAACGTCCCCAGGTACGGCTCGCGGTCGTCCGCCTCTACAACGAGGCCTGCGCCAAGCTCGGCGTCCCGCCGCGCGGCGAACACTGACGTCCCACGTTCCAGTACGGCACGCCGTGCTCCCACCAGGCCCGCCCTGCGAGCACGGCACGTCACCCCGTCGTGCCCTCCGAGAGCACGGCACCTCGACCTCCTGTGTCAGGGCCGATGGTGCGTCTGGAGGGCGGTCGCGCGTCTGGAGGGGTGGTCGTGCGCCGGGAGGTCGGTGACGCGGGGCGGCGGTCGTTCGGGGGACGTCCTGGGCCTGGGAGCGATGGTGCGTCTGGGGGGCGGTCACGCGGGGGCGACGGTCGCTCGAGTGACGTCCTGCGTCAGGGGCCGACGGTGCGGCTGGAGGGCGGTCGCGCGTCTGGAGGGGTGGTCGTGCGTCGGGAGGGCGGTGACGCGGGGCGGCGGTCGTTCGGGGGGCGTCCTGGGTCTGGGAGCGATGGTGCGTCTGGAGGGCGGTCGCGCGTCTGGAGGGGTGGTCGTGCGTCGGGAGGGCGGTGACGCGAGGCGATGGTCGTTCGGGGGGCGTCCTGCGTCTGGGCGCGACGGTGCGTCAGGAGAGCGGTCATGCCCTCGGAGACAGCCGCGTCTGAAGGCCGGGAACGCGTCCGGGGACGGGAGGCGCGTCAAAGGGGTCGCGGGATGGTGACGCGCCGAGGAATGGCCACGTGTCCCGGACTGTGCGTGCTCGCCACGGACGGACCGCTGAGCGACGGAAACGGCCGTGCCGTCAAGAAAGGCTTAGCCGTCACGAAGAAGGATGGGCCTGCAAGGGACGGGTTCTTAGGAAGAGACGAGTCCCCCGGAAGGGCGGGTCCCCAGGAAGAGGGCGGGTCCCCAGGAAAGGGCAGCTCTCAAGAGGGGCAGGTTCTTTCAGGAAATGGGAAAGGGCCCCGAGCTTGCTCCGCTTGGTACAAGCGGGCTGGACGGACCACAGACAGGGGCGAACCCCCTGCCTTCCAGCTGCTCGGAGCCCCGGTGGCTGCCTCAAATTCGCCTCTGCGGCGTGAGACCCCCAGACTCGGTCCGGATGGTTCCGCTGCTAGCGGACAGCCACCTCGCTAGCCCAACTATGAATCACCATTTCTTGGACCACCTCCTTTCCGCGTGCCTTCAAGCTATGTGGAGGGTTCGGTAACGGGCAAGCGATTATTGGTCGGCCGTAGACTCGAGTCATGACCGAGACCGCATGGCACGAGGAGCTCCGCGCCAAGGGCTATCGCGTGACTCCGCAACGGCAACTGGTCCTCGAGGCGGTCAAGACGCTGGGACACGGCACACCTGAGGAGATCTGCGCGAAGGTGCAGCAGACGGCTCGTGGGGTCAACATCTCCACCGTCTACCGCACGCTGGAGCTGCTCGAAGAGCTCGGCATGGTCACCCACACCCATCTCAACCACGGCGCGCCCACCTATCACCTGGCGACCGAGGCCGACCACGTCCACCTGGTGTGCCGCGACTGCGGCGAGGTGAGCGAGGTACGCCTGGAGCTGGCCGACGGGCTGGTCAAGGGCCTGGATGACGAGATGGGCTTCGAGACCGATGTCCGGCACCTGACCGTCTTCGGCCGGTGCCGTAACTGCCGGGTAGCCTGACGACATGCGTAGCCCTCTGCTTGATCTCCCCGGCGCCGTGGCGGCCGAGGCCCCCGACGCCGACGTCGCCGCCCACTACGGTGACCTGTTCGCCGAGCAGCGCGCGCTGCTGAAGGGCGAGGCGGTCGTCGACCGCAGCAACCGTGAGATCGTGCGGATCGCCGGAGTCGACCGGCTCAAATGGCTCAACGACCTCACCTCACAGAAGCTCGACAACCTGCAGCCGGGCGTGTGGACCCAGACGTTGGTCCTCGACCTGCAGGGCAGGGTGGAGCACCACCTGACGCTGATCGACGACGGCGAGGCCGTCCTGGCGCATGTGGAGCCGGGGGCGGCGGCCGCGTTGATCGACTATCTCGACCGCATGCGGTTCATGCTGAGGGTCGAGGTGTCGCTCGTGGAGGACTTGGCCGTCCTGTCGAGCGCCGACGGAGACGTCCTCGTGCCGCGCGCCGAGCTCGCCGACCATCTGGGCAAGCCGCTGGCCGGGCTGTGGGCCTACGAGGCGCTGCGCATCGAGGGGCACCGGCCGCGGCTCGGGCTCGACACCGACCACAAGACGATCCCTCACGAGGTGGGCTGGATCGGCGAGGCCGTTCACCTCAGCAAGGGCTGCTACCGCGGGCAGGAGACGGTCGCCCGCGTCCACAACCTGGGGCACCCGCCGCGCCGCCTGGTGTTCCTGCACCTCGACGGCAGCGTCGACACCCTGCCTCCGCACAACGCACCCGTGGTGCTCGACGGGCAGGAGGTGGGCTTCGTCGGATCGTCGGCCCGCCACCACGAGCTGGGCCCGATCGCGCTCGCACTGGTCAAGCGGACGGTGCCGGTCGACGCGCAACTGCTGGCCGGTGGCGTCGCCGCCGGTCAGGAGGTCATCGTGCCCCCGGACGCGGGTCGCAACGTCGCCATCGACCCGGCCCTGCGCCGCCGCATCCGCTGACGCTTCCCGAGAGTCCCTGGGCCCGGTATCCATCCGGGGCGCCGCCTCTGCTGGTCCGGGGCGCCGCCGCGTCGGCTGCCCGTCTGGGGCAGGCGTCCCCACGTCTACCGGCGTCGCGGGAGGTTCCGCGCCCGCTGGCCGCCCGGTGCCTGCCCGGTCCGGGGTCCGCGCGTTCTACCGGCCCTCCTGGGCGGTCGAGCTTTCGCTGGCTGTGGGGGGCGTGGCCGCTTCTGTCTGGTGACGGTCCTGGGGGTCCGCGCGTCCGACCGACGGTCCCGGACGGCCGGGCGTTCGTTGGTTGTCGGGGGCGTGGCCGCTTCTTCTGTTAGGTGGCGGTCTCGGGGGGTCCGCGTGTCCTACCGACCGTCGTGGGCGGCCGGGCGTCGTTGGTTGTCGGGGTCTGCCCGCTTCTGGTGACGTCTCGGGAGTCGCCGCGTCTGCTGTTCGTCCCGGGGGTGTGGCGTCCGCTGGTCGGCCGGGGAGCCGTCGCGTCCGTTCGAGGCTCTCGCGCGGTACGGCCGGCGGGCCAGTCAGGAGTGCGGTGGTTCGGCGGTTCGCAGGTGTCTATATCCCGTCGCACATCCCGCGTGGGCAGGTGAGCGTTCGTGGACGGCCGGTCAGGAGCACCCTTGTGCCGTTGGGGACCGCGAGGGTGTAGCTCGCGCCACAGCCTTTCGTGGCGCAGACGAAGGTGGCGCGAAGCCAGCGGCCGTTCCATGACTCGCTCTGTTCGCGGGCCCCTTCGGCCCAGGTGGACTCACGCCTGATCGTCAGATTGCTGCTCTGGCCGGGAACGACCCTGATGTCGACCTCGCCCGCCACGTCCACGTACACCTCGGGTGTGGTGATCCTGTAGACGCTCTGGGTGATCTCCTTCGTGGCGGTGGAGACCAGGGAGGTGTCCGCCGCCTCGTCGGGTGGGTCGACCCCGAAGCCGAACCCCATCCCCATGCCGACGATCGAGATGAAGGCGAACGCCCCACCCCCGATGAGCCACAGCCTGCGCATTGTCGAGCTCCTTTCAGACCTTCAGGAACCGCAGCACGGCGAGCACCCGCCGGTGATCCTTGTCGTCGGCGCCGGACAGGCCGAGCTTGGCGAAGATGTTGTTGATGTGCTTGCCGACCGCGCCCTCCGAGACGACCAGGGCCTCGGCGATGCCGTTGTTGGAACGGCCCTCCGCGATGAGCGAGAGCACCTCGCGTTCCCTGCGGGTGAGCTGGTCGAGCGGGTCACTACGGCCGCGCAGCAGCAGCTGGGCGACGACCTCAGGGTCGAGCGCGGTGCCGCCCGCCGCCACCCTTCGCAGCGCGTCGACGAACTCGGCGACGTCGGCCACCCTGTCCTTGAGCAGGTAGCCGACCCCGGTGGTCTCGGTGGACAGGAGCTGGCTCGCGTAGCGCTCCTCCACGTACTGCGACAGCACCACGATCGGCAGTCCTGGCCGCTGGCGGCGCAGGACGAGCGCCGCGCGCAGCCCCTCGTCCTTGTGCGAAGGGGGCATCCGCACGTCGGTGATGACCAGGTCCGGTTTGTGCTGCTCGACGGCGCGCAGCAGCTCCTCGGCGTCGGCCACCGCCGCCACCACCTCCATGCCCGCAGAGCCGAGCACCCACGTCAGGCCCTCTCTCAGCAGGACGGAGTCCTCGGCCAGCACTACTCGCATGGAAGCTCCACTTCGATCGTCGTCGGCCCGCCCGCAGGGCTGTCGATGCGCAGCCTGCCGTCCACCGAGCCGACCCGCTGGGCCAGCCCGCGCAGGCCCGTGCCGCGCTCCGGCGCGGCCCCGCCTTTCCCGTCATCATGTACGGCGAGCCGCAACAGCTCGCCCTTGCGGGTCACCGTGATCGACGCGTTGGCCGCCTCGGCGTGCTTGGCGATGTTGGCGAGCGCCTCCGAGACGACGAAGAACGCCACGGCCTCGATCGTGGGCGAGGCCCGGTCCTTGACATCGACGCTGAGCCGTACAGGGAGGGGAGCGCGGGCCGCGAGCCCGGACAGGGCCGCGTCGAGGCCCTCGTCGGTGAGGACGGCGGGGTGGAGGCCGCGCACGAGGTCGCGCAGCTCCTTCAACGCCTGCTTGGCCTCCTCGTGAGCCTGGGCGATCACCTGGCTCGCGGGTTCGGGCAGGTCGGTGAGGGTGGCGCGGGCCATGCCGAGGTTCATGGCGAGCCAGACCAGGCGCTGCTGGGTGCCGTCGTGAAGGTCACGCTCGATGCGGCGGCGCTCGGCGTCGGCGGCGTCGATCACCTCGGCGCGGCTCTCCTGCAGGGTCTCCACCCGCTGGGCGAGCTCGTCACTGATGCTCGGGCCGAGCAGCGCCTCGCCCGCGATCACGTCCACCCAGGTGAAGGCCCTCGCCACCAGCGGCCCGGCGAAGAACAGCCCGAGGGCGATCACCGCGAACAGCAGGCCCAAGCCTTTGTTGGGCGAGAAGTCGAGGGTGCGGATCGACAGGACGGCCATGCCGACGGTGCCGCCCCACGTGATGAGCAGCGCGCCCGACCCGAGGCCGTTGAGCAGCGAGCACAGCAGGTGGTAGGCGATCTGCCGCCAGGTGCTGAGCGCCTTCGCCTGGCCGATCAGCCACTTGACCGGGTTGCGGACGGGCGGCGACGGCGGGAGGGGCGGAATCCGCAGGTCCAGATAGGCGGCGAAGCGGGCGCGCTGCAGGGCGGTGAAGTGCGGGATCAGCCAGAACAGCGCGGCGACCGCGACCACGGGCACGACCACGGTCCAGACCAGCAGCACCGCGGCGGCCAGCAGGGCGACGATCGCGCCGGCTGTGAGGAGCCCGGTGAGCAGGCCCATCGCCACGTGAAGCGTGCGCAGCCAGGTCGCCGCTCCCCAATGGGCGCGGATCCGATGCCAGATGGTCATGCGTCAACCGTAGAGAGGCCGGCGCGGGGCGGGGAATGGGCGGACTACCCCGGAAAGGGGTGGGGCTAGCACTACCGTTTCACAGGTCGATGACCAGGGTGATCGGGCCGTCGTTGAGGAGGGAGACCTTCATGTCGGCGCCGAAGCTACCGGTCTCGACATGAGCGCCGAGCGACCTGAGCTCGTCGATCACCGCCTGGACCAGCGGCTCGGCGACCGGGCCCGGCGCGGCGGCCTGCCAGGTGGGGCGCCGGCCCTTGCGCGTGTCGCCGTAGAGGGTGAACTGGCTGATGACCAGCAGCGGGGCGCCGACGTCGGAGCAGGACTTCTCACCGTCGAGGATGCGCAGGCCCCACAGCTTGGCGGCCAGCTTGCGTGCCTCGGCGGGGGTGTCGGTGTGGGTGACGCCCACCAGGACCATCAGGCCCGGCTCGTCGATCGCGCCGACCGTCTGGCCTTCGACGACGACGGAGGCGTGGCTGACCCGCTGCACGACTGCTCGCATGACACCCCATTCTGTCCCACCTCACGGCCCCCAGGTGACGGTCGCCGTCGCTTCGGGGCAGCACCGACTCGGGCGCGGCGCTCGCCGTCGACCCACGGGTGATCTCTGGTCGCGGATGTGGCGGTCGCCGTCGTCTTCGGGGGCGGTCCCTGGTTGCGGGGTGGCGTCATCCCGGTGGTGGCCGCCATTTTCGGGGTGGAGGTCGCCGTCGTCCCCTGGGTGGTCGCCGATTTCGGGAGTGGCGGTTACCGCCGTCCGCGGGTGGTTTCGGGGTGGCGGCCGCTGCCGTCTCCGGGATGCTCTCCGGTCTCGGGGTGGCGGCCGCTGTCGTCTCCAGGCAGCTTCCGGTCTCGGGGGCGAGGTCGCCGCCGTCCCAAGGGCGTCTCCGGTTTTCGGGAGCGGTGTGCCAGGATCCGGGGGCAGCGGTCGACGGCTCCGTCGGCTCCGGTTTCCGCCTCGACGGTCGCCGGCGGCGCAGGTCGTGTCCTGGTTCGGGGTGACGGTCGCCGGTGTCCCGGGTCGTGTCCTGGTTCGGGGTGGCGGTCGCCGGTGTCCCGGGTCGTGTCCTGGTTCGGGGTGGCGGTCGTCGTTGTCTCCGGGAGACTTCTCCGGTCTTGGAGGGTTCGGTCGTGCGGGAACGGGATGCCGCCTGGGGCCGGTTCTTCGGGGGTGCGAGGCGTCGGTCACGGAGTGCGGCCACGGCTAGACTCATCGGCGAAAGGGAGGGGAAATGTCGCTTGTTGTGGAGGTTGTCCGTTCCGGGTTCGTGGAGTCCACGCACCAGGCCCGGATGCTGGCGGTGTCCGCCGACGGAACGCCGGTCCGCGCGCACGGTCCCGTCGACGCGCTGGCCTCGCCGCGTTCCTCGATGAAGCCACTGCAGGCGCTCGGCATGCTGCGCAGCGGGCTAGACCTGGACGGCGAGTTGCTCGCGCTGGCCTGTGCCTCCCATTCGGGCGAGCCGTACCACGTCGACGGAGCCAGGAAGATCCTCGCCGGTGTGGGACTGGACGAGAGCGCCCTGCTCTGCCCTGAGGACTATCCGGAGGACAGGTCCGTGCCCACCAAGGCGCGGATCTTCATGAACTGCTCGGGCAAGCACTCGGCCATGCTCGCGACCTGCGTCGTCAACGACTGGCCGCTGGAGACCTACCTGGAGCCCACGCACCCGTTGCAGCGGGCGATCAGGGAGACCGTCGAGGAGCTGACGGGCGAGCGGGTGGCCGCCACCGGCGTGGACGGCTGCGGCGCGCCGCTGTTCTTCGTCTCGATGGTCGGGGTGACGCGCGCGTTCAGGGCGTTCCCGCTGGGGGAGCAGGGCTCGCCCGAGCGGCGCGTCTACGAGGCGGTGACCGCCCACCCCGAGTGGACGTCGGGTACCACCCGGCCCGAGGCCGCGCTGATGCGGGCGGTGCCCGGGCTGATGGTGAAGGTGGGCGCCGAGGGGTTCGACGCCTTCGCCTTCGCCGACGGCCGCGCGGGGACCGTCAAGATCGAGGACGGGTCGTCGCGAGCCCGCGTCTCCGTGACCGTGGCCGCGCTGCGGGCGCTCGGGCTCGACGCGCCCGAGTTCGACGCGCTTGCCGTCACGCCGCTGCTCGGCGGTGGCCACCCCGTCGGAGAGGTACGGCTGCGCGCCTGACGGCCTCATGAGAGCCCGCCACGCGCGGGCGGCCGACGGCCTGCGAACAGGGTGGCCGATGGCCTGCGAGCAGGGTGGCTGACGGGCCTGCGAGCAGGGTGGCTGACGGGCCTGCGAGCAGGGTGGCCGATGGCCCGCGAGCAGGGTGGCTGACGGGCCCGCGAGCAGGGTGGCGGTGGGTCGGCGCCTGTCGCGGGGCTCATGGGGCGGCTCAGGCGCGACGGAGGATCTCGGCGACCTCCCGCTGACCCTTCTCCTCCGCGTGCCGCAGCGCGGTCACCCCGTTCGCGTCGGCCAGGTCGGGGTCGGCGCCCGCGGCGAGCAGCAACCTGACGATCTCCTGGTACGGCCGGCTCCCGTCGCCGAGGATGACCGCCTCCAGCAGCCCCGTCCACCCCAGGTCGTTGACGTGGTCGACGGCGATCCCCGTCTTGAGCACCTCGCGCACGTAGTCGACGTGGCCCCGCTCGCAGGCGGGGATGAGGGAGATCCCGCCGTAGCGGTTCCTGATCGTCAGGTCGGGGTGGGCGGGCAGGAGGGCGCGCATCATGGCCACGCTGCCCGTCACGCCGGTGACCAGCCACGGGGTGTCGTGCTGGGCGTCGAGGGCGTTCGGGTCGGCGCCCGCGGCGACCAGGATCTCGGCGACCTCCACGTGGTCGGCGGCGCTGGCCAGGAGCAGGGCGGTGCGCCGCTGGCTGTCGCGCGCCTCCAGGTCGGCGCCCTCGGTGACGGCCTCCCTGACGGCGGCGGCGTCCCCTGAGGCGGCGGCTGTGAGCAGTTGTCCGTTGAACACAGTTGATCCTTTCATGCCAGGTCGCGCCGGTGACGGACGGGCTCCGGGGCCGGTGGTCCTGGGTGAAGGGTCCTGGGTCGCGCAGGCGGCCAGGCCGAGCTGGAGCGCCGCGGCCAGGATGATCCTGCGGCTGGGCTGCGTGACCGGGTCCATACCGTGAGCCTGCCTCTCCTGAAGCGGGAGGTCGTCGCACGGCCGGTGGAACTCGGGGAAGAAAACGGCTGAGCCGTACGTCAACCGAAGGGTTGATGCGAGGACAGGAGGAGTGGTGGAGCGCGTCTGGCTGAACAGGGCCATGCACGTGGGATTCTTCCTGCTGCTCGCCGCCTCGGCGTCCAGGCTGCTGTTCAGGCACGGGCTCAACCAGGAAAGCATCCGCAACGTGAGCCTTGCCGCCGGTCTCGGCGTCGTCTACGCGGCGGGCGTGGTGTTCTGGCGCCGGCTGGGTCATCGTGGGCGGCTCGCGTGGCTGGTCGTGGTGCTCCTGTTGTGGCTCGTGCTGGTCGAGCTCGCGCCGTCCTTCTCGTGGTGCGCGATCCCGCTGTTCTTCGTCTGCCTGCGCCTGCTGTCCCCGCCGCTGACGATCGTGGCCGCGACCGTGCTGACCGTCGCCGTGATCGTCGCCCAGATCTACCTGGCCGACAGCTTCGACCCGAGCCAGGTGCTCGCGCCGGTCGCGGTCGCGGCGATGACCGTGGTCATCTTCTGGGAGCTGCGTCGCGCGGGCATCCTGGAGGAGAGAGAACGGCTCAGCAGGGAGATCCACGACACGATCGCCCAGGGTCTGACCAGCCAGCGCATGCTGTTGCAGGCCGCCGACAGGGCCTGGGAGAGCGATCCGGGGCGGGCCCGCTCCTACCTCCGCCAGGCCATGGCCCAGGCGGGCGACAACCTGGAGGAGGCGCGGCGCTTCGTCAGGGACCTCGGGCCCGCCGACCTGGCCGGGCGGTCGCTGCCCGACGCGCTCAAGGCGATCAGCGACGACTTCCGCCAGGAGGGGGTGGAGTACCCTCTCGATCCGAAGACGCAGGCCGTCCTGCTGAGGGTGGCGCAGGGGGCGCTCGCCAACGCGCGCGAGCACGCCCACGCCGACAGGGTGGTCGTCACGCTGTCGTATCTGGAAGGCGAGGTCACGCTCGACGTGTTCGACGACGGAGTCGGCTTCGACCAGGCCGTCCCCGGCCCAGGGCGCGGGTACGGCCTGCGCGGCATGCGGGACAGGCTGGCGGAGGTCGGCGGCAGCCTGGTGGTGGAGAGCGTGCCGGGCGAAGGCACGGCCGTCGCTGCGAGGATTCCGTCGTGAAGCTCTTCCTGGTCGACGACCATCCCGTGGTGCGGGCGGGGATCGCGGCGCTGGTCGGCGGCGAGCCCGACATGGAGATCGTCGGAGAGGCGGGCACGTCGCAGGACGCGGTCAGGGGGATCGCGCTCAGGCAGCCCGACGTCGTGCTGATGGACCTGCAGCTCGGCGAGGGCCCCGACGGGGTGGAGACCACGCGGCTCGTTCGCGCGCTCCCGCACGCTCCGCAGGTGCTCGTGCTGACCACCTACGAGACCGACGCGGACATCGTCAGGGCCATCGACGCCGGCGCGACCGGTTACGTGCTCAAGGCCTGCCCTCCCGACGAGCTCTTCCAGGCGATCAAGGCGGCGGCCAGGGGCGAGACCGTGCTGTCGCCGAAGGTCGCGACGCGGATGATGCGCCGCATGCGCGACCCCGGCCCGGCCCTCACCACCAGGGAGATCGAGATTCTCGAGCTGCTGGCCAAGGGCGTGGGCAACAAGGAGATCGCCAGGGCGCTGTTCATCACCGAGGCGACCGTCAAGACCCACCTGGTCCACGTGTACGGCAAGCTCGGCGTCGACACCCGCACCGCGGCCGTCGCCGCCGCGGTAGAACGCGGCCTGATCCGGCGCTGACCCGAACGGCCCAGCCAGGGCCAGGCGGTCCTCCCGGCGCCCCCGTACGGGATGCCCCGCGGACACCCAGGACGCGCCCGCCGGGCGCCCGGGGATGTCCGAGGGACACCAGGGACGCCCGGCGAAGGAGGAGCGCAGGGAAGACGTCAGGTGCGGTAGCGGCGCAGGTACTCGCCGGTCAGTGACTCCGAGGAGGCCAGCAGCTCGGCCGGGGTGCCGGTGAAGACGATCTCGCCGCCGTTCTTGCCGCCGTCGGGACCGAGGTCCACGACCCAGTCGGCGTGCTGGACGACGTCGAGGTTGTGCTCGATGACCACGACCGTGTTGCCCGCGTCCACCAGCCGGTCCATCAACGCCAGCAGCGTGTCGACGTCGGACATGTGCAGCCCGGTCGTCGGCTCGTCCAGGACGTACACGCTGCTCGTCCGGTTGAGCTGGAGAGCGAGCTTGAGCCGCTGGCGCTCGCCGCCCGAGAGGCTGCTCAGCGGCTGTCCCAGCGTCAGGTAGTCCAGGCCGACGTCGATCAGCGAGTTCAGCTTGGACTTCAGCGCGGGCTCGGTGAAGAACGTGACGGCCTCCTCCGCGGGCTGGTCGAGCACGTCGGCGATCGACTTGCCGCGAACCGTGTGGGAGAGGACCGACTGCTTGAAGCGGCGGCCCTCGCAGCTCTCGCAGTGGGTGGTGACCGGATCCATGTACGCGACCTCGGTGATGATCACCCCGCGTCCCTGGCACTCCTCGCACGCGCCGGTGGAGTTGAAGCTGAACAGTCCCGGCGCGACCCCGTTGGCCTTGGCGAAGAGCTTGCGGATGGGGTCCATGAGGTCAAGGAAGGTGGCGGGGGTGGAGCGGGAGGACGCGGCGATCGCCGACTGGTCGACGAAGATGGCGGAGGGGTAGGCGGCCATGAACTCGCCGGAGATCAGCGAGCTCTTGCCTGAGCCCGCCACTCCGGTGATCGCGGTGAGGACTCCCGTGGGGATGTCCACCGAGACCTTCTTCAGGTTGTGCAGGCTCGCGTCCCTGATCGGCATGGATCCGGCGGCCTGCCGTACGGACTGCTTGACCTGGGTGGAGCGGCGCAGGCCGTGTCCTGTGAGGGTCTCGGCCTCGCGCAGCTCGGCGACCGTGCCGGTGAAGACGATCTCGCCGCCGTGGACGCCCGCGCGTGGGCCGACGTCCACGATGTGGTCGGCGATGGTGATCACGTCGGGGTCGTGCTCGACGACCAGGACCGTGTTGCCCTTGTCGCGCAGCGCCCTGAGCAGGTCGTTCAGGCGGCCGACGTCGCGGGGGTGCAGGCCGACGCTGGGCTCGTCGAAAATGTAGGTCATGCCGGTGAGCGCCGAGCCCAGGTGCCTGACCATCTTCAGCCGCTGGCCCTCGCCACCCGACAGGGACGTGGTCGCGCGGTCGAGCGAGAGGTAGCCGAGGCCGATGTCGGCGACCCGCTGCAGGGCCTCCTTCGCCCCCGCAGCGGCGGCGCCCTCGAGGCCGTCCAGCACCTCGATGAGGTCGGTGACCTGCATGCGGGCCCAGTCGGCGATGTTGCGCCCCTCGATGCGGGTCTCCAGCGCCGCGGCGTTGAGCCGGTCGCCCGCGCAGTCGGGGCAGGTGCCCTCGGTGAGGAAGCGCTGCACCTGCTCGCGGGTCCGCTCGCTCAGCGTGCTGAGGTCGCGGGTGACGCCACGCCTGGTGAAGCGGTCGACCAGGCCCTCGTACTCGGCGCTGAACGTGCCGTTCTTCATGGTCAGCTCGATCTTGACGCCGTCGCCGTGGAGGAGCGTCCGCATCTCCTCGGCGGTGTAGTCGGCGAGCTTCTTGGTCACGTCGAGCTCGGGGTGCTTGCCGTACATCTGCCACTCGAGGCCGCCGACCTTGTAGCCGGGCAGCAGGATCGCGCCCTCCTCCAGCGACTTGGCCGGGTCGAGCATGAGCGAGACGTCGGCCCTGATGGTCCTGCCGATGCCGTCGCACGACGGGCACATGCCCTGCGGGTCGTTGAAGGAGTAGGCCGAGACGTGGCGGCCGCCGGCCCTGGCGAACATCGCCCTGATCATGCCGTACACGTCGGTGATCGTGCCGACCGTGGAGCGGGCGTTGCCGCCGATGGGTTTCTGGTCGACGATCACCGGCGTGGTCAGGTTGTCGATCACGTCGGCGTGGGGCCGCTCGTACTTCGGCATCTGGTTGCGGATGAACCAGGAGTAGGTGCTGTTGAGCTGCCGCTGGGCCTCGACCGCGATGGTGTCGAAGACGATGGACGACTTGCCGGAACCCGAGACCCCGGTGAACACCGTGATCTGGTTCTTCGGGATGGTGAGGGAGACGTCCTTGAGGTTGTGCTCGCGGGCGCCGACGATCCGGATGCTGTCCATGTTCACCTGTTGAAGACGAGGTCGGCCGTGCTGAAGTCACCGGCCGAGTGGCGGTTCTTGGTCAGGGCGTAGGCGGTACGGCTGGCGGTGTCGGCGAACGCGATCGTGCCCCCGCTACCGTCCCATCCGAACATAGTGGCCGAATTCAGCGTCTGGGTCATCATTTTGATCGAATAGCCGAGAGATCGCGTCACCGGCACACCGATCACCTCGTCCATGCCGTCGACCGCCACCGAGGTGATCCCCCGCAGAACGGTGTCCGAGACCAGCCCGTCCATGAGCGCGGCGTACATGCGGGCGATCGCGCGCGCGGAGAACGTGCCGCCCGCGTTGCCCGGCTCCCACCACGGCTTGGCGGCGGCGATAGCGGCGCACATCCCGTCCCGGTCGCACAGGTCCTCCGGCGTGGTGCCCGCGGGCACGCCCGGCACGCCGGTGGAGTGGGTGAGCGCGTGCCGTACGGTCGCCGCCTGCTTGCCGTGCGCGCCGAACTCGGGCCACACCTCGGCGATCGGCGTGTCATAGGACAGGACCCCGCGGTCGACGAGGACGTTGACGACGGTCGCCGTGACGCCCTTGCCGGTGGAGGTGCTGTGGACGAGGGTGTCGGAGGTCATGGGCCGCCCGGTGGAGGGGTCGGCGGCGCCCGGCCAGGTCCGCGGCCGACGGCTCGGCCGGCCACTCGCCGCGCTCGGCCGGCAGGTGCTCCCTCAGCACGGGGCGGGCCGCTGCAGCGCGCTCTTCACCGCCGGCACGGCGATGTCGAGCGCGTCGGCCGTGGGGCGCCTCACGCGGTCGCGGCTCGCGTGGGTGCGCCCTGAGGAAGTCGAGGCAGGCGTTCGTGGCGATCGCAGCTCGCGCCTGTGAGGAGCTCGCCGAAGCCGTTCACGCCCTCAGTATGGTGTCCGTCATGAAGTACATGATGATCATCTACGGCAACAAGGAGCTGTGGGAGTCGGTCCCCAAGGAGGAGTGGCAGTCGACGATCGCCGCCTTCGACGCCTTCGTCGACAAGCACAGGCGGACCGGCGAGCTGCTCGGCGCGTACGGCGTGGCCGACGCGGCCCAGGCCAAGATGGTCAGGACGACCACGGGCGCGCCCGTCGTCACCGACGGCCCCTACCTGGAGTCCAAGGAGTACCTGGCCAGCTGGTACCTCCTCGACGTCGACAGCGAGGAGCGGGCCCTCGAACTCGCCGCCGAGCTGCCCGCCGACCAGGTCGAGGTCTGGCCGATCCTTCACGAGGCCTGAGAGATCCGCACGTCCTCCGGCCCCTTGTCCTCCCGCAGTCCGCGCCACGAGGGGTGCCTGATGCGCCCGTCCGCTGTCCACTCGGCGTAGCGGACCTCCCCGACCATGACCGGCTCCACCCAGTGCGCGCCGCGCGCGTGCTCGGGCGGCACCCCGAGCACCGATGGATCCGGCCTCTCCAACGGTCGCAGCCGCGCGCCCAGATCGGCCAGCGCGCGCTCGGTGAATCCGGTCCCCACGTGCCCCGCGAAGACCAGTCGGCCGCTCTCGTCGTGCACACCCAGCAGCAGGGAGCCGATCATCCCGGCCCTCCTTCCTTCGCCGGGCTTCCAGCCGCAGATGATGACCTCCTGGTTCTTGAAGTTCTTCACCTTGGTCCAGTCGGCCGAGCGCTGCCCCGGCCGGTAGGGCGAACCGAGCCGCTTGGCCACCACGCCTTCGAGGCCGAGCGACTTGCTCGCCTCCACCGCCTCCGTGCCCGCCCCGCGGAACCACACGGGTACCTGCCAGCGCGCCCCCGGCGTGACCGTCTCCTCCAGTAGCAGTCTCCTGTCCGTGTACGGCAGGCCGGCCGCGCTCACCGCGTCGATGTGCAGCAGGTCGAACAGCATGAACGTCACCGGCACCGACCTGACCAGCTCGGCGATCTTCACGGGGTTGCGCTGGTGCATCCGCGGCTGCAGGGCGCCGAACGAGGGCCTGCCCGAGGCGTCGAAGGCGACGATCTCGCCGTCGAGGACCACGTCGTGGCCGCCCACCGCGCCGCCCAGCATGAGCAGTTCGGTGTAGGCGACGGTGATGTCCTTGTGGTTGCGCGAGATGAGGCGGACCGCCCTGTCCTCGACGTAGGCCAGGGCCCTGACCCCGTCCCACTTCATCTCGTAGGCCCACTCGCCGGCGACCGGCAGCGATCCGGGCTTGGCGAGCATCGGCTCGTAGGAAGGCAGTGCCATCAGCACACCTCCTGCGTGGGCGCGGCCCAGGAGACGCGCGCTCCCGGCGTACCGACGATGAAACCTCGTCCGCGGCCGCGCGTACAGGGCCGCCGCCCGGCGCCGTGGTGTGCCGACAATCCCCGAACCATCACATTCCCCCTGGTCAGGGCCTACCCATTCAGAGCGTCTGCGCCAACCGCTACGATCGGCCGCCATGACGGGTATCAGGGTCGCCTTGGCCGTACTCCTGCTTGGAGCGCTCCCCATGACGGCGCCATCGGGGGCGCTCACCGACGAGGTGACGATGGAGCTCGGCAAGGGCGGCGTGCTCCACGTGAGCGAGAAGATCAGTGGGGCGGGCGGCGAGGTCAAGCGGACCTTCCTGAGCCGCACCCGCTTCGACGACTCCTTCGACCGGCTCTACCGGATCTCCAACGTCAAGGGCGGCACGCTCTCGGGCGACGTGCTCACGATGAAGGGCGACGGCACCGTCACCTACGACGTCACCGGCGCCGTCACCCAGGCCGGCGGCAACGAGGAGCTGCGCTGGTTCGCCGTCGGCGGCTGGGACGCCCCCGTGGAGAAGGCCACGGTCAAGGTCACGGGCCCCGCCTCGATCCAGAACCTCTCGTGCTTCGCGGGCGACCTGACCTCCGCGATCGGCTGCACCTCCGCGTCCATGGACCACACGGGCTCGCGCGCGGACTTCGAGCAGCAACGGCTCAACGCGGGCCAGGCGCTGACCGTCGTCGTCGGCTTCCCCAAGGGCGCCAGCGGCGGCGAGCCCATCCTGGAGCGGCGCTGGACGCTGGCCTCCGCCTTCACGGTGGACCTGGTGACGGGCGGCGCGCTGGCGGGCCTGCTGGTCCTGCTGCTGGGCGGGCTGGGCCTGCTGTGGTGGACCCGCGGTCGCGACGCCCGCGTCGTCGGCCACGAGCAGGGCGCGGTCGCCGCCGTCCAGGACGGCCACTTCACCCCGCCCGACGGGGTACGGCCCGGCCAGATCGGCACGCTGATCGACGAGCAGGCCGACGTGATCGACGTCACCGCCACCATCGTCGACCTGGCGGTGCGCGGCTACCTGCGCATCGACGAGCAGCCCCGCCAGGCCTACGACGCCCCCGACTGGCTGCTGGTCAGGCTGCCGAACGCGCCCGTCGGCTCGCTCATGCCGTACGAGCGGGCGCTGTACGACGCGATCTTCGACGGGCGCGACACGGTGCTGCTGTCGCAACTGTCCGGCTCCTTCCACGCCCACCTCGGCAAGGTCCGCGACGCCCTCTACACCGACGTCGTACGGCAGGGCTGGTTCGCCCGCCGTCCCGACGCCGTCCGCACCAGGTGGACCACCATCGGCGTCGTCCTCTGCTTCGTGGGCGTCGCGGCGACGGTGGCGCTGGCCTGGTTCACCACGTACGGCCTGCTCGGGCTGGCGGTCATCATCGCAGGGGCGGCCATGGCGGTGGGCGGGCAGTCGATGCCGGCCAAGACCGCCAAGGGCTCGGCCGCGCTGGCCCACACGCTCGGGTTCCGGCAGTACCTGCTGACGGGCGACCTCGGCAGCGTGCCCGAGCAGCACAGGGTCGAGTTGTTCTCCCGCTACCTGCCGTACGCGGTGATCTTCGACGGGGTGGAGCACTGGTCCCGGGTGGTCGCCTCGGTGACGGGCAACGGGCAGGAGGCCGACAACCTGTACTGGTACCACGGGCCCGCGGAGTGGGACCTGTCGAAGTTCGCGGGGTCGATGCGCACGTTCACGACCACGACCTCGGGGGCGATCTCCTCCACCCGCCAGTTCCGCTCCCTCTGAGCCGCTCCGCCCGAGTACCTCGGGCATCGGCCTGGTCTCCCCCGGCGTTCGAACCCGGGGGAGCCCGGGTGTCATAGGGTGATGGCGTTCTTCGCCTTCTCCACCGACTCGTCGGAGGCGGGGCCTCCGGGGTTCTCGGTGGCGAGCGCCTGGTTGAGCTCGACGAAGCCCCGCATCCGCTGCTCGTAGCGGTCGAAGCCGCCGTCCACCGACCTGCCCAGCTCCTCGGCCAGGACGTACGCCCCCACCATGGCCAGGCTGGTGCCCTGGCCTGACATCGGCGAGGCGCAGTAGCCCGCGTCACCCACCAGCGCGACCCGTCCCTGCGACCACCGGTCCATCTTGATCTGCGCCATCGCGTCGAAGTAGAAGTCGGTCGACTTCCACATGGCCTCCAGCAGCCTCGGCGCCTCCCACCGCAGGTCGCCGCAGTGCTCGGCGACCAGCCGCTTCTGCTGGTCGATGTCGCGGTGGTCGTACTCCACGGGCTGGCCGCCGAAGCCCAGGTTGACCTTCAGTTCCGTGTTGCCGCGCACGGGGAACAGCCCGAGCCCGGCGTCGCCGTCCCTCATCCAGATCTGCCAGTCCTCGAGTGCCAGCAGGTTGTCGGTGGTGAAGATGCAGAGGTGCATCCCCAGGTGGTGGATGAACCGCGACTCCTCGCCGAAGGTCAGGCGGCGGACGTTGGAGTGCAGGCCGTCGGCGCCGATCACCAGGTCGAAGCGGCGGGGCGCGCCGTTCTCGAAGGTGACCTCGCCTGTGGAGCCGATCGAGGTGATGGAGTCGCCGAAGACGAACTCCACGTCGCCGTCCAGCCCGTCCCGGATGATCCGGGTCAGGTCCTCCTTGAGCAGCTCGACGTCCCCGCTGTCGAACCGGCCGCCGCTGTACGTGCCCTCGGTGTCGCGCATGATCTCGTTGCCGTCGCCGTCGAGCATCGACATGCCGCGCCAGGTGGTGCGGACCCGGCGGAGCTCGTCCGCGATGCCCATCCGCTCGGCGACCGTGAACGCCGCTCCTCGCACGTCGACGGCCTGGCCGCCGGGGCGCAGGCCGGGGGCGCGCTCGACGATGGTGGGGTGGAGGCCGTGGCGGCGCAGCCAGTGGGCGAGGGTGAGGCCCGCGATGCTGGAACCGGAGATCAGGATGTTCGTCATGCTCTGAATGTACGGTGTATTGTGTACTAGTGCAGTCGCCTTATCTGGAAATCGTCGAAGACATCAAGCGCCGCATCGCCACGGGGAAGCTGAAGCCGGGCGACCGGCTGCCGCCCGTCCGGCAGGTCGCCAAGCGGTGGGGAGTGGCCCTGGCGACCGCGACCAAGGCCATGAACACGTTGCAGCAGCAGGGGATCGTCCAGGCGAAGCCGCGTGTGGGCACGATCGTGGCCACCCCCGGCTTCGCCGCCGCGCCCTCCGGGGAGCTGACCCGCGAAGGGATCGTGCGGGCCGCGATCGAGATCGCCGACGCCGAGGGGCTGGGCGCGCTGACCATGCGCGGCGTCGCGGCCAAGCTGGGCGTGGCGCCCATGTCGCCCTACAAGTACGTCGGGAGCAAGGAGGAGCTGATCCTGCTCATGGCCGACACGGTCTACGGCTCGCTGGTCTATCCCGACCGGCACCCTGCGAGCTGGCGGGCGGGGCTTGAGGAGGCCGCGCGCACCATGTGGGCGCTCCACAAACGTCATTCGTGGCTCGGGCAGGTCACCTCGCTCAACCGGCCGCTGGCGCTGCCCAACCTGGCGATCCACGCCGACCGGGTGCTCGGCGCGCTCGAACGGCTCGGCCTCGACCCGGTCATGACGCTCAACGTGCATGTCGTGTTCTACGCCTACCTCCAGGGGCTGGCGGCCAACCTGGAGCGCGAGGCCCAGGCCGAGGAGGCCAGCGGCATGTCGGAGGAGGAGTGGATGGACGTTCAGGAGCCGAGGCTCGTGGAGCTCGCCGCGTCGGGCGCCTATCCCGCGTTCGCGAGGGTGCTGGACACCCTCGACGGCGGATACGACCTGGATCTGGACGAGATCTTCGAGGTCGGACTCAGGCTGCACCTCGACGGTCTGGCCGCGATGATCGAGGATGGACGCCATGGACGTTGACGCCCCGATCGCCGTCGCCGTCGTGGCGGCCATCCACGCCGGTGACACCGCCGAACTCGACCGCCTGCTGACCGAGCACCAGGGGCTCGCCCGCGAGTGGCTGGAGGGCGACGACGGGACGATGCGTTCGCTCCTGCACGTGGCCACCGACTGGCCGGGCAACTTCCCCGCGGTGGGGCGGACGATCGCGACGCTCGTCGCGCACGGGGCGGACGTCAACGCCCGCTTCGTCGGCCCGCACACCGAGACGCCGCTGCACTGGGCGGCCAGCAACGACGACGTCGAAGCGCTCGACGCGCTGCTCGACGCGGGCGCCGACATCGAGGCCACGGGAGCGGTCATCGGAGGCGGCTCGCCGATCGCCGACGCGGTGGCCTTCGCGCAGTGGAAGAGCGCGCGGCGCCTGGTCGAGCGGGGCGCGTCCGTGGAGGCGCATGAGGCGGCGGCGCTGGGGCTGCTGGATCGCATGGCCGAGCCGTACGACCTGGATCTGGCCTTCTGGTGCGCCGCGCACGGAGGGCAGCGCGACATCGCCGAGTATCTCCTGCGCCGGGGCGCGGACCCCGCCTGGGTGCCCGACTGGGAGCCGCTGGACGCGGCGGGCGCGGCCAGGCGCAACGGGTTCGGCGAGGTGGCCGACTGGCTCAGTCGGAGATCGTGATCCGCAGGCGGCGGAAGCCCCTGCCCTTGCTCTCGATCTTCGCCACCTTGATCCGGCCGATCTGCTTGGTCGAGGCGACGTGCGTGCCGCCGTCGGCCTGGGTGTCGAGGCCCACGATGTCGACGATGCGGACGTCCTCCACGGTCTCCGGCACCAGGTTGGTGGCGGTGCGGATGATGTCGGGGATCGCGAAGGCCTCCACGCGGGGCAGCACCCGCACGTCGATGCGCCGGTCGGCGGCGATCTCGGCGTTGCAGGCGTCCTCGACCGCCTCCTTGAAGCCCGGCGGCACCTCGGGCAGGTTGAAGTCCATCCTGGCGGAGAACTCCTCCATGTTGCCGCCGGTGACCAGCGAGCCGTAGTCGCGGAAGACCACCCCGCACAGCACGTGGAGTCCCGAGTGGGTACGCATCAGCGCCGAGCGTCGATCGTCGGCCACGGCCGCGGCGACGACGGTGCCCACAGGGGGAACAGGGTCGCCTTCTGCCGGGATCAGGTGGAGATCGTCGCCTTTGCGCACCCCGACGATCCTGGTTTCCACCCCCTGCCAGAGAAGAACTCCGTGATCGGCCGGCTGGCCGCCGCCGCCCGGATAGAATGCCGACTTGCTCAAGACGATCCCCTCTGGCGTCGAGTCCAGGACGACCGCCTCGAAAGAGCGCAGGTTCTGGTCGGAGAGTTCGAGCCGTTGCGTGCGCCCGTGGAGATCGAAGGTCATGTCGGCAGCTTAAAGCCCCCTGAGGTGGTCATGCGCGGCGTGCTGCGTAGTCGTCTGCTCGCATCGGCCGCCACGATAATCGGGATTTGTCCCGCTATTGCGGGGTGCAACAGCGCTGCCGCCTCGCGACCGCCCGCGCGCGTGCCCGCCGTACAGAAGGCGGTGCCGGTGATCATGTTCGTCGGCGACAGCTTCACCGTCGGCTCGGGGCCCGTGCGGACGTGGGAGACCTACGCCACCGAGACCGCCAGACGGCTCGGCTGGCAGCCGGTGGTCGCGGGCGCGGGCGGCACCGGTTTCGTCAACCAGGGCAGGGTGGGGCGCACCTTCGAACAGTCGTACGTGGCGGAGCTGGCCTGGCGGCCCGCCCCCGACCTGCTGGTCATCTCCGGCGGCCACAACGATCGCAGGTGGACGGGCCCCACGGTACGGCAGGCCGCCGCCAGGCTCGTCTGGTCCGTCAAGGCCCACTGGCCGGACACCAGGATCGTCATGATCGGCCCCATCTGGATGGACGGCGCTCCGCGCCAGGCCTACGTGGTGCGCGACGCGCTCGCCGAGGTGGCCGGCCGCGAGCGCGTCACCTTCCTCGACCCGCTCAAGCAGCGCTGGACCTCGGGCGGCCGGGCGGCCGTGCTGCTGCCCGACGGGGTGCACCCCACGGCGGCGGGGCACGTCAGGCTGGCGCAGTGGCTGGTCAGCGCGCTGCGGGCCACTCCCGTGCCCTCTTGATCTGGCGCTCGTAGAGCTCGCGTGACTCCCGCAGGAACCGGGTGATCGCGTCGACCTGCTCGTCGGTGTACTGGGACAGGATCGCCTCACCTTCGACGATGAAGGGGCCGTACAGCTCCTGCGCCTTGGAGACGATCTTCTCGGTGGGCCTGACCACCACCTTGCGGCGGTCCTGGGGATCGGGGGAGCGGGTCAGGTAGTCGAGCTTCTCCAGCCGGTCGAGCATGGCCGTGACGCTGCCCGTGGTCAGGCCGAGCGCGGGGCCCAGGATGCCGGGGGTGATCTCGCCGTGTTGCAGCAGGATCTCCAGGCACCGGGTGTCGGTCCTGTTGATACCCAGCACGCGGGCCGCGGCCGTGTCGAAGTCGTCGACGGCGGCCTGGAAGGCCTGCATCTCGGGGCCGATCATTTCTCTTGACATTCAACCCTCTTGAAGTTCAAGTTAAATGCCAGGGTAGCAAACACCGGCGCACGCCACACCACCCGGACCGGCCAGACATGTCTGGGGCCGGGCCGGTCCTCGGTCAGGCGTCAACGGGTCAGTACGGCCGTCACCAGGGCCCGTAGGGGCCGTTGTTGCCGCCCTTGCCCATGCCCTGCACCGCGGGCTTGACGTCGGCGAGGTAGACGCCGGCCGCGATGACCGAGGCGATCGCGAAGATGTTGAGCCGCGCCAGACCGCTGGCGCCGAAGTAGCCCCATGCCGTGGCGAACGCGAACAGCGTGCCGAGGCCGAGGATCAGCAGCCACCATTTCTTCTGGAGCTTGCCCGCCGCGATGAAGGCGTTGGTCGGGGTGCGAAGGGCGTGGACGAGCGCCCAAACCGACATGCCGAACGCGATGATCGCGAGAATCGCGAAGATGAGGTCAAGGCCAAAGGTGATCATGTCCGCTCCGCCCAATGCCGCGATGTCGCAACCCACCCTAATCCATTCACCCTCAAACCTGTTTCCGTACGGCCAGCCCCCTTTGGCGCCTGCCTGGTCACGGGGTCCCCTCCACCGCGGGCGCGCCGCCCGGCGGGACTCCGCTCCCCGCCGTCACGACGTCCCCCGTACCCCAGCCTGCCCGCGGCCCTTTCCCGGCAAAGGGCCTGGGCAACCGCCGGAGCCGGCGTTTCGGAGGATCCGGGGAAACGCCGGAGCCGGTGTACCGGAGAGATCCGGGGAAACGCCGGAGCCCACGCCGTCTGGAGGGTTGGAGATACGGCGGAACCCCCGCCGTCTGGAGAGTCGGAGATACGGCGGAACCCCCGCCCGAGGAGATCGGGCGGGGGTTCCTGGTGCGCGGGTCAGGCCTTCGGGGTGGCCTTGGTGGTGCGGGTGGTCTTCTTGACCGGGGTGGCGACGGGCGGCTCGGCGGCCTCGGAGACCTCCTCCAGCTCCAGCGCGGCCTCGCCGCTCACCTTGCTGACGACCTTGCGGCCGCGGTTGGCGAACTCCTCGTAGACCTCGGTGGCCCTGGTGCCGAGGTGGTCGGCGTAGTCGCGCGCCTTCTCGGGGAACTCGCGGGCGAAGCCCTCGGCCTTGATGCGGGCCTCGCGCGCCTTCTCCGGCAGCTCCTTGGCGATCTCGGAGCGGCGCGACTGCAGCTTCAGCAGCTGCTCGGGCAGCTCACGGAGCTTCTCGACGGCGTAGTCGCCGGCCCCGGCGACGGCGTAGAACGGCTTGGACTCGGTGAGCTTCTTGACCTCGGTGGCGAGCGTCATGGGTTAACCTTCCTTGGTTTCCTGGGTGACGGTGCCGTTGTTCGAGGAGCTGGGTGGATCCGCCGCAAAAGGCGCGAGCGCGGCGAGAAATTCCTCTGGCAGCGGCTGCTCGTCGTCCGTTTCGGAGTCGCGCTGGGGATGAGCTTTCTGGGAGGTCTGCTCGTCCTCGGCGCGGTTCTCCTTGCGGAACGACTCGTAGATGTCGATCAACACCTGGCGTTGCCGCTCGGTGATGAGGTTGTCGGCCCTGATCGAGGCGATCACGTCGCTCGGCGGTTCGCGGTCCTCGATCAGTCCCGCTTGCACGTAGAGCGCCTGTGACGAGATGTGCAGGCCCTTGGCTATCTGGTTCAGGATCTCGGCACTCGGCTTTCGCAGTCCGCGCTCGATCTGGCTGAGGTAGGGGTTGGAGACCCCTGCCGCCGCCGCGAGCTGGCGCAGCGAGATCTTCGCCTGCTGCCGCTGCTCGCGGATGTATTCGCCGATCGATCCGACCTTGGGTAGTGCCATACCGATAGTCTGCACCCAAGGTGCTTGCAATTGCAAACGGAGTAGCTAACAGCTGCAAGCAGCGAATCGTGAGGTCAGAAGGGCAGCGCCCACAGGAAGGGCGCAGACGTGGCCAATGTCACACTCAGCGCGACCAGACCGTAGCGCCGCGAGCGCGACAGCTCGGGGGTCGGCTTGATCAGCCTGTCGACCCTGGCCATCACCTGGGAGTGGGCGGCGCCGAGCATGCCCTGAGGGGCAGGGACGGCGCCTGCCGTACCGAACCTGAGCAGGGCGGTGGCCAGGCGGCGCGGCGAGCAGTAGCGGCGGGCCCTGTCGTCGGCGGCCATCTCGACCAGCAGCTCGACCTGCGACTGCGCATCACGGGCGACCTTCGAGAACGGCAGCGCCCTGCGCAGCGCCCCGAACGGCAGCAGCACCAGGTCGTGGCGCTCGCGGACGTGGGCGGACTCGTGGGCGAGCACCGCGGTCAGCTCGTCCTCCGACAGCAGTTCGAGCGTGCCCGAACTGACCACGACGTGCGAGCGCAGTCCGGGAACGCAGTAGGCGGCGGCGCCGGGGTGGTCGAGGACCCGCACACCGGGGATGCGCGGCTCCTCGCGGGCGATCAGCGTGAGCAGCATGCGGTGGCGGCGCCTGGCGCGCAGCGTCTGCACGCCCGCGGCCAGCAGGACGACGACCAGGACGGCCAGCATGGTGAGCCCCGCGATCATCGCGAGCGCGTGGAGCAGGTCCCACCGCTCGTGCGGCGCCTCACCGGCGGCGAAGGCGACCAGTCCCTGGATCACGCCCCTGTCGTACGGCATGACGGCGAAGGCGAGCAGCGCGCCGGTGCTGGCGAGGCCCCACGCGACGCCGAGCGACTGCCACAGGGCGATGGCGAGGCGAGGAGCGCGGAAGGTCCAGCGCGCGGCGGTGAAGCGCCAGGCGCCGATCGCGCATGCCGCGGCGAGCGCTGCCAACGCCGCCGCCGTGATCACTCGTCCTCCAGCTCCGTGAGCGCCTTGCGCAGGATCTCCGCCTCGGTTCCAGAGACGGCCTGGGCGAATCGGGTGAGGGCGGCCGAACGGTCGCCCGTCATGTCCAATGCTTCCAGCATAAGCTCGGCGACGTAGCTGTCACGGGTTTCGGCTGGTTCGTATCTCCAGGCCCTGCCGTCCCTGGTCCGCTCGAGGAAGCCCTTGCGGGTGAGCCGGTCGAGAACGGTCATGACGGTGGTGGGGGCCAGGTCACGGTCTTCTATGAGCCTGCCGACCTCACGGGCGGTCAGGGGGACCTTCTGCGCCCAGAGGATGTCCATGATGCTGCGTTCGAGTTCGCCAAGACCCTTCACACGTACCAGCGTAGTACTACAGGCTGTCGAGCTGAGATCCGGGCCGCCGATGAGAGGGACGTCACGCGTTCTCGGGCAGGAACGTCACCATGTAGATCTCGTCGCGGTCGTCGCCCTCCGCCACTCTGATGGCGCGCGGCACCCGGCCGACCTCGCGGTAGCCGTGCCTGGCGTAGAACTGCTCGAGCCCGAGACCGCCCCTGGCCGTCAGCCTCAGCGACTCGAGGCCCAGCCGCGTGCCCGCCTCCGCCACGGCCCGCATGAGCTCGCCGCCGTAGCCCTCGCCCTGGTGCTTGGGGTGCACCATGACCCGCATCACGGTCCGCCAGTGCGTCATGAGCGAGTGGCCCGTCGAGACGAGGACCGCCCAGCAGGCCACCCGCCCGTCGTCGTCGAAGCCGACGACCAGCGTGTCGGGGCCGCCGTCGGCGCAAGCGGCGAACGTCGTGGTGGCGGTGGGCCCGATGTCGTCGGCCGACACGGGCGGCACCCATCCGACCGCACCGCCCGCGTTCGTCACGTCGACCCAGCAGTCGAGCAGGTCGTCGAAGAGCTCGGGCGAAATTTCAGGAGAAATCACGAAACGCGGCATGGGCGGAAGGTTATCCGCCGACCGGATGGACGGCCGACCAGGGGATCGACAGCTCACCCAGCCGCCACCTGGCGGTGCCGCCCAGCGGCGCCACGCGGTGGACGGGCCAGCCGCCCGCGAGGATCTCGACGGCCCTCAGCCACCGCTGCCGCAACCCGTGCGCCCCGTACGGCGCGGCCACCGCCCACGCCCTGTCGAAGTCGCGCAGGAAGGCGTGGACGGGCTCGCCGGGGACGTTGCGGTGGATGAGCGTCTTGGGCAGCCGGTCGGCCAGGTCGGACGGCCGCTCGAAGGCGTTGAACCTGGCCGAGAGCGTCAGCGTCAGCGGCCCTTCGGCCGACAGGCACGCCCAGACCGCCCGGTGCCCGATCTCCGAGCAGGTCCCCTCCACGACGATCCCGCCAGGAGCCAGGCGCGAGGCGAGGACGTCCCAGTAGTGCCACGCCTCCGCCTCGCCGTACTGCCTGAGCACGTTGAAGGCCCTGATCACCGTGGGCGGCCGGGGGACGGGAAGCTCGAAGCCGCCGAGCGCGAACGACAGCCCTTCACGCTCGTAGGGCTTGGCGAGCGCCACGCGGGCAGGGTCTATCTCGATGCCGACGACCTCCACCGAGGGCGACACCCGTCGCAGGCGGGTGAACAGCTCGAGCGTCGTCGTATGCGACGCGCCGTACCCCAGGTCGACCACCAGGGGGCGGTCGGTGGCGCGCAGCAAGCGGCCGTGGACGGCGGTGAGCCACCTGTCCGCGCGACGCAGCCTGTTGACGCCGGTCGTCCCCCTGGTGACGCTGCCGACCGGCCGGCCGGCGGAGGACGGGCTCATGGAACCGCCACGTTCTTCATGGGGAGGTGACTCGGTGGACCTTGTGCTGGGCGGCCTGGGCGCGGGGGCGGATGACCATCCTGTCGACGTTGAAGTGCGCGGGCCTGGTCACGCTCCACGCGATCGCGTCGGCCACGTCGTCGGAGGTGAGCGGGTTCTCGACGCCCGCGTAGACCTTGGCGGCCGCCTCGGCGTCGCCGCGGAAGCGGGTCACGGCGAAGCCCTCGCTGCGCACCATGCCGGGCGCGATCTCCACGATCCTGACCGGCTGCCCCACGAGCTCCAGCCGCAGCGTCTCCACCATGGCGGTCTGGGCGTGCTTGGCCGCCACGTACCCGCCGCCGCCCTCGTAGGAGACCAGTCCGGCGGTCGAGGTCAGCATCACGAGCACGCCGTCGCCGGATTCGACCAGCTTCGGCAGCAGCGCCTGCGTGACCCGCAGCGAGCCGAGCACGTTCGTGTCGTACATCCGCTGCCAGTCCTCGACACGCCCCTCCGCCACCGACTCCACGCCGAGCGCGCCGCCGGCGTTGTTGACCAGAACGTCGCACCGCTCCAGCGCGGCCGCGAGCGCGTCCACCGACTCCTGGGAGGTGACGTCGAGGGTCACGGGCGTGATGCCGCCGACCTCCGCTGCCAGCTTGTCGAGCCGATCCCTGCGCCTGGCACCCGCCACGACCTCGTATCCTTCGGCGGCCAGCCGCCGCGCGGTCGCCTCCCCGATCCCGCTGCTCGCACCGGTCACCACTGCCGTCTTCGTCATGGGCCCATCCTGCCAGGGCGGCGAAAGCTGATCTTGCGTCGGGGAATGTCGGAATGTTCTTGCCAGTTATAAACGCTCTGGAGGTGATGTCTGTTGAGGCGACGCGTCAACAGGGTCGCGACGGTGAGCATGCACACGTCTCCGCTGGACCAGCCGGGCACCGGCGACGCCGGCGGAATGAACGTCTACATCGTCGAGACCGCCAAGCGACTCGCACAGCTGGACGTCGAGGTGGAGATCTTCACCAGGCAGACGGCCCGCGATCTGCCGCCGGTGGCGGAGCTGGCACCTGGCGTGCTGGTCAGGCACATCACCGCAGGTCCCTATGAGGAACTGGACCGCCGCGAGCTGCCGGGACAGCTGTGCGCGTTCCTGTCAGGCGTGCTGCGCACCGAGGCGATGTACGAGCCGGGCCACTACGACCTCATCCACTCCCACTACTGGCTGTCGGGCCAGGTCGGCTGGCTGGCCAAGGAGCGGTGGGGCGTTCCTCTCGTGCACACCATGCACACGATGGCCAAGGTGAAGAACCTGCTCCTGGCGGAGGACGACAAGCCCGAACCGCAGGCGCGGGTGCTCGGCGAGGAGCAGGTCGTGGAGGTCGCCGACCGCCTGGTCGCCAACACGGAGGCCGAGGCCGGCGAGCTCGTCGACCTGTACGGCGCGCCGGCCGACCACGTCGCCGTCGTCAACCCGGGCGTCAACCTGACCGTCTTCCAGCCCGCCTCCCAGGGCGCCGCGCGCCACCGCCTCGGCCTGCCGCAGGACGCCCACGTGCTGCTGTTCGTGGGCAGGATCCAGCCGCTGAAGGCCCCCGACGTGCTGCTGCGCGCCGCGGCCAGGATGCTGATCGAGGACCCCTCGCTGCGCGATCGCCTGGTGGTCGCCGCCGTCGGAGGGCCCTCGGGCAACGGCCTCGCGCGCCCGTCGATCCTCACCGAGATGGCGGCGGAGCTCGGCATCTCCGACGTCGTACGGCTGGTGCCGCCCGCGCCCCAGCGCGAGCTCGCCGACTGGTACCGCGCGGCCGACGTGACGGTCGTGCCCTCCTACAGCGAGTCGTTCGGCCTGGTCGCGCTGGAGTCGCAGGCGTGCGGCACGCCGGTGGCGGCCGCGTCGGTGGGCGGGCTGCGCACCGCCGTGCACGACGGGGTCTCCGGGGTGCTCGTCGACGGCCACGACCCCGACGACTGGGCGCGGGTGCTGCGCAGGTTCGTCACCGAGCCGCTCTGGCGGGACGAGCTGTCGCAGGGGGCCAGGGCCCACGCCAACGCGTTCGGCTGGTCGGCCACGGCGGCGCGGCTCATGGACGTCTACGGCGGTGCGGTGTCGCATCTGCACGCCATGTCTAGGCTTGCCGTATGAGGGAAGTGGTCGAAGCCGCGCTCAAGGCAGCCGATGTCTCCTACGACGAGCCCCGCGAGGGCGCGTTCCTGGTGAAGCTGCCCGGCCAGCACAAGCTGGCCACGATGACCTGGCTCATCGTCGGCGACCACGCCCTGCACGTGGAGGCGTTCTTCTGCCGGCAGCCCGACGAGAACCACGCCGAGTTCTACAAGTGGCTGCTGAGCAGGAACGGCGGCATGTACGGCGTGCACTTCGCCGTCGATCCCGTCGGCGACGTCTACCTCGTCGGCAGGATCCCGCTGTCGGCCGTCGGCGACGAGGAGATCGACACCGTGCTCGGTTGCGTCCTCACCTACGCCGACGAGTGGTTCGACCGGGCGCTGGAGCTCGGTTTCGCCTCCTCGATCAGGCGGGAGTGGGAGTGGCGGGCCAAGCGCGGCGAGTCGCTGGCCAACCTGCGGGCGTTCGCCCGGTTCGCCGATCCTGATCGGTCGCCTCAGGACGCGGCACCACCCGCTTCCTGATCGGTCGCCTCCGGACGCGGGACCACCCGCTTCCTGATCACCAGGCCGAAGGCGGCCACGCACATGCCGCTGCGACAACCCGGAGTTCGCGCCGTGCAAGGACGCGGGGCCCTGTTTCCTGTGTGGTGTGGCACGCGAGCCCGCTCGCTAGGCTTGTCCGCATGGCGACTTTGGTGCTTGTACGGCACGGTGAGAGCGAATGGAACGTCAAGGGCCTGTTCACCGGGTGGGTGGACGCCCCGCTGTCACCCAAGGGTGAGGAGGAGGCCCGCAGGGGCGGCGAACTGCTGGTCGAGGCGGGCATCAAGCCCGACGTCGTGCACACCAGCGTGCTGAACCGTGCGATCCGCACCGCGAACCTCGCGCTGGAGGCCGCCGACCTGGCCTGGCTGCCCGTCACGCGCTCGTGGCGGCTCAACGAGCGCCACTACGGCGCGCTCCAGGGCAAGAACAAGGCGCAGACGCGCGAGGAGTTCGGCGAGGAGCAGTTCATGCTGTGGCGCCGCTCCTACGACGTGCCGCCGCCGCCCATCGCCGACGACGACGAGTACTCCCAGCGGGGCGACACCCGCTACGCGATGCTGCCCTCGGAGCTCATGCCGAGGACGGAGTGCCTCAAGGACGTCGTGGACCGCATGCTGCCGTACTGGTACGACGCGATCGTCCCCGACCTGGCGCTGGGGCGCACGGTCATCGTCTTCGCCCACGGCAACTCGCTGCGGGCGCTGGTCAAGCACCTGGACGGGATCTCCGACGAGAAGATCGCCGGGCTGAACATCCCGACGGGGATCCCGCTGCGGTACGAGCTCGACGCGGACTTCCACCCGCTGGTCGCCGGCGGGGAGTACCTCGACCCCGAGGCGGCCAAGTCGGCGATCGAGGCCGTGGCGAACCAGGGCCGCTGACCTCTTCGCGCGGCGCCACGTCCGTGGCGCCGCGCCGCGCAGGCCCCGCGCGCTTCCGGTTTCCGACGGCACCGAGCTGAGACCGGACACGTGCGTTAATCTCGGGCGCAACGTCCAAAGGGAGCGCGGGAGCCGTGACCATGGAGCATCCGAAGGAGAATCCAGAGGCCTTCCTGCGGCTGACCCGCACCGTTGACGGGCCCGCCGATGCCGTCTACGCCGCCTTCACCGACGCGGCACTGCTGCGGCGCTGGTTCGCCCCGCGCGACCACGAGGTCGCCGAGGCGGAGGCCGACGCCCGCGTGGGTGGCCGCCACCGCACCGTGGTCGAGGGACCAGACCCCGACCCGCACGTCCTGACCGGTGAGTACCGCGAGCTGGTCCCCGGCGAGCGGATCGTCATGACCTGGGCCTACGACGGGCCGGACCGGGCGGTCGACCGATCGGAGTCCCTGGTGACCGTCGAGCTCAGAGCGGCGGGACCGCGCTCCACCAAGGTGATCCTGCGCCACGAACGGCTGGACACCCCCAGGAGCAGCGAGCGGCTGCGGGCCGGCTGGGCCGAGTGCCTGGACAAGCTCGCCTCGCTCCTGGCCGCGCCCGCGCCCGTGTGCCCGCCCGACCTGTCGTCAAGGCCGTTCGACCTGGCGGTCGAGCGGACCATGGCCGCGCCGCCCGACGTCCTGTTCAGGGCCTGGACCGAGCAGTTCGACCGCTGGTTCGCGGCGCAGGGGACGGTCCTGATGCGGGCCGAGGTCAACGCCCCCTTCTTCTTCGAGACCGTCCACCGGCCGGAGGGGGCCGCCGAGGCGCGGCGCCACCCGCACTACGGCCGGTTCCTCCGGCTGGAGAGGGACAGACTCGTCCAGCTGACCTGGGTCACGGGCGCGGGCGGCACCAGAGGCGAGGAGACGGTCGTCACGGTCGAGCTGACGCCCGGTCACGGCGGGACCCTCCTCAGGCTCACGCACGCAGGATTCCCCGACGCGGACGCCCGCGACGGCCACGAACAGGCATGGCCCGAGGCGCTCGCCCACCTCGACCGGCAGACCGCCAAGGACTGACGCCCGCGCCGGCCGGTCAGCCGCGGCCCGACCAGTAGGCCTTCGCGCGGTCCCACGCGGCGCTGCCCACCGCGCGGCCGAGGGAACGGCCCTGCAGGTCGCCCGCACGGAAGTGGATGCCGCCGTACCTGCGCGACAGCCCCGCCTGGTCGGCCGCCTCGGTGAAGGTGGGCCAGCGCAGCGTCACGTCGTACGCGGGGCTCACGCCCGGCTCCACCTGCGACGAGCCCTTCGCGATCGCCGCGCCGCCGCCGAACGCGTCGCCGCCGGTGAAGCGCCGCAGCACCTCGGCGGCGGCCGCGCTGAACGTGCTGTGGCCGGAGACGTACTCGGCGAACGGCGGGGTCGGGAACGTCGGCACCTGGTAGGGCACCCACGTGGCGCCGTCGATCGTCCTGCCGCCCCAGGTGCGGATCTGCCGGCCCTGGTAGAGGAAGCGGATCGCGGTGATCGGGCGGGCCGAGTCGTGATCGCGCTTGACCTCCCACGAGGCGATTCCCGCGTCCATGACCGAGTTGGCCAGCGCGAAGAACATCTTCACGTCCGCGTCGAGGCCGTGCCGGTCGCGCGCCGACACCTGCTGGGCGAACAACGACCAGTGGCCCGGCGGGGTCTCGCTGCTCGGGCCGTCGGCCCAGTACTCGGCGATCGCCTTCTGCCTGTCGGTCAGCACCGCCGTACCCGACACGATCTCGGCGGCCTGCGCGCGGAAGGCGGGCGTGCCGTCCTGGGCGGGGGCGGGCACGCGGTCGGCGAGGTCGCGCGCTCGTCCGGAGAAGGAGGTGACCGCGCCCCAGTGCGGCGCCAGGAACGGCGGCGTGACGACCGCGCCCGCCTTGTTGCGGTAGGTGAGCGGCTGCCAGCGGCCGGGGTCGTCGACCGAGGCGAGCGGGTCGGCGACGACCATCGGCGCGTTGACGGGCGCGTAGCCGGTGGTGTCGGCGTAGCCGCCGAGCTGGTTGGAGCCGTCGGCGTGCCGGTGGTCGAGCACCGCCGTGCACGCGGCGAGCCCGGTGCGGGCGGGCAGGCTCGACGGGTCGGCAGGGTCGTGGCCGAGCTCGGCCATCAGCGCGTCGAAGCTCGCCCGCTGGGCCGGATAGAGGTCGACGGCGGCCAGGTGAGCGGCGTAGCTGATGGCCTCGGCCTTGTTCGCCTCCGTGCGCTCGGCCTCGGGCCGCCGCAGTGAGCCGCCGAGCCTGGTGCCGACGGCGACCGGGTCGTAGGCGGCCCACGCGTCATAGGCGCAGGTGTGGACGACGGCCAGCGCCCTGGCCACCATCGGCGGGCCGAGCGTGCCCGTGCGGATCGCCGACAGCAGCGCCTCGTTCCAGCGCACCACCACGGTGCGCGCCGCCGGCTCCGACTGGGCCGGTACGGCGGGCACGACGAGCGCTCCCGCGGCCGCGAAGGCGACCGTGAGCGCGCGTAAGGAAGGGTTGACGGGCATGGCGGATTCTCCTCGCGTCAGCGGGCCCCCGTGTGCTGGGCAGGACGTCGAAGATCTCACGACTCGAACTGGTGAGCGGACTATCGGGGAGGTAAGAGTTCCCTGTTACCGTCGCGGACGCCAAAAAGGGGATGGAAGCCTCCATCCCCTTGCCCCGCAGGCGTGCTCAGGCGGTACGCGACCCCGTCACCAGGTAGATCACGTCGCCGGCCACCCGCACCGCGTGGTCGGCGTAACGCTCGTAGTAGCGCCCGATCAGCGTGATGTCGATCGCGGGCTCGACGCCGTGCTTCCAGTCCTTGTGCAGGATCTCCTTGAACAGGCGGCGGTGCAGGCGGTCCATCGCGTCGTCGTCGGCTTCCAGCTCCTTGGCCGCCTCAACGTCACGGGAGGCCACGCACGCGCCCGCCTTGGTGACGAGGTTCTCGGCGATCTGGCCCATCTGCAGGATCGTGGAGCGGATCTCCGGCGGGATCGCCGACTCGGGGTGACGCAGCCTGGCGACCTTGGCCACGTGCTCGGCCAGGTCGCCCATGCGCTCGAGGTCGGTGCCCATGCGGAGCGCGGTGATGACCATGCGCAGGTCGATGGCGACGGGCTGCTGGCGGGCCATCAGCTCGTAGATCGACTCCTCGACGTCGGCGAAGATCCGGTCGATCTCCTCGTCGTGGGAGATGACGCTTTCCGCGAGCGGCAGGTCGGCGTCCAGGAGCGCGGTGGTGGCGCGCGAAATGGCCGAACGGACGAGTCTGGTCATCTCGACCAGCTTGTCGGTGAGCGAATCGAGATCTTCGTGGTAAGCGTCACGCATGTCGTTACCGTACGGGCAGCGCGATGAACGAACCCCGACCGAGAGATGAACTTTCCGGGAAACAGAGCGTTCAGCCCCTGGTGAGGGGTCTGTAACCAGGACAAGCCCACCTACCATCGACAGTGTAGGACTGCAGGAAAGGATGCGCATGGGTGAGATGGCCATGAGCTTCGCGGCTCTGGCCGGCTTCGTCGTCGGGGCCGTCGCCGTCCTTGTCTACCGGAACCAGATCGAGGTCCGGCACAGGGGCGAGAACGCCGACGACGCGGAGACCGGCGCGCTGCCGCAGGGCGTGGCCTCCGTGCTGGCCGTACTGCCCTCCTCCGCGGTAGTGCTGGACGCGCACGACCGCGTGCTGCGCGCCAGCTCGGCCGCGAGGGCCTTCGGTTTAGTGAAGGGTGACCGGCTGATGGCGGCCGAACTCCTCGCACTGGCCAGGCAGGTACGGCGCGACGGCGAGATCCGCGAGAGCGAGATCGACGTCGCGGGGCACAAGTTCGGCCAGGAAGTGACCAACTTCGCGGTGCGCGTGGCGCCTCTCGGCTCCCACGGCCAGGTGCTGGTGCTCGCCGAGGACCAGACCGAGCGGCGCAGGGTCGAGGCGGTCAGGCGTGACTTCGTCGCCAACGTCAGCCACGAGCTCAAGACCCCCGTCGGCGCGCTCAGCCTGCTGGCGGAGACGATCCAGGACGCCGCGGACGACCCCGAGGCGGTGACCCGCTTCGCCGGTCGCATGCAGCACGAGGCGGCCAGGCTGACCTACCTGGTGCAGGACCTCATCACGCTGTCCAGGATCCAGGGCGCCGAGCCCATCCCCACGCCAGGACAGGTGGCGATCGACGAGGCCGTCCACGACGCCATAGACCACTGCAACACCAAGGCCATCGCCAAGGACATCACGCTGGTGGCGGGCGGCACCGAGGGGCTGCGCATCTGGGGCGACGACGAGCTGCTCGTCACCGCGCTGCGCAACCTCATCTCCAACGCCATCGCCTACAGCCCCGAGCACACCAGAGTCGTCGTCAGCGCCCGCCCTGCGGGCGACTGCGTCGAGATCAGCGTCAGCGACCAGGGGATCGGCATCCCCGAGGAGTCGCTGGAGCGCATCTTCGAGAGATTCTTCAGAGTCGACGCCGCCAGGTCGCGCGCGACCGGCGGGACAGGTCTCGGCCTCGCCATCGTCAAGCACGTCGCCGTGGCCCACGCCGGGGAGGTGAGCGTGTGGAGCAAGGAAGGTTCAGGCTCCACGTTCACGATGCGCCTTCCCGCGTTCGGCGGCTCCGCCGTCCCCGTTCAACGACCTCTGGAGGCCGCCAATGGCTGAGCGTCGCGAAGCCACCGACAAACACCGCACCACCGCTCGGGTCACCAACCCGGCCAAGGAGGGATCGTGACCCGAGTGCTCGTCGTGGAGGACGAGGAGTCGTTCTCCGACGCACTTTCCTACATGCTCCGCAAGGAGGGCTTCGAAGTCTCGGTCGCGGCGACGGGGCCCGAGGCCCTCGACACCTTCGACCGCAGCGGCGCCGACCTGGTGCTGCTCGACCTCATGCTCCCCGGACTGCCCGGCACCGAGGTCTGCCGCTCGCTGCGGCAGCGCTCGAAGGTGCCCGTCATCATGCTGACCGCCAAGGACAGCGAGATCGACAAGGTGGTCGGTCTCGAACTGGGCGCCGACGACTACGTCACCAAGCCGTTCTCCTCCCGCGAGCTGGTCGCCAGGATCCGCGCGGTACTGCGGAGGCAGGGCGACACGGTGGAGGAGGTGGAGTCGGCGGTCCTCGCGGCCGGTCCCGTCCGGATGGACGTGGACAGGCACATCGTGGCCGTGCGCGGCGAGCAGGTGCAGCTTCCGCTGAAGGAGTTCGAGCTGCTCGAGGTGCTGCTCCGCAACGCGGGACGGGTGCTCACCCGCGGCCAGCTGATCGACAGGGTGTGGGGCGCCGACTACGTGGGCGACACCAAGACGCTCGACGTCCACGTGAAGCGGCTGCGGGCCAAGGTCGAGGCCGACCCGTCCAATCCCCGGTGCATCCTGACGGTCCGCGGGCTGGGCTACAAGTTCGACCCCGTGGACGACTGACGCTTCCCCCGAGACGAGAAACCCCGCTTGCCGTACGGCAGGCGGGGTTTCGCTCGTCAGGATGGGGCTGCGAGGGCCTGAGAGGGCCTCTGGAGCCCCTGCCGTCCCGCCCAGCCCGTCCAGGGCCGTTCGGGGTGGTGCGGGAGCTCTCCGGGGATCATGTTCGTACCGCGTCCGGCGCCGGAACTCCCGGCCCGCTGTCCGCCGTTACACGCGGCGCCGGAGAGACTCCCTGACCGGTGTCCGCCTTCGTGTGCGGCGCCGTAGGGACTCCCCGCACCGGTGTCCGTCTTCGTGTGAGGTGCCGGAGAGATTCCCTGACTGGTGTCCCGCCTTCGCGTGTGGCGCTGAAGGGACTCCGGCGCCGCTGATCGCGGGGCTTGGCCGGCGACCTTCGCCACCCGCCCGCGAAAGCTCGCGGGGGAGCGGTGTAGGGGACCCACGGGCCCCGGCCCTGCGGCGCCCGGCGACGGCTTCTCCGACGCCTGGGAGCCGGTCATACGACGCCCCCAGGACGGGGTCCTACGACGACTGGGGCCGGTCCTGCGTCCCCGGGCCGTACCGACGGGGCGACCGGGGCCGGTTCTGCGTCCCCCAGGGCCAGGCCGTACGGACGGGACGCTGGGGCCGGTTCTGCGCCCGCCGGGGCGTCAGTGGCCGGACCCGGCGGGACGCCGGCGGGGCGTCAGTGGCCGGATTCGGCGGTGTGCGTCTCGGTCGGCGTCGGCGTGGGCGGGGCGGGGGTGGCGCCCGGCGCGCTCGGGTACGGGGTGAACTCCCGGCTGCGGGTGACCACGGGCACGGTGACCGACACCGAGCCCGCGTTGGCGAACTGCAGCGCGAGCTTGACGCTCTCGCCGCCGCTGAGCGGCTTGGTGAGGCCCTCGATCATCAGCTGGGGCGATGGCTTGCCCGTGTTGACGCCCTCGTTGCTCGGCAGCGCGATCGGCGCGGCCATCTTCACCGTGCCGAGGCCCTCGGCGGTGACGCCCACGAGCGAGTCGGCCTCGCCGTTGGTGTTGACGAAGTGCAGGTAGATCGGGGCGGAGCCGCCCTGGGCGAGCCTGGCGCCCGAGTCGGGGCCGAGGACGAAGGCCTGCGGTATCTTGACGCCGCGTGCGCCGTACGAACCGTCCTGGATGAGGGCCGCGGCCTCGTTCGGCGCGTACGGCTTGTTGGTGTTGGCGTCGAATCCGGCGGCACAGCCGGCCAGTACCGGTGCGGCAAGGAACGCAGCGGCGGCGATAATCCAGCGACGGCTGGTCACGGGCGGGTTCTCCTTATGGCGCGCGTGCGAGTTGGGGCAGCGCCAACCATATCCATCCGGGTTCATGGTCATATCCGCACCCCCGCAGGTCATTCGCTATGTCAGGATCTGCGATTCACAGAGTTGAACGGTTGTCAAGTGGTAATATGCGGCTTTGACCTGCAGTTATGGTGATTTCACTGTTCCGGGAGGCTGTGGACGCGTGGTACCCTGGAGTACAGCGGAAGGGGTACTTGTCACATGACTTTCCAGGTCGGCGACACTGTCGTCTACCCCCACCATGGGGCTGCTCGGATCGAAGAAATCACGACCCGGACCATCAAGGGTGTGGAAAAGACCTACCTGGTGCTCAAGGTCGACAAGGGCGACCTTACCGTCCAGGTGCCTGCGGAGAACGCGGAACTCGTCGGTGTGCGCGATGTCGTCGGCCAAGAAGGCCTTGAGCGCGTTTTCGACGTTCTGCGCATGCCTCACACCGAGGAGCCGACCAACTGGTCGAGGCGTTACAAGGCGAATCTTGAAAAGCTCGCGTCAGGTGATGTCAACAAGGTCGCCGAAGTCGTTCGGGATCTCTGGCGGCGTGATCGTGAGCGCGGCCTGTCGGCGGGCGAGAAGCGGATGCTGGCCAAGGCCCGCCAGATACTGGTGAGCGAGCTGGCTCTCGCGGAGAAGACCAACGAGGACAAGGCCGAGGCCCTGCTCGACGAGGTCCTCAACTCCTGAACACCAATCTCCCACGGGTGGGCGTCGGAGTCGACGTCCACCCGTTCGCGTCTGGCCGTGAGCTCAACCTGGCCGGCCTCCACTGGCCGGGCGAGACCGGGCTCGAGGGCCACTCCGACGGCGACGCCGCCGCGCACGCGGCCTGCGACGCCCTGCTGTCCGCCGCGGGTCTCGGTGACCTGGGCGGACTCTTCGGCACCTCCGACCCGCGCTGGTCGGGTGCCGCGGGTGTCGTGCTCCTCGAGGAGACCGCGCGGGTCGTGCGCGCGGCCGGCTTCACGATCGGCAACGTCGCCATCCAGGTGATCGGCAACAGGCCCAAGCTGGCGCCCCGCCGTACCGAGGCGGAGAAGGTGCTGAGCGCGGCCGTCGGCGCGCCCGTGAGCGTCAGCGCGACCACCACCGACGGTCTCGGTCTGACCGGCCGCGGTGAGGGGATCGCGGCCTTCGCCACCGCTCTCGTCGTCGAGGGAGTCAACCCTCAGGGCGGGTAGCGCGTCTTTCTGGCGAGGGGTAATCCCGGCGGGTGGTGCCAAGCCCGCCGAGCCACCGAGGGTGGCGGTCTGTCACTGGCGCGGTACGGACCGCCACCTTTGGCATGCGTGATCTGCGGAAATGTCGGGTACGTCCCGTTTGGGCATGTCACCATCACGGGGGGAACTCGACATGATCGGTTCGATCATTTCCGCGATTGTCTTCGGCATCGTCATCGGGGCGATCGCCAGGCTCATCGTCCCTGGCAAGCAGCACATGTCGCTGGCCATGACCTGGATCGTCGGCGTCGTGGCGGCCCTGGTCGGCACCCTCGTCGCCTACTTCCTCGGGCTCACCAGGACCCCCGGCATCAACTGGTGGGAGCACATCCTCCAGATCCTGTTCGCCGTGGTCGGCGTCCTCATCGTCGCGCGCGCCCAGGCGACGCGCGGCACGCATTGACCTGCGACTTCGGCATCGCCGTGATTATCCGCGCACAGCCGGGTAATCGTCTCCCCGTGGGCAGTGAAAATCTCACCCCACGGGGAGGTTCTCATGACAATCGAATCCATCCTCGGTGCCATCGTCATCGGGGCCGTCATCGGCGCGATCGGTCGTCTTCTTCTTCCCGGAAGGCAGGCCATCGGCTGGATCCTGACCATCGTGGTCGGGATCGTGGCGGCACTCATCGGCACGGCTCTGGCGCAGGTCCTCGGCGTCGCGACGACCTCCGGCATCGACTGGATAGAGCTCGTGATGCAGGTGGTCCTGGCGATCGTCGGCGTCGGTATCGTCGCAGGTCTACGACGCGGAACGAGCGTCTAGACGGCGGGTGACACCGTTCCCCTTACCTCGCCGAACCCGACTCCGTCGAACGTGCGGGCGGTGAGCAGGACGGAGTCCCCGTCCGCGAGGAACGGCCCGTTCCCCGTCAGCTCCAGCAACGTCCCATTGCCCCCCACAGGGCCTGAGGCGAGAAGATCGCCGGTGCGCAGCGGCGCGCCGGCGATCGTGCTGTGCGCGAGCAGCTGCGGCCCCGTCCAGTACTGCCTCGCGTAGTCGGGCTCGGACAGCAGCTGGTCGTTGACGTTGACGCCGAGCGTGATGCGCAGGCCCGCCGGCTCGTACGCCCTGAGGTACTCCGCGGGCTCGGGCCCCGTCTCCGGCTGCTCCACCCTCGCGGCGTTCAGCGCCGCCAACGGCACCACCCACGGCGAGACCGACACCGCGAACGACTGGCCCAGGAACGGACCCAGCGCGCGCGACTCCATCGAGATCAGGTCGTAGGCCCGCCACACGTTCATCAGCACCATGCCGAACACGTGGTGCGGGAAGTCCTTCGTCCCCAGCGGGTACGGCGGAGCCGAGGGCACGCCCACCACGTAGCCAAGCTCGGCCGACAGGTCGAGGCGCTCGGCGGGCTTCAGGAAGCCGTCCCTGCGCTGGCCCGAAGGGCGCACGACGCGCGAGCCGGAGACGGCGACGGCCGACGCCCTGCCGTACTGGCCGACGGGCATCATGCGCCACGTCGGCGGCAACGGGTCGCGGCCAGGCGGATGGAACATCCTGCCGAGGTTCGTCGCGTTCTCGATCGAGGTCTGGAACAGGACCAGATCCGCCACATTGAACGGCAGATGCATCCTGACCTTCGACTGCGGCAGAAGACAGGGGAGCACCCGGTCCATGTACGACACGTCGGTCAGCAGCTCCGTCAGCCGCTCGCGCACGTGGAACCAGGCCCGAGGGCCCGCCCCCATGAAGGTGTTCAGCTTGCCCGCGGCGAACCAGTACGCCTCGGGCATGACGCCCGTGGCCGTCAGCTGGTGCAGGTCGAGCACCTGGTCGCCGATGGCCACGCCGACGCGCGGAAGCTCACCCTCACGGGAGAAGACACCGTAGGGCAGGTTGTGGATGGGAAAGTCGCTTCCCTCAGGGATTGGTACCCATGCCATGATCGCCACGGCAGGCTTGTGCCCGCATTCGAGTCAGCTCGCCACCCCTTGCGGGTCAAGCTTCGGTCTTCATTCCTCGGGCGGGAGAGGGGTACTGCGCAGACGTCCTGAGGGGGCGTCGTGGTGCGGGGCCTCGTGTTCCGAGGAGGCGTCGGCAGGCGCGGCCTCCTGCGGCTCATGGGGCTCGTCCGGGCCTAAGGCGGGCTCGGTCTCGTCGGCCGCCTCGGGGCCGTGACCCGGGTCGGGGCCCGCGGCGCGGGCGGTCACGGGACGGGCGGTCGCGGGACGGGCCTTCCGGGGACGGGCGGATGAGTCGGAGACGACCCTGACGGGCTGGGTGTCGGCGTCCTTGACGCTGTCGGAGTCGCCGGGGCGCGGGTGAACCAGCACGTCGGCCGGTCGGGTCCTGGGCAGGTCGCCCCAGCGGACGGGGCGCTGGGGCTCTTCGACGGGTTCCGCCGGTTCGCCGGTGTGGACGGGGTGGGGTGCGGTCACGACGTCGGCTTCCTGGTCGCGCGCTCCGGCCCTACTCGGCGGCTCTTCGGCGGCCAGGGGCTCGGAGTGGGCGGGCCCGGAATGGGCGGGATCGGGGCTGGTGAGATCGAGATCGACAGGCTCGGCATGGGCAGGATCGGGGTCGACGGGCCGAGCCTGGGCGGTCTTGAGATAGGCGGGCTCGGGGTCGACGGGCTGGGCCTGGGTGGTTGCGGGTGGGGCGGTCTCGGGATGAGCCGGCTCGGGATCGACCGGTTGGGTCTCGGCGGATGCGTGGACCTGGCGGTCCTGCTCGGCGGGGGCCGGGTCCTGCGGGACCGGCTCGGGTGAGCGGGTCTCGACGGCGGGTCCCGGATACAGGTCGAGCTCGGGGTCGGGGTCGGTCCTCGGCTTCGGCACGGCCTGCGGCTCCGCCGTACGGCCGGGCTCCGAGTGCCACCGGGTGACGCGCTCCGACACGGGGATCGACGGTGTCTCCAGGGCCGGCGTGGTCTCGCGCGCGGGCGTGGCGGGGACCGGTGGCGTCTCGGGGGCGGGCGTGGGGCCGACCACGGGGGTGGGCTCCTCAGGCTCCGGCTCGGCGGCCGCATCGGTCAGCGGAGGCGCTTCACGAGGGCCGCGGAACGGCACGATGTCGCGCTCCGCCGTACCCTCGACGGCGTCGGCCTGCTCCCTGCGGGCCTGCACCTGCTTGATCATCACCAGCCACAGCCACAGCGCCACCCCCAGCATCACCCACGGCGCGACCGCCACGCCCACCGCGACCGCGTCGGCGGGCAGCCGGGCGGCGCCGTTCGTGGTGACCAGCACGTTCACGGTGGCCGCGGCCGCGATGAGCAGCACCAGCACGACGGCCGCCTGGGCGCGCACCAGGAACCGCCCCGCGCGCAGCAGCAACACGCTGATCAACGCCACCGCCAGCAGGGCGTCGAAGGCCGCGGGATAGAGGAAGGCGAGGTCGGCGCGGGCCCTGCCGAGCACGGCGAGGGCGCGCAGGTCGTCGAAGGAGAGCGCGCAGGCGGCGGCGGTGAGGCCCGCGACGGCGAGCCCGGCGAATGCGATGCCGATACGGCGCAGCGCGGAGGGGGGAGTCACGTCCATGGCGTTTTCGAGCCTACAGAACAATAGTGTTCATGAACGAGGACGTGAGAAAGCTGTTCGACGGCCCCAACTTCGCGACCTTGACGAGTGTCAACCCCGACGGCGGGCCGCAGTCGACCGTGGTCTGGGTGCGGACCGACGGGGACGACATCCTGGTCTCCACCGTGAAGGGCCGTCGCAAGCCGCGCAACTTCGAGCGGGAACCGCGGGCCAGCATCCTGGTGATCGACCCCGCCGACCCCTACAGGTACGCCGAGGTGCGCGGCAGCGTGACCATGGAGGACGACCCCACGGGTGCGCTGATCGAGGAGCTGTCGCTGAAGTACACGGGCAACCCGTGGGAGGAACCGCCCGGCAACGAACGGCTGATCCTCCGCATCCATCCCCGCAAGGTCATCTTCAGGCGCTGAGCACCCCACGCATTGACACGGATTGGGCGCCATGCGTGGGATCGCTTAGCCAAAGGCCCCCGCAGTCCGTACGCTTGCCTTCGTGAGCCTGCACCTATACGACACCAGCACGCGCGCCATCCGTGAATTCGTTCCGGTCGAAGCCGGCCGGGCGTCGATTTATCTGTGTGGGGCCACCGTGCAGGCGCCGCCGCACATCGGGCACATCCGCTCCGGTGTCAACTTCGACGTGCTCAGGCGCTGGATGACGCGGTCGGGCTACGACGTGACGTTCTGCCGCAACGTCACCGACATCGATGACAAGATCATCAGGGTGGCCGCGGCCGAGGGCGTGCCGTGGTTCGTCATCGCCGAGCGCAACCAGCGGGCCTTCTCCTGGGCGTACGACACGCTCGGCTGCCTGCCGCCGACCGTCGAGCCGCGCGCCACGGGACACGTGCCCGAGATGATCACGCTGATGCAGCGCCTGATCGAGCGCGGCCACGCCTACGCCTCCGGCGGGGACGTCTACTTCAACGTCCAGTCCTACGCCTCCGAGTACGGCAAGCTGTCCAACCAGAAGCTCGAGAACATGCGCGCCGCGGGCGACACCGACGACGAGTCGTGCAAGCGCGACCCGCGCGACTTCGCGCTCTGGAAGGGCGAGAAGCCCGGCGAGCCGATCTGGCCCACGCCCTGGGGGCCCGGCCGTCCCGGCTGGCACCTGGAGTGCTCGGCCATGGCCACCAAGTACCTCGGCTCCACCTTCGACATCCACGGCGGCGGGATCGACCTGATCTTCCCGCACCACGAGAACGAGATCGCCCAGTCCCAGGCGGCCGGCGACGGGTTCGCGCGCTACTGGATGCACAACGGCATGCTCAAGATCGGCGCGGAGAAGATGAGCAAGTCGCTCGGCAACTCCCTGCTGATCCCCGACCTGATGGGCCGGGTGCGCCCCGTCGAGCTGCGCTACTACCTGGCGGCGCCGCACTACCGCTCCTCCATCGACTACTCCGAGGAGGCGCTGCTCGAAGCGGCCGCCGCCTACCAGCGCATCGAGGGGTTCGTCGTCCGCGCCGCCGAGGTCATCCACGACGTCGACGCCGACGCCCCCCTGCCCCAGGCCTTCGTCGACGCGCTCGACGACGACCTCGGCACGCCCCAGGCGCTCGCCGTGGTGCACGAGGTCGTCCGTGAGGGCAACGTCGCCCTGGCCCGCGGCGACAAGGAGGCCGTCGCCCGGCTACTGGCCGAAACCCAGACCATGCTCGACGTGCTCGGCCTCGACCCTCGCTCAGCCCAGTGGCGTACGGCGGGCTCCGACCTCACCGGGGTCGTCGACTCCCTGGTCAAGGTCGCACTGGAGCAGCGCGAGGCGGCCCGGGCCCGCAAGGACTACGCGGCGGCCGACGCGATCAGGGACGGCCTCGCCGCGGCGGGCATCACGGTCGAGGACACCCCGCATGGGGCTCGATGGGAGTTGACCCGCTAGTACCCTTGTTGGCATGGCAGCAGGTGGAAGAGCGTCAGGCAGGCCCTCCAAGAAGAAGGGCCCGTCCAAGGGCACGGGCGGCAACGTCCGTCGATCCCTGGAAGGCAAGGGCGCGACTCCGCCTGCGCACATGAGGCACTGGTACAAGGACAAGGCCCGCGGCGAACGCATCGCCCGCGAGGAGCGGGGCGGGTCGTCGTCGCGGCCCGCCGCACGGCAGAAGAAGTCCGACGACGCTCCCGAGTACATCGGCGGGCGCAACCCCGTCGTCGAGGCGCTTCAGGCGGGCGTGCCCGCCAACGCGCTCTACGTCGCCCAGCGCATCGACAACGACGACCGGGTCCGCGACGCCATCAAGATCGCCGCGGACAAGGGCATCGCGCTGCTCGAAGTCACCCGCGACAAGCTCGACCGCCTCACCGAGGGGGCCGTCCACCAGGGCGTCGCCCTCCAGATCCCCGCCTACGACTACGCCCACCCCGACGAGCTGGTCGAGCTCGCCCACGACGCCGCCGAGGTGCCGCTCATCGTCGCCCTCGACAGCGTGACCGACCCCAGGAACCTGGGCGCGATCGCCCGCTCGGCGACCGCGTTCGGCGCGCACGGGCTGCTGATCCCGTCCCGCCGCGCCGCCGGCGTGACGGGCGGGGCATGGAAGACGTCCGCCGGCACCCTCGCCAACCTGCGCGTCGCCCGCGCGGCCAACCTGACGGCGGCGCTGCGCGAGTACCGCGAGGCGGGGCTGTTCGTGGTCGGCCTGGACGGAGCGGGCACCGTCGACATCGACGAGGTGTCCCTCCTCGAGGAACCGCTCGTGGTGGTCGTCGGGTCGGAGGGCAAGGGCCTGTCCCGGCTGGTACGCGAGCAGTGCGACGTGGTCGCCCGCATCCCCATGCACGCGGCGGCGGAGTCGCTGAACGCGGGAGTGGCGGCGGGAGTGACGTTGTACGAGGTCGCTCGTCATCGGCGGCGGTAGCGTCTAGACTGTGAGGCCGCGCCGACGTAGCTCAATCGGCAGAGCATCTGTCTTGTAAACAGAAGGTCAGGGGTTCGATTCCCCTCGTCGGCTCTATGGTCAAAGGCCCTTCCGGGTGATCCGGGAGGGCCTTTTTGATCTCCGTACAGCAGCGTTGTACAGCAACCTCTCCGGCTTCTGTCGGTCTTGCCTGCGATGATCTTCCCCTCTGGCTCTGGGCTGATGGAGGTCAGCGTGGTTGATGATCAGATGGCGCGTGAGACATACCTGCACTACAGGCGGTTGCTCGATGACAGCTGGATGGGAGTGGCCATCTGCTGGACGGTGTTGGTGCCCCACGACGGGTCTCGGCTGAGTCTCACGGAGATCGGCGAACGGGTGAGTGAGACGGGGCACCACAAGGTCTACGAGACGGACACCTTCGAGCATGAGGCGGCGCTCATGCACCTGTCGGATGGCGCGCCCTGGGCGATGCTCGTCGATCCTTCTGATCGGCATGTCGCGCTTTTCGAGAACAACGGGTACTGGGGAGTTCATCCACCGGTGCTATCCCGCCTGAGCATGGGTGGGCGAGCATACAGCGCGTACTGGAACGTCAACGCCCACAATTCCGTCGGCTTTGCCGTCGATGGCGAGATGGTGCTCTCCTTCGACGCCATGTACGCCGAAGAGGCGGTGGGGCTGCCTGGTTGGGAGCGGTGGCCGCAGGTGCAGGCGGTCCTTCCCTATTTCGATTGGAGGAGGGGGGAAAGCTGGCGCGCTGCTGCTCTGACGGCTATCGAGCTCGCCACAGGAGTGAGGCTGAGCGAGGAGTGGGTTGGCGAAGCGCCGTCCTTCCTGACGGGCTGATGGAACGAGCTGGACCCTCGTACATGGGAGGAAGGTCCTGCTCCTGGGCGTCACGAGTTGGGCTGGCTGTTATCGAGGCTGGCGTTCAGCCGGTCAAGGGCCTTGCGGGTTTCCGGGCTTGGGATCTGGGTGTAACGTTCATGGTCACCGAGATCTGTGAGTGCCTGAGGATGCGCATCGCGACGCGCGGATGGACGTCGAGGGCGGCCAGGAGCGAGGCGCAGGTGTGCCGGGTGTCGTGGACGCGGATGCGAGGGACACCGGCGTTCTTGCAGTGAGCGTCGAAGGCACGGTTGAGGTTGCGCGGTTCGATGGGTGTGCCGTACTTCGTGGTGAACACGAGGTCGGAGTCCTGGGCTTGGTCACCACAACGCTGACGCCGAGGTTCATCGGACGCTCAGTGATCCGGATGGCCGCTCGTCCACGATGACGGTGGAGGTCGAGCATGACCCGGCCGCCACCAGCCAGGGCAGTGGTCTGATCTGGTCGGGCAGCACCACCAGCGCTGTCGGTCGTGGCTCCGCCGCCATGATCACCATGCCCACCGGCAAGCTGAGCGACGGGTGGAAGGTGCGCTGGCGCGCCCGGGCCACCGCCGCAGGCGTCAACGGCGCCTGGACCACCTGGCACACCCTGAGCGTGGACATCTCCAGCAACTCGCCTACTGGCACCGCGAGCCAGGCGAAGATCCCCGTAGCCTCCCGAGGCCAACTCACTACCACCGCAACGGCCAGCAAGAGGTTCCCTACCAGCACGTCACGCATGACGAATGCCTCACCAATGTGGCGAAGATGAACGACCCCACGTACTCCGGTTCTTACCATCAGACGAGCTGGTATTCGAAGAACTCCTTCAGTCTCTGCTGGGCAGGATGTGCCGGACTATCTACGAGCTACAAGAGCCCGGACAGCTGCGACGAGTTTCCTTTCGCGTCCGCGTACGAGGGCGCGGCCAGCACGAGCAATCAGTACTCGGTCGAGTTGATCGACGTGAAGGACAACTGTTCTTCGGGGTCACGCCTCGGTGTCTGGTACATGAGGAACCGGATCAGGGAAGGCTCGCCGTTCGCGGTGGACGTGATTCCGTTCGGTCAGACCCGACCGGTCAGCGGCGCGCCAGGAGTGGTCGTGACGGACCCCTTGCCAGATGAAGCCGACTACTTCAACGTTTGCACGATAGACGGCGTCGGAGAATTCGTCGGCCCCATCCAGCCGCAATAAACTCATCCGATCGAGGTCGGGGCAGGAACCCTGCCCCGACCCACCCTGTCCTTCGGACAAGGAAAGATGATGATCGACCTCTTCGCCTCCTACGCCACTACACGCGACCTACTCCCCGACCAGGGATCGATCACCTGGGTCGGCATCGCCGAGACGGAAGCCCTCGTAGAACTACTGGGAAACCCGACCAGAGAGATCTCCGGTGCCACCATGGACGACGTGTGCGCCACTGCCATGGATCTCTCCGGTGAGGAGGCAATCGTCCTCGTCTCTCAGCACGGCGGGTGGACAGTGCTCTTCGAGCCGACCCCTTTCTGTGGCTCCGATCCACGCGCCTTCCAGCAATTCTCCGCACACAGCGCTGCCCTAAATGTGAGTTGGACCGTGAATCACGACGTGTGGGTCACCTACGCGTCCGGCGGTCAAATCGTCGCCAGGTTCGATCCGCTCGACCTCGCAGCTGTCCAGCCGAAGTCCGGAGCCGTATGGCTTCGAGAACTTCCCGTAACCTCCTCGCAGTTGGCGGCCGACTGGATGGCGGCATGCCTGGCACTCGGCGAGCACCTCTCGGGGATCGGGCTCGATGCGAACTGGTTGCGAGCCGGCCACCGGGGCGTCGTTGTTCGCCGGAGCCCTGTAGTCAACACCGCAGTCTCGCATCTCGACCTCGATGACGACGAACTCGCTGCTGCCCAGCAGGACCCCCGGGTCGCGGCCGTGATCGCCGAACCCACGGAGGACAAGCTTCCGCTCATCACCGAACTCATCGCGCGGATCGCGGTCTCCTCCGCGAACCTGCCCGGACACGTACTGGTCGACAGAGCGTTTCAGCTGATCACAACGGACCCTGACCACCGTGGCGACACACCCGAGATGCGCGCTCAGCTACGTGCCTGGAGCAACGACCTGGTTAGGCAGGCAAACGCGGCCTTCGAGTCATCCGAGGCGAACGGCTCGGGACACGTGCTTCCAGGCCACGAGACCGCCCACGGCCGCCTGCTGCTGCAGGGAGCGGCCGTAGAAACGCTGATAAGGGCTCTGGCAAACGACGATCCGGCGTATGTCGCTTACAAGACCGCCAGTCAAGCCCAAGCGACCCACCCGAACACGGCCAATGGCGATGCCGGGCGTCTGCGGGCCCTGCTGCTGGCGGCTCATCACATCTACGAGCAAGGGTGAGTGTGGGAGTTCGCGAGCCATATTCGAGATGATCAAGGAGTGCTCTTCGCCGTCACCGCATGTTCCTGCAGCTCAAGCTTTCGGGCCACATCTAGCAACAGCCGCTCTCCTAATGCGGGTGTCGGATGGCTGCCGCGAGGCTTCCGCTCCTCGGGCCTGGCGGCCCTGCGGTGCGGGTCCTCTTGCCACCGGACATGAGGGCGGGCGGCCGTAGCTTGTTGCTGTACAGCAGAGCCGTACAGCAACACCGCCTTACACGATCACACACCACCGGACCACATGTACCGCCTGAGCAGGGCGGAAGGCCATAGACGAGGCACTTGCCCTTCCCTACGGATCTGGTGGTCAGGTGTCGTACAAGCCGTCCCAGGGTTCGTAGAAGCCGAGGTCGTCCGGGTAGAGCTCGGCGTGCTCGGTGCCTTCGAAGGTCTCAATGACGAGACCGAAGAGCACGTCGTCGACTTCGTGGCGGAAGGGCCGGATGGCGATGTCGCCGAAGCGGAGGCCGGGGAGGGCATTGAGCCACTGCTTCAGCCGCTGCTGCGCTGCGTCGCCGGCGGCCCGGTAGTTGTCGTCGGTCCCGGTGCGCTCGATGCGGGAGTCGAGGTGGTGGCCGGCGGCGTCGAAGGTGTGCAGGACGGCGTGCCAGCGTTTGTGCGCCTGCCAGTCGTCGGTGTGCGTGTTAGCAGGTGAGCACCGACCACAACCAAGCCGCAGGACGCGACCTGGCGGCCTTCTACGCCTGCTACCGCGTCTTCACCTCTGGCCAGCTCGAAGGCGGCGCGGGCAACTGGCCATCCAATGCCTTCTGGGTCAGAATCCGCAACGGCGCACCACCGTCATAACGTCATAGCCGGGAGAGGGCCTCGCCCTCTCCCGGCTCCTCCACCATCGGAAGGTGAGCATGCAGTCGCCGACGCACCTGCGCGATCTCCTAGTCTCGACCATCTTCACCGAGGGACTCGATGACGAGATGGACCTCTGGACGCTGGGATTCAGCGCCCTCTGGGTCAAAGGAATGGATCGCGACGCCGTCGCCGAGGCCTTCTCCCTGGACCTCGTCACCAGCACGCCGAGCCACCTGAACGAATTGCTCGACAACAGTGAGGAAGGCGGGCCCACCTGGGTCGGCGAGGCCGGAGGGTGGACCTGCATCATTCCGGGGCCGACCGACGACGATTTCCTGCTGCCGTTGACGGCGGGCGGGCGGGAGGCGCTCTGCTTCAGTATGGATATGGGCGGCCATGACCATTTCAAGTATCTGAAGGACGGGGAGGTGGTTGTCGCCTTCCAGCCCACCTGGCCCGACCCCATGCACGGGAGCGATCCGCACGCGCTCGACCACCTCATGGAAGGGCTGCGCTTCCAGACCAGCGGCGACGACGTCATCGAGGATCGCGTGGACGAGGGCGAGAGCATCAGCTCCGTCCTGACGCTGATCGGCCGGATCACGGGGACGGACATCGCCGCTGACTGGCTTGAGGCGACGCACTCGCTCATCTACCCTCGCTAAGGCCTGTCTGATAATTCGGTTTGGCGGAGCCACAGCATGAGGGAAGCGATGGTGACGCCCGCGAGATAGCGGCTGGCGAGCTTGTCATAGCGGGTAGCGACGGCTCGCCACTGCTTGAGCTTGGCAAAACACCGCTCGACCAGGTTGCGGTCCTTGTAGGCGGTCGCATCGAAGGAGGGCGGGCGGCCTGCGCGGTTGCCTTTGCGCTTGCGGTTGGCGATCTGGTCCCGTCGTTGCGGGATGACCGCCCGAATGCCGCGTCGTCGCAGATACACGCGGATCTTGCGGGTGGAGTAGCCCTTGTCGCCGATGAGCCGGTCTGGCCTGGTGCGGGGACGGCCGATGCGGCGGCGCAGCCGGAAGGTGGCCATCACCGACTCGAAGGCGAATCCTCGCCGAGTGCTGGGTGCCGGATTCGGGGTTGGTCCCGAATTCGGCACCCGGGCACTGAACCTTTCCGCGTAACCCTTGATCGGCCGCGACCGATTGAGAGTTTCTTTTGTGCTCCAGCGAGTACGAATTATGCGGAACGCAGGTCGCGCCGCAACGCCAAAGGGGGCATCAATGCGCGTATCGCAGTCGCAGCTCGTCCATTGCGAGGTCCCAGAAGGACCTGTAACGGTTAGCCCCGGGCAACCCTGCTTCGAGGTACCAGGCTTCCCACTCACCTTCAGCGGTGCGGACGTGGGGATTGAGGAGAGCCACTCCGTCAGCCCAATATCCGATCAGAAGGGTGTCGGGCACATACTCCCCTCTGTAATGGATGGAGTCCTGCTCCAGTCCGTAGACGAAGTAGAGCCCGTCGGGCACGCTCCATGAGTTCTCCCGCTTGGGTGCTGACCAGCTCTCGGCGATCGAGGGATCGACGTCGCGGAGCCAGCCGACTTCGTTGACGCGTAGCAGGCAGCAGTCATCATCGCTGCCCCACCCGTTGGCGAACAGGAGAAACTGCCGGTAACTCGGCGGCAGCTCCATGCCCAGCCGCTCTTCAAACTGGCGGACCTCTGCTTCGGTAGCCGAGGGATACAGATCGCCGAGTGGACTGACCGCCGGGTGACCGGAACTTTTGGTCACCGGATGCTTTGCAGGGAAGCGTTCAGGCCATGCGTACTGGGCACTCATGGCGAAGAAGATATCCCGTTTCGAGTGGCTGCTGCATTTGACGCACAAAGCTAGGGCTGCCCCTTCCGATAACCTCCAGGTGTGGGACATACGCGAGATGATCAAAGCATGGCTCTATCGATGCTTGGCATCCCCGCAGGTCACCCAGCACAGGAGCGCCACTTTCCTAAGACCGTGACTCATTTGGGGATTGATCGTTAGATCGTTCGTGGATGCGTTCCTTTGGCGGCTTGTGCCAGATGAGTTGTGGGAGTTGTTCCAACGGGTGGTTCCGCCGGCGCCGACGCGGCCGCAAGGTGGCGGGCGGCGGCGAGTCGACGATCGGGCGATCCTGGCGGCGATCGTGTATGTGGCCACCACCGGGTGTGCGTGGCGGCAGTTGCCGCCGGTGTTCGGCGCCTCCTGGCAGACGGTGCACCGTCGCTTCGCCGAGTGGAGCGCCGCGCGGGTGTGGGCCAAGCTGTATCGGATCCTGCTGGACGAGCTCGGCGCCCGAGGAGAGCTGGACTGGTCGCGGTGCGCGATCGACTCGGTCAGCGTGCGGGCGGTCAAAGGGGGGAGCTGACAGGTCCGAATCCTGTCGATCGCGGTAAGAAAGGGTCGAAGATCCACCTCATCACCGAGCGGACCGGTCTGCCCCTGGCTGTCGCGATCAGCGCTGCCAACACCCACGACAGCCTGGGCTTGGAACCGCTGGTGCGCAGCATCCCGCCCATCCGTTCCCGCCGTGGGCCTCGACGTCGCCGGCCGGGAAAACTCCATGGTGACAAGGGCTACGACTATCCCCATCTGCGGACCTTTCTGCGCGGCCGGGGCATCATCCCGCGCATCGCCCGCCGCGGGATCGAGTCCAGCCAGCGGCTGGGCCGCCATCGCTGGGTGGTGGAGCGCACCGTTTCCTGGCTTGCCGGCTGCCGCCGCTTACACCGGCGCTACGAACGCCGAGCCGACCACTTCGCATCCTTCGTCGCCATCGCCGCAGCCCTTATTCGCTACCGCCGACTCACCAAATGAGTCACCTTCTAAAGCGGGTGTCCTTGGCTGCCGCGGGGAGATCCTGGAGCGGGCCTTCGTGTTTGTCAGGACATCCTCGGGATCTTGCTAAAAGGTGGCTCCCGTTACTCGCCGATCGACTGGGCGGAGACGTCTGCCGCCGAGGCTTCCGCCGCGCGGATCACGTGAGCGTGGACACGCAGTGTGATGGACGGGTCGGCGTGGCCGAGGCGGGTCGCGACGACGTGGAGGGGCACGCCGGCCCGGAGGAGCGTGGTCGCGTGAGGTGGACGGGCTCACCCCAGCCGGTCGTGAAGACGTAGCCGTCGTCACCTCGCCATTCAGGGCCGACGGTCTGCTCTTTGTGCTGATTGCGGAGAACCGCGATGGTGCCGTCGTCGAGGCTGACGATGCGTTTCCTGCCGCTCTTCGTGGCTCCCCGGAGCGGCAGCAGGCCTGGCGTCCTCATCGCCGGGTGCCACGCCAGGTACTCGGCCAGCGACTCACTCTGGTCTCCGTGCCCGTTCCGGCGAGGGTGGTCGATGTCGGCTCAACCGTTGCATGCCTTTTTGGACTTGTGAGTCCATTTTTGACATCGCATGATGAGTGGACCGTGAAGTCCAGAACGGAAGCTCGCCAACTTTCTGTGGTGCCCACATCACCGAGCAGCCCGCTTGAGGCTCCGGCCGGCCGGAGCGCAGCACCGGCGGGATGTCCGCCCACATCACCGGTAGAGGGATGATCGATTATGGATGCCATTGAGCGTCTGAGCATTACTGAGGATCTTCGTCGTCTGATGGCTCGCTACGTCCGTTACGCGGATCATCAGCGCTGGCAGGACCTGGCGAATCTGTTCACGCCAGACGGCACGTTCACCCCGCACAAGCCGGACGGATCGGTGTGGTTGCACATGGAGGGCCGGGAAGGGATCGCCGCCACGGTCGGCGCCAGCGGCGGCCCCGGCGTCACCCTAGTCCACCACCTGTTCTCCGACGAGATCGACGTCGACTCGGCGATGGCCGCCCATGGCGTATGGGCGATGGAGGACATCATCACCCGGCCTGAGGACGCCGACGTGTCCGAGGACATCCCTTTCAGGGGCATGCACGGCTTCGGCCATTACCACGCACGATTCGTCATGGCGAACGGCTCCTGGTACATCGCCGAGCTCAAGCAGACCCGGGTCCGCCTGGACTTCACCAACTGACGCTACCTGCGGCCCCCTCACACCTCGCCCGGCGGCCGGTCACACCCGACCACGGCACGACCGGAACACCGGCAGTCGGCGGCACCCGCCTGCCGGACAGCAACTTCTCTTTCACCACTACGCGAAAGCAGCCTTGCCGTGAGCAACAACATCAAGTTCAGCGCGCTGGAACCGTACAAGATCGATGTCTCCCATGAGGCCCTGGACGACCTCAAGGACCGTCTGAAGAAGACCCGCTTCTTCGACGACCTGGACAACGAGGAGGAGTACTACGGGATCAGCACCGCCTACCTCAAGCCGCTCGTGGAGTACTGGGCGGACGGCTTCGACTGGCGTGCGCAGGAGAAGCGGCTGAACACCCACGACCAGTACAAGGTCGAGATCGACGGCACGCCCGTGCACTTCTACTACGTGCGCGGCAAGGGCCCGAGCCCGGTCCCGCTCGCCATTCATTCCGGCTGGCCGTGGTCCAGCGGGTTCAGCCTCCCGCTCATCGGCCCGCTGACCGACCCCGCCGCCCACGGCGGTGACCCGGCCGACTCCTTCGACGTCGTCATCCCCGACCTGCCCGGATTCGCCTGGTCCACCCCCGTCGGCAGGGGCGACCTGAACTACTGGAAGATCGCCGACATCATGCACAAGCTCATGACCGAGGTGCTGGGCTACGAGAAGTACGCAGCGGCGGGCTCCGACTACGGCGCCCTCGTCACCAGTGCGCTCGGCCACAAGTACGCCGACAGCATCATCGGCCTGCACTACGGTCACGACATGCCTCCGGGCCAGTTCGCGAACGAGCGGTTCTGGGACCTGACCGACGGCGCCAAGATTCCCGAGGACGCCACTCCGGAGCTGCGGGCAGGCCTGGAGAACCTCGTCAGCACCTACGTCTCCCACGTCGCGGTCCACATGCTCGACGCGTCGACCCTCACCCACGGCCTGAACGACTCTCCCATCGGCATGCTCGCCTGGCTCCTGCGGAGGTGGAAGAAGTGGAGCGACAAGAGGGGTGACTTCGACGAGAATTTCCCCCGCGACTTCATCCTCACCGAGGCCACCGCCTTCTGGGTGAACCAGGCCATCGGCTCCTCCATCCGCATGTACCGCAACGCGGTGCGCTACCCATGGGTGCCCTCCCACGATCGCCGGCCCGTCGTCGAGCCGCCGACCGGCTTCACCTTCCTCCTTGGCGACGCCTACCCGCCCGGCGTCGACACCGTCGAAGCGCGTATCGCCGCCTTTGAGAACGGCCCCACGCGCAGCTCCTTCAACGTGATCAACGTCAACGCCCACATGAAGGGCGGCCACTTCGTCCACTACGAGAACCCCGAAGCCTTCACCGACGACGTCCGGGAGACCTTCCGAAAGCTGCGCTGACCATGTAGCCGTTCGGGCCATCCACCGGCGCCACAGGTGGAGAATCGGCGGCGGCCAAAGGCGGCTGGATCTGTTTCGAAGACGAAGCGGGCCGGGGACTGAGGCCGCCTCGCGCCCGTCGCTGGGGCCGGCGCGGTCACACCCCGGGGGTGCACGTGCGTGGCAGCGGCACGCCGGGGTGGTCTGCTACGAATCCGGAGCCCGCTTCAGGCTGATCTACCGGCTGCACCTGTACCGCGGTCGCAAGGACGAGTCCAGAAGCTTCGCCTGGACCGACTATTGCGAGCTGCTCCTCAGGCACACCGGCAGCTGGATGCCCCGATCGTGTTGGTGTGGGACAACCTGGTCCGGCACCTGGTGCCCAGTATGAAGGCGTTCATCGAGGAGCACGCCGTAGCTGACCGTCTTCCAGCTTGTCCGGGTCATCAAGCGGGGCCTGAAGAAGATCCAGTACCGACGGATGCCTCACCGGCACCGGTCTGGCTCTCGACAGCTGACCAATTCGAGGACCTGTTGCCCCATTTCGGTAGCATCGCGTGGCCAAGATGAGGGGTTCGGCCGGACGAATCGAGTGAGCACATGAGCGACGACGTCCTCTCGGTCATCCCGACCGATCCGCACTGGCAACCCAGTAAGGCAGCCGCTGACCGCGCCGCCGCGATCGTTGCGGACCTGGCGCCCGGCACGCCTGGCGGCGTCGATGTCGAGATCGACGTCACCTGGCACGACACGCTCACTGTCGTCGACTGCGGCCAGAATCTGGAAAGGATCGGCTGTCCGCACTGCGGGGCGTCGATCGACACCGAGTGGTGGGCGGCTCTTCTGGAAGCGAACTGCGAGGACGGCTTTGCCACCCTGGCCGTCGAGGTCCCCTGCTGCGGCGTCGAGTCGACACTGGACGCGCTGGACTACGACTGGCCGTGTGGATTCGCCCGCTTCGAGATCGCCATCTGGAATCCAGACCGTATCTGGTTCACCGACGAAGAGCTGGCTGCGCTCGGGGCGGTGCTCGGGCACCCTGTGCGTCAGATCAGGGCGCACATCTGACCCTCGCCCGCCGGAAGCCAGACACCCCGATCAAGCCGACAACACGAATTCACGCTCAATACCTCTTGCCCAGGCATGCCATGGCCGTAGCCCAGGTCGGCGAGGTCCTGTCGCTCGGATGTTGGCCATGGGTGGGAGTGATCGACAGCTCGCTTCCACATGGACGATCATGCGGAATCTCGTAATGAAGATGTAGAGGCCCTGGCATTCGAGATGCTTGATCGATGAGCGTGCCGATCGGCGACAGCGAGCTACAAGAGATCGAGACCCGTGCCCAAGCCGCAACGCCTGGACCGTGGTACGTGCGGTTCCTTGACGATGACGCTGCCGCGAACCTGGTCGCTATCAGCACCGTGCCCGACGTCGGAGAGGGTAAGCGTTGGCCGGCGTGGAATGGCAGTGAGATGGTGGCGGCCACATTGGTGCAGTTTCCGAGGCCCTACGTCGCAGGTCCTGACGATCGTTGGGATGAGAACGCGACGTTCATCGCGCACGCGCGGTCCGATGTCCCGCGGTTGCTGGCCGAGATTCGGCGTCTGCGCACTCTGCTGGAAAACACGCACCGCGATGACGCCGACGACGACCGGTCTAAATAACGCTGCTGCTAACAACGTCCCTGGATGCCGATGGACGTTCATAGAAAGTGATCACGGCGGGGGTGTCCGTGAGCAGGCATTTCTGGCACTGGCCTGAAAGGGGTGGCGCCCTGCTGCCTCTTCTTGCGGAGCCGGCCTGGCTCATGTGGTTTTGGGGCGATGCGGCCGTGGCCGATGTCGTACATTCCGGGCGCCGTAATGATCTGCGGCTCCGAACGGCTCGCGGGGAGTGTCGGAACGGGAATCAGCGATAGCGGGCCGACACGTCGGCGTGGGTGACGGCCGCGACCGGGGCCGGGCACGCCGACGCGGCCATCCTGACACCACTGGTGAGGGCCGGGCGCCGACCTCGCCCTGAACGTAAGAGGCCCGACCGGACTGGACCCCGGCCGGGCTCGGCCGGCCGCTCGGTTGCGTCCACGGAAGTGGTGTACGAGTTTGACCTGCTCACAAGCGTGGCAGCCGTGAATG
>NZ_JBHUFV010000004.1:0-34266 GCF_042681425.1 Nonomuraea mangrovi | reverse complement strand
GAAGCCGATCGCGAAGCCTGCGAGCGTGCCCCGGTGCAGGCGAGCGGCCAGGCCGAACGTGCCCAGCAGCGCCCCGGTGGCGGGTCCGGGGCGGGCGGCAACCAGACCGCCGGCCACGTCACGCCGCGTGGACAGCTCGAACGCGGCCGCCGCCAGGGCGGTGACGAACACCGCGACCAGCCCCAGTACCCACCACTGGTCGCCGGCGTAAGGTTCGGTCAGCCGGACCCAGCTGAACGGTGACAGCCAGGCGAGCCAGCCGATGCCGCCGACGTCGGCCAGCGAGCGCAGCGCGAACAGCAGGCCGCCGGCGGCGATCGCGAAGCCGCGTGCCGTACCGGATGACGCGGTGAGCTGCGCGGTGAGGGCGGCCACGGCCGCGAACGCCCAGCCGCCTGCGGCGATGGACAGCCCGAACAGCAGTGAGGAACCCGCGGGCAGGCCGTCCGCGACCAGGGCGGGCACCGACAGCAGGCCCAGCAGCAGGTTGGCGGCCAGCACGACCGCGAGCGCGGCGGCCAGCGGGGCGTGGCGGCCGACGACACCCGAGGCCAGCAGCTCGCGCCGGCCGGTGTCTTCCTCGACCCTGGTGTGCCTGATCATCAGCAGGATGCTGATCAGCCCGCCGATCAGCGCGAGGGACGAACCGAGCGTCCAGGCGGTCAGACCGCCGACGCTCGCGTCGTAGACGGGGCCGCGCATGGCCAGCTGCGCGGGGTTGCTCGCCGAGGCCGCCGCGAAGGCGTCGCGGGCAGCCTGGTCGGCATACAGGTCCGTGGTGGCGGAGGCGACGCTCGCCGGCAGCAGCGCGCTGATCACGATCCACGCCGGCAGTAGCACGCGGTCCCTGCGCACGATGAGCCGGATCAACGTCCAGGTGCCGGTCATCTGGCGGCTCCCTCGTAGTGGCGCAGGAACAGCTCCTCCAGCGTCGGCGGCTGCGTGGTCAACGTGCGTACGCCCGCCCTGGCCAGCTCGGCGAGCACCGCGGTGAGCGCGTCGCCGTCCACCTGGCAGCGCAGCCGGGCGCCGTCCAAGGTCAGGTCGTGTACGCCGGGCAGGGTGGCCAGGCCGGGCGCGAGCCCGACCAGCTCGGCCGTCACCGAGGTGCGGGTGAGGTGGCGCAGGTCGGCCAGGCTGCCGGACTCGACGGTACGGCCGGCGCGGACGATGCTGACACGATCGCACAGCGTCTCGACCTCCGACAGGATGTGGCTGGACAGCAGCACGGTGCGGCCGTTGCGCTTCTCCTGCAGGACGCACTCGTTGAAGGCTGCCTCCATCAGCGGGTCCAGGCCCGAGGTCGGCTCGTCCAGCATCAGCAGTTCCACATCGGAGGCGAAGGCGGCCACCAGCGCCACCTTCTGCCGGTTGCCCTTGGAGTAGGTGCGGCATTTCTTGCGCGGGTCGAGCTCGAAGCGCTCGAGCAGTTCGGCGCGCCGCCGAGGGTCGAGGCCGCCGCGGGCCCTGCCCAGCAGGTCGATCACCTCGCCGCCGGTCAGCGAGGGCCACAGGGTGACGTCGCCGGGCACGTAGGCGAGCCTTCGGTGCAGCTCGGTGGCGTCCTGCCAGGGGTCGCCGCCGAGTAAGGCGACCCGGCCGCCGTCGGCGCGCATCTGGCCCAGCAGGATGCGGATGGTGGTGGTCTTGCCCGCGCCGTTGGGACCGAGGAACCCGTGGACCTCGCCCGTCTCGACGGTGAGGTCGAGCCCGTCGAGGGCCCTGGCCTGGCCGAAGGTCTTGACCAGGCCGTCAGCAAGCACTGCGGCGTTCATTGTTGTCCCTCGACCTTCTCCAGGCCCGTCCGCGCCTGTTCGAACAGCTCGCGTCCGAGGAATTCCGGTCTGATCAGGTCGAGCTGTGCCTTGCCGACGCGCAGCGCACCCTGTGTGGCGTAGAGGTCGGTGCCGAGTGCACGGGAGACGTGCTCGTGCAGCACCGTGATGCCCAGCTTCATCGCGGTCAGCACGGCCGCGCGGGCGCGGTGGTCGGCCTTGGAGAGCTGGTCGTCGTTGGCGAGATGCTCCTCCGTCACGCTGACGAGTTCGTCGAACAGGGCGGCGGCCGCGGGGGAGCGGTCCACGAGCGCGCGTCCGAGGTACTTCATCAAGGGCGGCGCGGTCCGGTGGACGTTCTCGATGAATTCCGGCTTGTCCAGGTTGCGGTCAGTGATGCCTACGTTGACCTGCTCGCGCATGTAGCTGAGGACGTAATCGTCGCAAGCCTGCCTCAGCGCTTCCTTGTTGCCGAAGTGGTGTTGCACCAAGCCGGGCGAGACTCTGGCGGCCTCGGCGATTCCGCGGATCGTGGTGGCCGTGACCCCCTGCTCGGCGAACATCGCCATCGCGGCGTCGCGGATGCGGGCGCGCGTCGTCAGGTCTTCTTCAGATATTGGTCGCACGTCCAAGAGTCTATACAGATGTATTGGCCGCCATGCAAGCGTTCAATGCATGGGCGACCAAGCTTGCTCGAAGTGCTTGGCCGGGGTCGCTGGCAGAGCTCGAAGGACGCGGAGCTCCTCGCCTTGCGTCTGGTTTGTACCTATTGCCGTGCCGGATCCGCCTGACCGATACCCGATCAGGTCCAGCAAGCCGAGCGCGGCGTCCGCGATCACGGTGCCCGGGCCGAAGATCGCAGCCGTGCCGGCCTCCTTCAGCGCCCGATGGTCCTGTGGCGGGAAGACAAGACCTTCTCCGTCGCCTTGGCATCGAACCTGCTCGCGCCGTTGAGTGCGGCGACGGGCACGTCAGGCACCTTGTCCAGCATGGTCTCCACATGGGCATAGTCGAGTACTTTGTCCAGGTTGGCGAAACCGTCATTGCGCACCTCTGGACGCCCCATGAGCATTCCCTGTCCCAAGGCTGGGCGTCGTGTCGACGGCGGGTGGGCAGACACGCCCAAGGGGTGGTGTGCTGACGCCGTACGGTCCGCCGCACTGGCCCTCGGGGATGCCGCACACGTGGCCTGTCCGCCTGGTGAGGTCGGCGGCTGGACGGGAGTGGGGCTGGAACGACGAGCCGATGACGGGGGCACGGGTGAGGCAGTCGGTTGCGGGGCAGCATGCTGGCCGGGCGGTGGGTTCGACTGCATCAGGCCGGGCCGTGGTGGTGGTCGGCGCAGGGCCGTATGGGTTGTCGCTTGCGGCTCATCTGCGCGCGGCCGGGCTCGAGGTCCGGGTGTTCGGTGAGGTCATGGACAGCTGGCGGCATGAGATGGCCACCGGCATGTTCCTCAAATCGACGCCGAAGGCGACCGACCTGTCGGCCCCGGTGCCAGGGGGCCGGCTGTCGGACTTCTGCCGAGAGACCGGCCGCCCGCCGTTGACTGAGCTGACACCGATTCCGTGCGAGGTATTCGCGCGGTACGGGATATGGTTCGCCCGCCGGTTCGCCGGTGAGGTCGAGTCAAGACGGGTGTCGAGCATCCAGCAGGCGACTGAGGGCTTCACAGTGTGCCTGGAGGACGGCGAGAGGATCGAGGCGGCGGCGGTGGTACTCGCCACCGGGCTGAGCGCGCTGTGCCACATCCCGCGCGAGTTGCTGCCGTTGGCTCCGGAGGGGCCGGGAGTCGATGCCGTGCTGTCGCATTCCAGTCAGCAGCGTGATCTGTCCCGCTATGCCGGGAGGCGCGTCGTGGTCGTCGGCGGTGGCCAGTCTGCGCTGGAGAGCGCCGCGTTGTTGCACGAGGCCGGCGCCGGGGTGAACGTGCTGGTGCGGGCTGACCGGGTGCGCTGGGGCGCGCCTGCTGTGGTGCGGCGGCCGTTGCGTCAGCGTCTGGCCCATCCCGATTCCCCGCTGGGAGCGGGCTGGGCGTTGACAGCCGTCTGTCTGGCCCCGAACTGGGTACGCCTGCTGCCCGCCCGCAAACGGCTATGGCTGCATCGACGTGCGTTGGGCCCCTCCGGAAGCTGGTGGCTCCGTGATCGCGTTGAGAACATCGTCCCGCTTCACCTGCAGCGCCGCGTCACCCACGCCCGCCGTGACGGCGCCACCGCGCACCTGACCGTGGGGGGTGGTGAGGGGCCGGCCGAGCTGAGGGCCGACCACGTTGTGGCCGCCACCGGCTACCGCATCGACGTGGATGCCCTGCACATCCTCGCGCCCGACCTGCGCCGCGCCATCGCACGCGTTCCGGGCTCCGCGGCCCCGCATCTGTCGGCCAGCTTGCAGTCGACGGTACCCGGCCTGTACTTCGCCGGAACGATGGCAGCACCCACGTTCGGGCCCATGCTGCGCTTCGTCGCCGGGACCAGGTTCGCCGCTGAACGGATCACCAGGAGTCTTCGCCACCTGGCCACGCTGCCGAGGCGCTGATCGCCTCCTTCCTTCTCAGGTGAGAAGGGCGTGCGGCAGACCGATGACGGCGCCGCCGGCGATCAGCCAGGCGTTGTTGAGCTTGGTCTTCCACAGCAGGGCGAGCACGGCGACGGCCGCGGTGAGGGGGTCGATGATGGCGGGGGGCCGGCTGGGCCCACCATCCACCGCCGGCCGCCAGGGGTGTGCCGCACCCGGGTCGGCGGAGGTCAGCCGCAGGGGCGGGCCGGGCCCGGGTGCGTTCGCAGGTGACGGACTCGCCGTCGGCATGCGGGTGGTGGCGCCCCGCGTTCCACGGGCAGAGCGTGTCCTGGACCTCCAGGACCAGGTCCAGCGAGGTCGAGCAGCGGCGTACACGCGCACGGCGAGCACCAGCGTGACCGCGGCGAACAGCCGGTCTCGGGGCCGGGGCGGGAGGGTGTTCGGTTCGTTCATGGAGACTACGATTGGCGCCGAATGTGCGTGCGTTGTCCGTCGTATGTCACCGCTTCTCGACGGCGCGACCGTGACACAACCATGACACGGCGCGGACGAGGCGGGGACACGGCCGGCCGACAGTGGATGCGTTGACCGGCGAGCGAAGTACGGAGCGTGCTGTGAAACTCGGCGGTGTGTCGCGAGTGTTGTTGATCGAGGATGACCCGGCCGTACGGGAAGGTCTTGAGCTGGCCCTGACCCGGCATGGGCACCGGGTGGGCGCGGTGGAGTCCGGCGAGCAGGGGCTGGATCGGCTCCGTATGGACCTTCCCGACGTCGTCGTGCTCGACCTGATGTTGCCCGGCATGGACGGGTTCGAGGTCTGCCGCCGCATCCGGGCCGTCGGCGACGTACCGATCATCATGCTGACCGCGCGCGGCGACGACATCGACGTCGTGGCCGGGCTGGAGGCGGGCGCCGACGACTACGTGGTCAAGCCGGTGCAGCCCAGGGTGCTCGAGGCACGCATTCGCGCGGTGCTCCGGCGGATCGGCCGGGACCAGGCGGAGCTGGAGCGGCACGGGGACCTGACCATCGATCGGGCCGGGCTGGTGGTCGCCAACCGCGGCGTGCCGATCAGCCTCACTCCGACCGAGCTGCGCCTGCTGCTCGAGCTCTCCGGCACGCCGGGCCGGGTGCACAGCCGCCAGCAACTGCTGGAGTCGGTGTGGGAGCACGGGTATTTCGGCGACTCGCGTCTTGTGGACGCGTGCGTGCAGCGGTTGCGTGCGAAGATCGAGGACGACTCGGCGGCGCCCGTCTACGTGCAGACGGTGCGTGGGTTCGGGTACCGGTTCGGGCCGGTGTGAGCCGCTGGTGACGCCTCGGCCGAGCCTGGGGCTGCGTGCCCGGCTGTTGTTCGCGTTCGCACTGCTGTGTGTGGTCACCGCGGCGTCGGTGGCCGGCGGGAGCTACGTCCAGGCCCGCAACGCCATCCTCCAGCGGACCCAGGACGCCGCGGTGCAGGCGATGACGAACCGCCTGCAGGCGCACTACCCGTTGCCGAGTGCGGAGCCGGGCCTGGCCGAGCTCGACGAGATCGCCGGCGCCGCGACCGACCAGAACAGCATTGCGGTCGCCGTCTACCGCGAGATGCACGCGCCGCTCGCTCCCCCGCTCGCCCCGTCGCTCGCCTCGCCGCTCGCCCCGTCGCCGGGGCGCTGGAGGCCGGGCGAGAGGGTGCCGATCCTGGATCTCGGGATGATTTCACCGGAGTTGCGGCAGGTGGTGGCCAGCGGCCAGACCGCGTGGCAACGTGTGGTGTGGCAGGGCGAGCCCTTCCTGATCATCGGCACGCCGTTGCTGATCGTCGAGCGGGCCCGGACGCGGATGTCCGGCATCGAGGTCTACACCGCGCGCAGCCTGCTTCCCGAACAGCGAAGCATCGACGGGCTCGCCACATCCGCCTGGCTCACCGGCGGGGCGGCCCTGGCGTTCGCGGTCATCCTCGCGTTGCTGGCCACCCGTGGCGTGCTGCGCCCGGTGCGCGAGCTCGGTTGGGCGGCACGCCTGCTGGGCGAGGGCGAGATGCGGACCAGGATCGTGGTACGCGGCTCCGATGAGCTGGCCGACGTGGCACACACGTTCAACAACACAGCCGCGGAGCTGGAACGGCACGTCAAACAGCTTCGGGACATGGAGGCCGACGCCCGCCGGTTCGTGGCCGACGTGTCTCACGAGTTGCGCACCCCGCTGGCCGCGCTCGCCGCGGTCGCCGACATCCTCGACGAGGAGGCGGCCGCGCTGCCCGAGCCCGTCGGCAGGGCCGCCAGGCTGGTCAGCCAGGAGACGCTCAACCTCACCGGGCTGGTGAACGACCTCATCGAGATCAGCAGGTTCGACTCCGGAGTCGCGGCCCTCGCGCTGAACGAGATAGACGTGGCCGAGCTGGTGCGCGCGACCCTACGGACCCGGGGCTGGTCGGAGTCGGTGCATACCGAGCTTCCCTCCTCGGTGACGGTACGGCTGGACCCGCGCCGAGTGGACGTCATCCTCGCGAATCTGGTCGGCAACGCCCTGCGGCACGGCGAGCCACCGGTGTCGGTACGGCTTCGCGTCGACCCTGACTGGATCGCTCTCGAGGTCCTCGACCATGGACCGGGGCTGGACGAAGCGGTGCTGCCGCACGTGTTCGACCGGTTCTACAAGGCCAGCGCGGCCAGGGCCAGGTCCGAGGGCAGCGGCCTCGGCCTCGCCATCGCGCGGGAGAACGCGCGCCTGCACCGGGGCGACCTCACCGTCACCAACGCCCCGGACGGCGGCGCCAAGTTCACGCTGCGCCTGCCACGCCGGGCACACGATCCGGACGGAGGCGCCGAACGATGACCGGGCTCGCCCGCCGCGCGCTCGCCGCGTGCCTCGTATCGCTCGTCGCCGTGGCCGGCTGCGGCGTACGCCCCAGCGACGTCATCCCCGCCGGCGACCCGCCGAGCGGACCCGTCGTACCGACCACGACGATCACCCTCTATCTGGTCAAGAACGGCCGGCTCAGCGCGGTAACGCGGCCTTCCGGTGGTCGGCCGCTGTTCCGAGCGGACACGCTCGCGCTGCTGGCCGCCGGACCCACCGCGAGGGAACAGGCGCTCGGATTCACCACCGACGTCCCGCCCGAAGCCGGCCCGTTCTCGGTGATCGTCAAGACGGCCGGCCACGTGGTGGTGACCCTGTCCGCTCCGGCCGGCGAACTGTCCCCACTGGCCGTCGGGCAGATCGTGTGCACGGTCGCCGCCGCCACACCGCCGGAAAGCCCTGCCCACGTCACCGTCGTCGGTGCCGGGCAGGGCGTCGACCCGCGGAAGTGCCCGGGGTAACGGTCGCGGCCATCCTCTATTCGGGCAGATCGCCGTGGTCCTGGTCAGATTGAGTGGAGCGTGCGGCTGGCGGTGGTGGCGACGTCGATGACATACCCCTACCCGTTCTCCGAACGCCAGGTCGATACCGTTGTCGAATGCCCGGGCCCGTCAACGTCCTGGCTTACGTGGCCCACGCCGGGGTGGGGTCGTCGTCGTGGTGGCGTGCCGCCGCTGCCGGGGCGGTGCTCGAAGTGCCACCACTCGTTGTCGTAGATGCGGTAGAGGTCGTAGCGGGCGCCGTGTTCCTCGAGCCAGCGCGCGCCTTCGTGCGGGCGTACGTCCAGAGCGACGCCCTGGACGTGGCGGGATTCCGCCGGCGGCAGCACGAGCATGCGTGCCAAGGCCGGGGAGCCGCAGCGGCGTACCTCGTCGTCGAACATCCGTTGCTGGACAACGGGATCGCGGTATCCCGAGGTGAGGCCGATGAGCTGGCCGTAACGCCAGAGCGCCTCGGTTCGCGCCGCGGTGAACGCCGCCATGGCGCCGTCGGTGAGCCCGGTGAGGTCCTCGGCGGGGAATCGCATCCGTAACGCCCATTGGCAGGCCACTTCGCGGGCGCGGCCGGGACGGCGGGCGAGCGCCGCGGGCAGCAGGAGCACGGCGAGCACCAGCGTGACCGCGGCGAACAACCGGTCACGGGGCCGGGGTGGGAGGGTGCGTGGTTCGTCCATGACGAACCACGATTGGTGCCGAATGTGCGTGCGTTGTCTGCCGCATGTCACCGTTTCTCGACGGCGGCCACCGTCGGCGCGACCGTGACACAACCATGACACGGCGCGAACGAGGCGGGGACAGGGCCGGCCGACAGTGGATGGGGTTGACCGGCGGACGAGTTGCGGGCGAGCTACGGGGGCGTGCTGTGAATCTCGGCGGCGTGTCGCGAGTGTCGTTGATCTCCGGTAGTCAATGGGCCCCACCGGGCCTTGGTGAAGGCGCGGCAGGAGATGCCACTGCGCGAACCGGCGCTCAATTTCGGGAAGCCGGTGCCGGCACCAGCGTCATCTGGCGGGTGTCGCCATCGCCTCGCTCCTGCATCGGCTCCGGCACGCCGAATTGTCAGATCCTTCCTAGACGGCCACGGCGGGGGCCACTCGTGCGGATCCGATGCCGCGATCGGGCTTGCCGAGGCGGAAGCGTACCTTGCCCTTGAGCACGGTCCCGGACTCGGCCTGCCCGTCCGTGAGACCTTCGCCGGGGAACAGCGTGAACGTCCACCTCTGGTTGGTCTCGCAGTCGGGCAGGTCACATCCACCCTGCAGAACTCGCGCTCCCCAGAGCTGCCGGATCATCAACGTCCTGGTGTCGACACCGGCCACGGTGAACGCCTCTGACGACGCGCCCACGACCTGGTGATGGCTCCCCAGGGACGGCCCGTAGGCGCCGACGACCGTGGCCACCATGTTCCACGGCGACGCCTCACCTCGGATGCCCCGAACCCCGGCCGGCAGCCGCCGGTCGAACACATCCTCAACCGGTGCGCCCAACTGGTCCGCCCGTACGGCCGGGTCCATCGGACGTCGCGTGTCCAGCCTGTCGGGGTCCGGTACGAGCAGGATCCCGTACGTCGTCTCTTCCGCGAACCGGGCGCCGGCGAAGTGGTCGCGCAAGGCGAGCACCGCCCGCTCGGCGGCCTCCCACGCACCCTCCGAGAAGGCCGTCGCCAGGTAATCGGGCGTCACCGCCGGCAGCCCGGCCCGCGCTACCGCTTCCGCCACCGAGCCGCACTGAGCCCAGCCGGAGTCGGCCAACCTCGCGATCTGCCTTTCCATGAACGACGTCACGTGCCACACGGTAGCCGAGCACTGATCGCCAAGACCGCTATTCCATCGCGAACAGCTCGAGCGCGATGCCGTCCGGGTCACGGAACGACAGCACGGCGCCGAACGGCGAGTCGACCACGGGCGAGCACGTGACGCCGAACTGCTCGAACCTGCGCGCCCATGCGTCGAGCGCCGCGCGCGAGGGCACCGCGAACGAGAGGTGGTCGATGCCCACCCTGCGGTGGTCGAAGCCGTCCTCGCGCACATCAAGGTGCTGGGTGAAGCCGACGATCGTGAGACTGTCGTGCAGGCAGATGGTGCGCAGCCAGCGCTCGTCATCCATCGTGGCGTACTCCTTGAAGTCGAGGACCTCGGTGTACCAGCGCACGCTGGCGTCTCTGTCCTTCACCGACAGCGAGATGTGCGACACGCCCGTGAGCTCGGACATAGACCTTGCCTCCTTGACCTTGCCGGACAGAACGGTCTCTCTGGACACCGCACTTTCTCAGAGCGAGACTCAACCAAGCAAGCATTCGGTCAATGAGAGGTTCGCCACGGTCCGGGGTTTCGGCCGGCTGATGTCGCTGGGTCGCATCCAAGCCGCGGGCTCATGGCCATGCCGAGCGGTGGATCCGTACGGCGCGCTGAATGCGCCGACCGCATGCTCATCCACGGTGAACGTCACCTGCGCGTGGTCCTGGATGAGTACATCGCGTCTTGCCGCGGTACACGCCGGTCCGCACGGCTCGCTCTGCGCCCTCGTCGTACCGGCGGGCGCAGATGTCTCCGCGGCCATGACCTTCCAGGTCTGGATCAGTGGCTCAGGGAAATCGTGGAAGGTGTTGTTGAGGGGCTCGACCGGCTGATCGCTTCTTGCCTCGTCAGAGGAAAACGCGAGCAATGTCAAGCCACTTCTGCGCGTCCTCGCCGACTGCCGTGAGGCCGGTCTGGGCTCGGGACCTGCGTTGGGTGACTCGAAGGCAGAAGTCGAGGGCACTGCCCTGAACCCGTTGCACGGCATCTTCCGGGCCCCACACCCAGCTTTGGCCGTCGGGACCTGTCAGCTCGACACGGAACGGCTCTGACGGAGGAGGCAATTGGGCGGCATAGAACGACAGCTCTCGCCCTACCACTCCCAATGAGGCCACATGCTGGAGCCGGCTCGTCGGACGGCGTGCGACACCCGACGCATCGAATACGTCCTGCCCGTGAGCCCACGTTTCCATCAGTCGAAGCGGCACCATGAGCGCTGCGGTCAGCTGCGAGCCGTACCACGGAAACCCATGGTCCAGTGGAACGTCACGTAGCTCCGCCGCCACCTCGGTTCGACCAGCGCGCCATTGTTCCAGCAGCACCGATCGCGGTTTGGCTGCTCCCGCGGCGGCGTCGAGATCAGCGTATTGGCTGCCTGCGGCTTCCGCCTGCTTCAGCACAGCGTCGAACGCCTCCGGGGTCCGAAGAGCGATGAGAACGTTCGCATCAGCTGAAGCAAGATGAGCGATCTGGTGGGCGATCGTCCACCCCGCTGCAGGCGTAGGCTTCGACCAGTCGGCCTGCGCTGATACCAGGGCGTCAAGCTCATCCCCTTCAGCCACCAAGTCGGACAGAGCCCGATCGAGCTCTACACCGGACATGTCAAGGCCGTAATCCAACATCGGTGTCACCTCCACGCATTGACCGCAACAGGCTTGTCCTCTTTGGAGGGGTAAAGTTGATCTGGTCTGATCAGGCTAGCTGAAGTTGATCTCGGCAAGCCGAACTGGTTCTGGTTCACGCTTCGCCGACACCGCCCCTGACAGGTTGGGAAGCGGGCAGCCGCGGTTTACGCCGCTCGCCGCCGCCGCGACCGAGCCACGCGTTGACCTGCTACTCAACCCGGAGGGCGGGGGCGTAGTCCCTCGCGCACACGTCAGCGCCGCCATGACCGGGACCGGGTCGGACGGCCGGCCGACGAGGTGCTGGAGCGTGGGCACGCTCACCAGTTGGTGAAGGCGCCGTCGCGGGTGCGCAGGTGGGGGCGTTCGGCGGCCATGGCCTGGTATTTCCGGGCCTGGGCGCGGTCGATGTCGACACCCAGGCCGGGAAGGCCGGGGACTTCGAAACGGCCGCCGCGGACCACCGGCCGTGCGGTGAACACGTCAGGCAGCTCGGGCAGGGCCTGGTGCTCCTGCACCCCGATGTACGGCGAAGCCAGGTTCAGGTGCAGTGACGAGGCGGCGGTCACCGGGCCGAGCGGGTTGTGGGTGGCCAGTTTGACGTAGTGCGCCTCGCACATCGCGGCGATCTTCCTGGCCTCGGTGAGCCCGGCCGCCACGGCGATGTCCACCCTGGCGTAGTCGATGAGGTCCTGCTCGATGAGCCGCTGGAACTCCCATTTCGACCCGAGTTGCTCGCCCGCCGCCAGCGGCACCGCCGTACGGGATCGCAACGATCGATACACCTCGAGGCTCTCGCAGCGCAGCGGGTCCTCCACGAAGTACGGCTTGGCCGATTCGATCTCGCGGCACAACGTCACGGCCTCGGGCAGGTCGAGCCGTGTGTGCACGTCGAGGATCAGCTCCACGTCGTCGCCCACGGCCTGCCGTACGGTGTGGAACAGGTCGATGCCCCAGCGCATCGAGGCCCGCTGGTCCAGCGTGCCGTCACTGTCGTGGGGTACGGCGAAGCGCAGGTGCCGCCAGCCGTCCCCGGCGAGCGCCCTGGCCCGGTCCAGGAACGCGTCGAGGTCGTGGTAGTCGTCCCCCAGGTGCGCGTAGGCGGGGACGTGATCACGGACCCGCCCCCCGAACAGCTCGTAGACCGGCACGCCCAGCGTCTTGCCCCGGATGTCCCACAACGCCACGTCGATCGCGGCGATGGCGGACGACAGGATCCGGTCGGCGGGGAAGAAGCCGCGGCGGAACATCACCTGCCACAGGTGCTCGATCCTGGCGGGATCCTCGCCGAGCAGCAGCTCGCCCAGGTGGTCGATCGCCCCCGCGACCGCCTTCTGCCGCGATCGGATGCCCACCTCGCCGATGCCGTGCACGCCCTCGTCGGTGTCGACGACGACCAGCATCATGCTGTCGCCGTGCTCGGGCAGGGTGAGCACTTCCCAACCAGTGATCTTCACAGGCGAACTCCAATGAGAACGTTACCGGGATTTTCAGCAACAAAATCATGCAACATCCCGGCGAGGTTGGCCAGAGGCGGATTTAACAGGGTGGTGATGGCGATGAAACGCTCTTGACGCTTCCGGGAACGTTTGCAACCATCCTCCGTACCGATGGCAAGGAGGGCAGCGTGGCAGTGACGATCAGGCAGGTGGCGCAGGCGGCGGGGGTGTCGGTCTCGACCGTCTCCCGCGCGTTCACCGCCCCCGATCAGGTGCAGCCGCAGACCCTGCAGCGCATCAGGGACACGGCCGCGCAGCTGGGCTACGCGCCCAATCCGGCGGCCCGCTCGCTGCGCGGTGGGAAGACCGAGTCGCTCGGGCTGATCATCCCGGACATCGCCAACCCGTTCTTCCCGCCGATCATGAAGGCGATGCAGGCCCGCGCCAGGAGGCTCGGCTACACCGTGCTGGCCGCCGACACGGACGAGCGGGAGTCCGACGAGCTGGAGACCATCGCCGCGGTCTCCAAGCGGGTCGACGGCATGATCCTGTGGGCCTCCACCCTCGCGGAGGACCGGCTCGCCGAGCTGGCCGAGACCATGCCGGTGGTCCTGGTGAACCGGCACGTGCCCGGCATCCCGGAGATCCACATCTCGCTGACCGCCGGCATCTCCCAGGCGGCCGAGCACCTGAAGGCCTACGGCCACACCAGGTGCGTCTTCGTCAACGGCTCGCGGCCCGAGCTCAGCCGCGGCAAGTCGATAAGGGAGGCGTTCGAGGCGCACGGCCTGTCCCTCGTCGAGTTCGGTCCCTACGAGCCGCGCTTCGAAACGGGCGTGCACGCCGCCACCCTGGTCACCTCCTCCGAGGCCACCGCGGTGCTCGCCCACAACGACCTGGTCGCGCTCGGTGTGCTGCACCAGCTCGCCAAGCTCGGCGTCGACGTGCCGCGCGACGTCAGCGTGATCGGCATAGACGACACGCTGCTCGCCGAGACCTCCACCCCGTCGCTGACCACCATCCGCATCTCGGCCGAGGAGCTCGCCACCCAGGCCACCGACCTGCTGCTCGACACCATCGCCGGGCGGGGTGGCGGGCGAGTCGTGGAGATCGGCTCCCGGCTCATCCCCAGATCCTCGACCGGGCCCGTGCACCGCTGACCGGAAGGTCCCGCGGTACGGCGCGCCGTACCGCTATCCCGTCATGCCATCTTTAACACCATTAATCCTGCTATGACCTGAATGCGGGAGTTCAGATGAAGAAGATCACCGCCTCCCTCGGCATCGCCGTTCTGGCCACGGCCGCCGCCGCGTGCGGCTCGTCCTCCGGTTCCGGGCAGGAGTCCGGCACCATCACCCTCAGGGTCCAGGGCATGCCCCCGGCGACCGACAAGCCGGGCCTGGCCGCGTTCGAGAAGATGGTCGCCGACTTCGAGAAGCAGAACCCCGGCATCGCCGTCGAAGGCTCCTCGGCCGCCTACGACCCGCTGACGTTCTCCGCCAAGCTGGCCGGCGGCAAGGTCGAAGACGTGATCAAGGTGCCGCTCACCGAGCCGCAGGGGCTGATCGCCCGCAAGCAGGTCAAGCCGCTGACCGCGGAGCTGGCCAAGTGGCCGCACTACAAGGAGTTCAACCCGCAGGTGCTGCGGCCGCTGAGCGACACCGCCGACCAGGTGTACGGCGTGCCCCAGTCGCCCTTCGCGATGGGGCTCGTCTACAACCGGGAGCTGTTCGAGAAGGCCGGCCTCGATCCCGACCGGCCGCCGGCGACCTGGGACGAGGTCCGGGCCCACGCCAAGCGCATCGCCGAGAAGACCGGCAAGGCCGGGTTCGTGCACGAGTCCAAGAACAACCAGGGCGGCTGGCAGCTCACGAAGCTGACCTACACCTTCGGCGGCGACATGGAGAAGCAGGACGGCGGCGCCTGGGTGGCGGCCTTCAACGCCGAGCCGACCCGGCAGGCGCTGACCCTGCTCAAGGAGATGCGCTGGACCGACGACTCCATGGGCGCCAACCAGCTCAACGACCAGAACGACGTGATCAAACGGTTCGCCGCCGGCGAGATCGGCATGTACCTGGGCACGCCCGGCACCTACCGGCTGGCCAAGATGACCTACGGCATGAAGAACACCGACGCGTTCGGCATCGGCCCGCTGCCCCAGGCGGGCGGGAACGCCACGCTGACCGGCGGTGACGTCTACATGGTGCCCAAGTCGGCCTCCGCGGAGAAGACGGCCGCGGCCGTGAAGTGGCTGCTGTTCGCCTACGCCCAGCCGCAGTACGACACCGGCGCCGCCGCCGAGCGGGCCAAGGCGCTGGCGGCCGACCCGAACGCCGCCGTGGGCGTGCCGACGCTGCCGATGTTCGACGCGGCCCAGCAAGCCAAGATCGACGAGGCTGTCAAGCCCTACGTGAACGTCAAGCTCGAGCACTTCAAGCCGTGGATCGAGGGCACACCCAAGCTCCAGCTCCGCGCCGAACCCGCGGTGCAGGCCCAGGCCGTGTACGCCGTGCTCGACAGCGTGGTGCAGGCCGTACTGACCGACAAGGAGGCCGACGTCAGCGCCCTCCTCGCCGAGGCGGAAGCCGACGTGAACACCAAGCTCGCCGCGAGCCGGCAGTGACCGTCGCGACACGCGCCAGGAGGCGGGGGAACCCCGTCATGGCGTTCCTCTTCCTCATCCCGGCCTTCGTCGCCTTCGGGGTGTTCTCCTACTGGCCGATGATCAGGGGACTGCTGATCTCCTTCCAGGAGACGAACCTGGTCGACCCCGCCACGTGGGTGGGGCTGGACAACTTCACCGCGCTCCTCCGGGACCCGCTGCTCTCCACGGCGATCGCGAACACCCTGCTGTTCGTCGGGCTCGGCCTGCTGATCGGGTTTCCTGCACCGCTGATCCTGGCCACCGTCATGTCGACGGTGAGGAAGGGCGCGGGGATCTACCGCTTCCTCGTCTACCTCCCGGTGGTGGTCCCGCCGGTGGTGGCGATCCTGCTGTGGAAGTGGTTCTACGACCCCGGGCACGGCCTGTTCAACGAGCTGCTCGGCCTGATCGGCCTGGGCCCCTTCCCCTGGCTGGAGTCGCCCAGGACCGCGATGCTCAGCCTGGTCATCCAGTCCACCTGGGCCTGGATGGGCAGCACGGTCCTCATCTACCTCGCCGCCCTCGTCACCATCCCCGCCGAACTCTACGAGGCGGCGCAGATGGACGGCGCGTCGATCGGGCGCAGGCTGTGGCACATCACCTTGCCCCAGCTCCGCCCCACCATCGGCCTGCTGCTGCTCCTCCAACTGGTCAGCACCACCCAGGTGTTCACCGAGCCCTACGTGTTCACCGACGGCGGCCCGGAGAACAGCACTCTCACGATCCTCCTGCTGATCTTCAGGTACGCCTTCCGCGACGGCGACTACGGCCAGGCCGCCGCGCTCGCCTTCCTCCTGGCGATCTTCCTCGGCCTGATGTCCACGATCTACCTGCGGGCCACCCGTAGCTGGAGCTCCGCATGAGCCTGATCTCCCACGTCGAGGAGCGCCGCCCGGCGGTCAGAGCGGCAGTGCGCACGATCCAGTGGCTCACCCTGGCCGTTCTCCTGGTGATCGGCATCGGCCCGCTCTACATGACCGTCAAAGGCGCGGTCTCGCCGGCCACCGACCTGATCGCCGAGCCGCTCCAGCTCTGGCCCGGCGACCCCCGGCCGGAGAACTTCGGCACCGCATGGAACGACCTGGGCATCGGCCACTACCTGCTCAACACGCTCCAGGTCGTCGGCGGCTCCTGGGCCGTCCAGCTCCTCGTCGCGATCACCGCCGGCTACTCCCTGTCGGTACTGAAACCCAGGCTCGGCACGCTGATCTACGGCGCGATCCTGGCCACGATGTTCGTCCCCTACACGGTCTCCATGGCCAGCCTCTTCCTGACCATCATCGACCTGGGCCTCGTCGACTCCTACTGGTCGATCTGGCTGCCCGCGGGAGCCAGCGCGTTCAACGTCCTGCTGGCCAAACGCTTCTTCGACGCGCTGCCGCCTGAGCTCTTCGCCGCCGCCAGGGTCGACGGCGCCAACTCCTGGCAGCTCCTGACCAGGATCGTGCTGCCGATGAGCCGGCCGATCCTGGCCGTCATCAGCCTGATCGCGATCATGCACAGCTGGAAGGACTTCATCTGGCCGCTCGTGGCCATCACCGACCCGGACAAGCAGCCCATCAGCGTGGCCCTGGCCACGCTGGCCGACCAGGCACCGCAGGACATCCTGATCGCCAGCATGGCGATGGCCCTGGCCCCGCCGGTCCTGCTGTTCCTGGTCTTCCAGAAATACGTCGTCGCCGGACTCGGCTTCACCGGCGTCAAAGGCTGACCCAGAAGGCCAATCACGAAAGGCAGACCCCCATGCCTGAAGTCTCCCGCCGCACCCTCATCCAGGCCGCCGCGATCACCGGCGCGGCCTCCGCGCTCACCGTCACCCCCGCCCACGCGGACGCACTCTCGATCGCGGCCGACGGCATCACGCTCGTCGCCGAGGCCGACGGCTCGATCCTGGTCCGCGACGGCTCCGGGACCGATCGCCTCAGGATCGGCCACTTCATGATCAAGGACAGCGTGCTCGGGCAGCAGCGCACGTTCGGCGGCACGCCGAGCCTGACCACCGTGGACGGCCGGCCCGCACTCCAGGTCGCCTACAAGATGTCGGCGAGCGCCTCGGCGGTGACCGTGCGCGGCACGTTCACCGTGGCCGCCCGCCGGGCGAGCCTGAGATGGGAGGTGACCGGCAGCGCCACGCTGACGCCCACCGGCTACATGTTCTCCCGCACCCTGATCGGCAACACGGCGCCGGAGAAGTACGTGCCCGCCACGGTCTGGACGAAGGACGCCCGCGGCGGCGTGCCGTACGAGATCAACGCGGGCTCGCTCTACCAGGAGACGTGGGCCGGCACGAGCGCCTACTTCCGGCTGGCGGCCTCCAGGCCGTCGTTCACCAACGCCACCTGGATCCACGCGCCGGCGGACGCGGACGGGGCGACCCGGGTGGAGCTGGTACTCGGCGACATGCGGCCCGGCGCCGCCAACGCCGTGGCGACCGCCGCGCCGCTCGGCGTGGACCTGTGGAGCGACCAGCCCTTCGGCCTCTACGAGCCCGGCGCGACCCTGGCGGTCAACGCCCAGGTGGTCAACGGCGGCGCGGCCGCCAAGCCGGTCACCCTGACCTGGTGGGCCCGCGACTTCGACGGCGCCGTGCTCGGCACCGGCACGCTCAGCAGGACCGTCGAACCCGGCGGTGCGTGGCGGGAGACGTTCACCGTGCGGGGCCCCGCGCAGGGCATCGTGTTCACCGAGGTCACGGCCACCTCGGGGAGCGAGGAGGCGTTCGCGCGGACGAACCTGGCCACGCTGAAGCCGTACACCTACCGGAGCGACGGCAGGTTCGGCATCGCGAACTACACCTGGCTGCTCGTCCCGGACAAGCAGCAGGTCGGCCGCCTGATGCAGAAGCTCGGCGTCAACTGGGTGCGCATCGCCTACGACGGCGCGCCGGGCATCCCACCCGCGGAGCTCGACGCGCTGGGCATCAAGCACAACGTCCAGCTCGGCGGGGTGATCTTCAACGGTACGGCGGAGCAGATCGCCGCCTGGGCCGACGACCGGGCGCGGATCGCCACGCAGTCGGGCGCCGCCTACTTCGAGGTGGCCAACGAGCTGAACCAGCCCTGGATGTCCGGGCAGAAGGCGGCAGAGTACGTGCGCGACGGCCTGAAGCCGATCCACGACCGGCTCAAGGACTCCGGCATCAAGCTGATGAACTGCGGGCTGGGCGGCATGGACCACCGCTGGACGACCAACTTCCACGCCGCCGGCGGCTGGGACCTGATCGACGCCTTCGCCTTCCACCCGGGCCGGGGCAACTTCACCGCCGACTACGCCCCTCCGCCGGAGGAGTGGGAACAGGGCTCGAACGGCTCCTACTGGAACTTCCTCGGCGCGCTGCGCAAGGCCAGACAGACCCTCGATGAGTACGGCGGCGACAAGGAGCTCTGGCTGACCGAGGCGTACGCCTGCACCAGGCCCAACCACTGGTGGAACGACACCCACCGGCAGGCCGCCGAGAACACGCTGCTGCAGCTCGCGCTCTGCCTGTCGGAAGGCGTGGACGGCGTCAACTGGTACCAGCCCCATGACAGCACCATCCATCACCCGCAAGAAGCCGACCCGAACAACCCCGAATACCATTTCGGGCTGCTGAACCGCGACACCAGCGCCAAGCCCGCGCTGCTCGCGTTCGCGACGGCCACGCGCCACCTGGAGGGCGCGACCTTCAAGCGCTGGCTCACCTTCGCCGATCCCGACCTGAAGGGGCTGCTGTTCGGCACGCCTCGCGGCAAGCTGGCGATCCTGTGGAGCCGCAAGGACGGCTACATCCTGAACCGGGACCACGGCGCCGACCAGTGGTACCCGCACCCCGAGGGCTGGGTGGACCACTGGCCGACCAAGGCCACCGTGTCGCTGAAGACCTCAGGGCCGACGGTCCGGGAGATCGACTGCATCGGGCAGGAGCGCACGATCACCGCCACGGGCCGCCGCGCGCAGGTCACGCTGGACGGCGCCCCACGTCTCTACTACGGGCTGGAGCTATGAGATCGGAAACCCTTTCGCACGACGTGACCGTGGTCGGCGGCGGTCTGGCCGGCGTCAGCGCCGCCGTCGCCGCCGCCCGGCTCGGCCGTACGGTCGCCCTGGTCACCAACCGGCCCGTCCTCGGCGGCAACTCCAGCAGCGAGGTGCGGGTCTGGGTGGTCGGCGCGACCGGGCACGGCAAGAACCACCACGCCCGCGAGGGCGGCATCATGGGCGAGCTCTTCCTGGAGAACCAGTACAGGAACCCGCAGGGCAATCCCTACTTCTGGGACACGACCGTGCTCGACCTCGTACGGCAGGAGCCGAACATCGCGCTCTTCCTCAACACCGACGTGCGTGAGGTGTCGTGCGCGGAGGGCCGGATCAGCTCGGTGACCGGCTGGATGATGGGTTCGGAACGGCTGATCACCTTCGCGTCGCCGATCTTCCTGGACTGCACCGGCGACGGGCTGGTCGGCCACCTGGCCGGCGCGAGCCACCGGATCGGCCGCGAGGGGCGCGCGGAGTACGGCGAGCCGTGGGCGCCCGAGGTGCCTGACGACATCACGCTCGGCAGCACGCTGCTCTTCTACACCAAGGACGCGGGCGAGCCGGTCCGCTACGTCCCGCCGAGCTTCGCCAAGGACATCACCACGACGTCGATCCCCGAGCGGCGGATCATCAGGGCGGGCGACAACGGCTGCGCCTACTGGTGGATCGAGTTCGGCGGCGAGCTGGACACCGTGCACGACAACGACCGCATCCGCGACGAGCTGTGGTCGGTCATCTACGGCATCTGGGACTACATCAAGAACTCGGGGAAGTTCGACGCGGAGACCATGACCCTGGAGTGGGTGGGGTCGCTGCCCGGCAAGCGGGAGTACCGCCGGTTCCTCGGCGACCACGTGCTCACCCAGCACGACGTGCTGGGCCAGACCCCGTTCGACGACCGGGTCGCCTTCGGCGGGTGGTCGATCGATCTGCACCCGCCGCAGGGCATGTACGCGAAGGAGGACGGCGCGAAGCAGCGCTACGCCGACGGGATCTATCACATCCCCTACCGGTGCCTCTATTCGCGGAACGTCCCCAACCTGCTCATGGCCGGGCGCAACATCTCGGCGTCGCACGTGGCGTTCGGCTCGACCAGGGTGATGGCCACCTGCGCCACGATCGGCCAGGCGGCCGGCACGGCGGCCGCCCTGTGCGTGGCCGGCGGTGTCCCGCCGAGTGAGCTGGACGTGCGCGACCTGCAGACGACGCTCCTGCGGGAGGACGGCTCGGTCATCGGCGTGCCGTACGAGGACTCCGCGGATCTCGCCCGTACGGCCGCCGCCGCCGCGTCGAGCACGTTGTCCCTGCTCGAGGTGGAGACGTCGGCCGAGACCTGGCCGCTGGCGGCGGACGCCGGGTTGATCCTGCCGGTGGACCCGGCGCTGGACGCGGTCGAGCTCATGCTCGACGCGGCCGCCGCGACCGAGCTGGTCGTGGATCTCTACGACCCGGTGCTGGGCCAGAACTACGTGCCGCGGCGCCTGATCTCCTCGCATGGCGTCGCGGTGGAGCCGGGGAAGAACCAGTGGGTCCGTGTGGAGCTGTCCTTCCAGCCGGGTCAGGCGCAGAACGCGTTCCTGCGGATCCGCGCGAACCCCGATGTCTCCCTACACGTCGCCGACCGGCCGACCCCCGGCGTGCTCTGCCTCACCCGGGTTCCGCTGCGCCCCCAGGACGAGACGCCGCAGCTGCTGCGGGAGTGGTCCGACGCCGGTCTGCTACGCCGTACCTTCTGCTTCCGCGCCGGCCCGACCGACGCGTTCGCGCCGTCCAGGGCGCTCGACGGCTTCCAGCGCCCGCACGCCGGACCCCACATGTGGGTATCGGACACGCTGCCCGCCACCCTCGAACTGTCCTGGCCCTCGCCGGTGCCGATCGGCCGCGTCGACCTGCTGGCCGACGACGACGTGAACGAGGACCTGATCAACCTGCACCACCACCGCACGCCGTTCGAGGTCATGCCGACGCTGATCCGCGACTACCGGCTGGAGGTACGGCAGGGCGGCGGCTGGCGGACGGTGGCCGAGGTGCGCGGCAACCGGCGGCGCCGCAACGTCCACGACATCGAGGCGGTCACCACCGACGCGCTGAGGATCGTGGTCGACTCCGGCAACGGGACACCGCACGCCCATGTCGTGGCGGTGCGCGTGTATGAGTAGACGCATGAAGCGTGTCCTGGTCACCGGTGCCGCAGGCCGTATCGGCCGGGCCGTCCTCGACCTGCTCGACCGGCAGGGGATCGCGGCCAACGCCCTCGTGCTGGACGATCCAGGTGACCTGAAGGCCGACCTGGTCGTCGAGGGCACCGCGACGGATCCGCAGGCCGTACGGCGAGCTCTCGAAGGGGCCGACGCGGTCGTCCATCTCGCGGCGATCCCCACCCCCGAGCGGCATCCGGCCGAGGTGGTCTTCGCCACCAACACGCAGGCCACCTACACCGTGCTCGAACAGGCGGGCCGGGCCGGGATCAGGCAGGTGTGCACGGCCAGCAGCACGGCGATCTCGGGGCTGCCGTTCGCCGCGCGCACCCTCCACCCGCCGTACGTTCCGGTGGACGAGGAGCAGCCGTCCCAGTCCGCGGATCCCTACGCGCTGTCGAAGCAGGTCGACGAGCTGACCGCGCAGACGATGGCGCGACGCTACGGCATGTCGGTGGTCGCCCTGCGCCTGCCGTACGTCGGCGGCTTCGACGAGCGCCTCCTCGACTTCGCGGAAAGGTGCGAGCGGGACCCCGGCCTGCACGCGGCCGGCCTGTGGGCCTACCTCGAAACCCGCGACGCGGCCCGGGCGTGCCTGCTCGGCCTCAACCCCGACGGCTTTCACGTCATCACCGTGGCCGCTCCGGAGACCCTGGTCTCCCACCCCACCGAGGAGCTGCTCCGCCGGTTTCACCCCACGACCGAGCTCCGCCGTTCGCTGCCCGGACGCACGGTCCCGCTGAACCTGACCAAGGCCACCGCCGTTCTCGGCTTCAGTGCGGAGCTTCACGTGTGACGCGACGCACGGAACGCCATCTGATCCTCGTGCTCCGTGAGTAGCTGAACCACTGCAACGGGCATCGGCCGCACCAGAAGCTGGCAGCGGGCGTGGAGATCAAAGTGGTTCAGGAGACGCTGGGGCACACCTCCAGTGCCTCCGCCGCCGATACCTACGCTTCGGTCTTTCCCCGGGTGGCGATGGCGGCGGCGGAGAAGACCGCAGCGCTGTTGCTGGGCGACGATCAGGAAGGACGGAGTGCACTGAGGCATCTCCGCGCCCAACCGGAGCTGGAGAACGGCCTCGTCTCGCCCGAATCGCTGCAGAATTGGGCTGTTCATCTTGACGCTGGCCCGGTGGGCACCGCCGGTGCTGCGCCGTCAGGGGCAGTCCTCGGCATCGCCGTGGCTTCGCGGACAGCGGGGGTCCCAGTGAACGCCGTAGTGCATTAGCGAGGTGGTCAGATCGGGGTGAGCGGCGGCCCAGACGTCGTCGAAGAAGAACCACTGCCGGTAGCCGAAGACGTCATCCATATGGATCGACATCTGCGCCATGTGCTCACCCTGCCGGATGAGGGTGCGGTCCGGATCACGGCCACTGGAGGGTTCGAACCCTTCCAGCAGACGCAGAGCGGTCTCGTGCGCCTGCGGGTGAGCGCCATATGTCTCGGGTATCTCCTCTTCGAAGCTCGGCCACCGGTTGCAGCGCTCCAGGGCTGGCCTGATCTCACTCTCGTCCGGGGCCACCAGCGCACGCAGGTGAAGCAACTCACGTGGCCACTCGCCGAGCCTTACATCGGTCGCCCGCAGAGCCTCGGCAAGCTGCGGCAGCCGTACACCGGGAAACGACTTCGGCGGGCAGTATCCGATGCTGTCAATGCTCGCGTAGAAGGTCAGCACGACCGCGTAGGTCACTCCCTCGCCACCCTGCGGTGTGGATATGAGAGCCTCGACCGGCACTGGGGGGATGAACACCTGGTCGGCGGAGGCGGTGCGAAGGGTCTCGGGTAACTCCCAGCCCTCGTGCAGGAGGTAGGCCCAGCGGTCAGGCTCGGACGCCACGAGAGCATCGTCGACAAAGAAATAGGCCAGGTCGACCTCGTCATCATCGGTGAGCACCCGCACGCTGTGCTCGTCGACCCGCAGCTCCTGCTCGACATAGAGATGCTTCTCCAGCAGCTCGCGCAGCTCCCGCATGCTCTCGGGAGCGGGCAGGCCGGTCTCGAAGATCGTGTTGAGGCCGTAGACGTCTGCTCCGAGTTCACGCTCGATCCACTCGTAGGCGTCACCTGCTCCGGCGCCATCCCACACCCTGCGGAACCAATCGAGGACCGTGGCATCGGGAAAGTGCCGCACCAGCTTGCCGAGCGGCCCTTCGTAGAAGCTGCGGTAGACGAAGAAGACCATGGCGCCAACCATCTCAAGTGCCGCCGACAAAACATGCTGAGGGTCGCGGATCGCCTGCGCGCAGACCATGGTTCCTGCGCACGTCCCTGCGTGGCCGAATCGTCCCATCGTCGTTTCACCTGGCGTCCGTGGCGTCGGCCGGCCCTCTTGGCAGGTACGCAGTGGGCTTGTCCCTACCCAAACCGCATTAGCAGCTCGGATTTTGCCCGTCCCAAGGCGTTCCAGATGGATCGATGCGGTTGGGCGGTCCCCCTGGAACGAGGTGATACGGCGGGGAACTGCAACCCACTTTGATCTTTCCTCGTACGACACCTCGCCTCTTGATCATCCCGGAGTCGGAGCCCCATCGGAGAAGGCACGAAGAGGACTATGTGGGTGGCGGCCGATTGCCCCGAGAAGTCCCAAACGGCGGCATCCGGCACAATCACTGGATGTTCGACTTCGGAATCCCCGGGTACCGGGCGGAGTGGCTGAGCGGACGCTCGGCAATCGCCGCCGCTCATGGGAATAGGCTGGCCCGCCTCACCGGCCGGCGACTGACTCGAGCGCTGCTGGTGTGGGACATCGACGAGGACGAGTGGTTCGCAGACTGCCCGGTCATCCTGGACTTCGAGGGCGAACAGGTCGAGATCGAGCACCGGAAGTTCGACAAGCTCTCTATCACCTGGAACACCATCGATCCGGCGTGTTCGCCGGACTGGCCGGACTTTCATCTGGCGTGGCGAGACGACGTATCGGACGAACTCAGTGCACTGATCGGGCAGTCTTGTTCGGCAGTGGAGCTGCTGAGATGGAGAGACAGGGATCTTGCGGAGGAGACGATCGTGTCTCTGGGGTTCGGCTTCCCGAACGGTCAGGTGACGATCTACAACGCGCTTGATGAAAACGGCATGGAGTTCACTCCTCCTGGCGACCGCTACACGCGGTACAGGCTCGGAACATCTCATCCGTGGGTCCCAAAACGATCTCCAGTATCGCTCAGAACTGTTCGCCCCGCTGGTCGCTGGTGCCGTCAACGCCGCCGTCAGCCCTTGGCAGCATCGGGCGTGTCATGATCTACACCGTGCCTGCCGCCATGCCCTGAGACGACTGGGCACGAACCGGCCGATCTTCCAAATCAGATAGCAGTTACCGGCGATGACCGCAGCCTTGAAAGCGACTCGGTCCCAGGTCCCGCCGTGGAAGAGCTGGATGGTGTTCCCGATCAAGAGCACAACAAGGACCGCCAGAACCAGGACGTTGACCCACAGACGTTCGGACATCCGTGGCTTCGAGGGGGTGCGGTGGGGCATTTGAGAAATGTATCCAGCGCGAACGCACACTCTTCTCCCTGCCCATTCCTCCCCGCTCCCCGATAGGTGCCAAAGATCGGCGACTCGCGCGCGGGTTCTGTCAAAGGTGGCGCTCGCGCCATCGCGAGCGACTCACCCTTGGGGTTCGCGGGGGTCGATGCTGGCGGCCATGTTCGCCTGCATGTACTTCGGTGGTCTCCGCCCGGCTGCGGCCGCGGGCTCCGTAAAAAGGACTGTCACCTTCCGGCGACTGGATGGGGCCTGCTCACGCTGGAGAAGACCAAGCCGCAGAGCAATGAGCGGTTCACCGATTCGGGGGAGACCTATGACGATCGTGGCCTCAAGCACCGGAACATGAAGGAGGCCCGAGAGGTTCCGATCCCGCCGGAGCTGGTGACCATCCTCCGTGATCACATCGACAAGCACGGCATCGGCGCGGATGGCCGGCTGTTCCGGACCCGCACGGGCGGCCTGATCTCAGGGTCGGCGTACGCCAAGGTCTGGAAGGAGGCCCGGACCTATGCCTTCACTCCCGATCAGGTCGCCTCACCCCTGGCGGCCCGGCCGTACGACCTGCGGCACGCGGCGGTCTCCCTCTGGCTCAATGCCGGAGTGCACGCGCCGGAAGCGGCCGAACGGGCGGGGCACGGGGTGGACGTGATGCTCAAGGTCTACGCCAAGTGCATCGACGGCCAACGTGATGTCGCCAACCAGCGGATTCTGGATGCTCTCGCAGTGTGAGACATCGCAAGAACACTGAGCACACGAAGGGTCTCGGATCGCACCGGGACCCTTCGCCGTGCGTGGAGGCGATCATCGGTCATAGATGCGGTGATGCCACCATCCGCCGAAACGACCTGGATGGCGATGCGGTCGGGGGTCGGGGAGCGTCCGGCTGTAGAACTCTTCGTCCAACCTCGCCACGATCCGTGAAAGCTCTACTCTGGCTGAGTGTTGGAGGCGTCGTAGGGCGAATTCCAGGGTGTCCCGGGCCTCTACCGGGTCGCAGAAGGGGCAATCCCGTTGGGGCAGGTAGAGATAGCGGCCGGGCCGGCGGAGGAACTGTCGGTATGCGGCGAGGGCTCCTGCAACGGACCCGGGTCCTAAGTACTGGTACTCGTACTCGATGCGGGCGATGGCCGCATGGGTCCGGCCGGAGACGTCGGGAACCTTGGGGAGCGGGCGGTGGCTTCGGCGGTTCGCCGCCAGGTGCGCGCGCAAGGCGCTTGGCCGTCTACGCGGCATCGGCCTTTCGTGTCGTCATGGACCGCATGGTGCCATACCGCGACAGTGCGGACCACGTCGCGGTGTGCCCGAAGGACTCGGAACCGTTCCGCGAACCTCCGAAATCCTCGGCTCCACCTGGGGAAATGCGTCCAAGGGCATTCCGCTTATGTTCCGTGACCGCTTGCGTGCGGCTGCATCCGACTGCCTGCGGTGTCCGCCGACGGACGAGCACGGACCGAGCACGGCTGACCTACCCATTCGGGATTCGACCGTGGTCGTTGGGCGTCCCGCTCGGAACCCGGGGCTCCGCGGCGGCCACGGTGGAGCCGTCGGCGACCCACTGAGCGGGCCAGATGATGCCCGCAGTGCGGAGTCGGTGGTGGGACGGGACCGATCGGATCCCATGAGCGCGGACTTTGTGATCAGCAGAGGGCGTCGGGCCGGGTGTCAAGCGCGCGCCGCATGTGGGAGATGAGAGCCCGTGCCGCAGGCGTGGCCGGCTCCTGCGACCTCCATGCGAGTACCAGCCGCCCGGTCAGCCGCGGCTGGTCGAGAGGGACGGCCCGCAGGATCTCGGCGTTCTTGCGGACCATGGGCTCCGGCAGGACGGCGACGCCCAGCCCCTTCGCGGTGAGCTGGATGAGGAGGTTCACGTCGCTGGCTTCGAAGGCGATATGTGGTTTGATGCGCGCGGCGGCGAACGCCTCATTCATCGTGGTGCGCATGCCGGTGCCCTCGCGCAGGCATATCAGCGGGCGTTCGGCGATGTCCTGCAGGGTGAGGCTCGTCCGCCTGGCGAAGGGGTCGTCGTGCGCCACAGCGACGACGAGCGCGTCGGCGGCGATGGTGTGCAGGCTGATGTCCGGTGGGGTGGTACGGCCGAGACCGAGCACCGCCAGGTCCAGCCTTCCGGCGCGCACTCTCTCGATCATGCCATCGGTCGTGTCCTCGGTCAGCGTGATCTCCACTGCCGGATGCCGCAGGTGGAAGCCGGTCAGCAACTCCGGCAGGTCGATCAGCGAGGCGAGCGAGGACGAGGTGCCGATGGCGACACGGCCGCGCACGAGCCCGGCGAACTCGTCCACGGTGCGCCGGGCGCCTTCGACGGCGGACAGCGCGGCCCGCGCGTACGGCAGGACCGCGGCTCCGACCTCGGTGAGGCTGACCGTGCGGCCGGACCGGTCGAACAGCGGCTGGCCGAACTCGCGCTCAAGCTGACGGATCTGCGCGCTCACCCAGGGCTGCGCCACGTGGAGCCGCTCGGCTGCCCTGGTGAAGTTGGCTTCCTCGGCGACAGCCACGAAGTAGTCGAGCTGGCGCAGTTCCATAAGGATTCAGTCTAGTGATGAGACGAACCAGCTCTTGGACCTATGACCCCTCTCTTCGCGACCATGGCGTGGGCCTGAGAACCATCAAGGGGGACACATGACCAGATGGCGTGAGAATCCGTGGGCGATCCTCATCACCCTGTCGCTGGGGTACTTCATGACGCTCCTCGACCTCACCATCGTCAACATCGCCGTGCCCGACATCATGAACCGGCTGGGCGCCTCGCTCGACCAGGTGCTCTGGGTAGGCAACGCCTACATCCTCGTGCTCGCCGTGCTGCTGATATCCGCGGGCCGGCTGGGTGACCTGCTGGGTAAGAAGACGCTCTTCATCGCCGGCGTCCTGCTCTTCACCATCGCCAGCCTGGCGTGCGGGATCGCCCAGAATCCCGGGCAACTCATCGCCGCCCGCGCCGCCCAGGGCCTCGGCGCCGCCCTGCTGATACCGCAGACCATGTCGCTTCTCATCGAGACGTTTCCGCCGCAGCGCCGTGGTACCGCGCTCGGTGTGTGGGCGTCCGTGGCCGGCATCGCGACCGTGGCGGGGCCGACCCTCGGCGGCCTGCTGGTGACGGCGCTGGACTGGCGCTGGATCTTCCTGGTGAACCTGCCCGTCGGCGTCATCGTGGTGGCCATGGCGGCGGCGATCCTGCCCCGTCCGGCGCGTACGGTCACCCACAGGTTCGACGTGCTCGGCGTGCTCATCGCCTCAGCGGCGCTGTTCTGCGCGGTGTTCGCGCTCACGGAGGGGCAGAATTACGCGTGGAGTGGGTGGATCTGGGGGCTGTTCGCGGCGGCTGCCGTTCTGATGGCCGTCTTCCTCGTCCACCAGAACGGCAAGCAGGACCGCCAGCCGCTCGTGCCGTTCGCGCTGTTCCGAGACCGCAACTTCGCGATCCTGAACGGCGTCGGCGTCGCGGTGTCGGTCGGGATGGTCGGCCTGATGCTGCCGCTGACCATCTACCTCCAGTCCGTCCTCGGCTACAGCGCGCTCAAGGCCGGGCTCGTCGGGGCGCCCATGTGGGTGATGACGATGCTGGTCTCCCCGTTCGCCGGCCGGCTGTCCGACCGGCTGGGCGGCAAGACCGTACTGATCACCGGACTAGCGCTGTACGCGATCGGCGCCACCTGGATCCTGGCGATCATCGATGTCGGAACGGACTGGACCGCGTTCCTGCCCGCCTTCGTCGTGGGCGGCATCGGCGCGGGTGGGGTGTTCGCGCCGATGGCCACCGAGGCGATGCGCGGCGTGCCACCGCGCCTGGCCGGCGCGGCCTCCGGCGTCAACAACACCATCAGGCAGGTGGGTTCGGTGCTGGGCGGCGCCGCCGTCGGCGCGGTCCTGCAGAGCCGGCTGGCCGGCACTCCGGACACCGAGGCCGCCAGGCACGCGTTCGTCGAGGCCATGGGGCCGACGCTGTCGGTGCCCATCCTCGCCGTGGTGGCCGGCGCCGTCGCCTGCCTGTGGGTTGGCGGGCGGCGGGGCTCCGGCCAGGCCCCCGGTGATGGCCCCGACCAGGCCGCGGACCCGGATTCCCAGGAACCGGCCACGCGCCGAGCCGCCGCCTCATGGGCACGGGCGAAGTGACCGCCGAACCCCTCCCCGCCCCGCGAGCGGCCGGCACACGCCGCGGCGATCGTCCGCTGCGAGAAGAGCACGAGTGATCATTCTGCCGCGGTCGATCCCCTCCAAGACCCGAAGCGGGCGCACGTCAAAAGGAGCCCGCGAGCCGGATGACCCGTGTCGATGGCATAGCGGCAGGACGGAGTTTGCGGCAGGGCAAAGCTTCTTGACGAGCGACGAGCTCGGACCGGTCAACGCCGCCAGTTCGGTCACGGTGCCTGGGGGAAGGTCGGGTCAGGCTTCGCGTACCACCTCCCGCCACTTTCACTTTATATCGGATGAGCGCGTCTCATGAGGTGCCGGAAAGTGGTCCATACTTGCCGCCGTTGCAAACCAACTCGACGAACGAGGGAGCAACGGAATTGGGCTACGTGCTGAGTTTCGAGCAATTCGACTCGACGAATGTCGCAGACGTCGGCGGAAAGGGGGCACACCTGGGCGAGCTCTCGCGAATCGATGGCATCCGTGTGCCGGACGGCTTCTGCGTCACGACGGACGCCTTCCAGCGGGTCGTGGCCGAGGCGCCGTCGATCGATGCACAGCTTGACCTGCTGTCGCGCGTGAAAGCGGACGACCGCGCGGCGATCCGCACCCTGAGCGCCGATATACGCCGTGTCATCGAAGGCGTTGCGATGCCCGGCGATCTTGTCGCAGCGATCGGCGAATCGCTCGCCCGGCTCGGGGATCAAGCCTCCTACGCGGTGCGTTCCAGCGCGACGGCCGAGGACCTGCCGACCGCATCCTTCGCCGGCCAGCAGGACTCGTACCTGAACATCGTGGGCCTGGCGGCGATCCTTCGGCACGTCCGGCGGTGTTGGGCCTCGCTGTTCACCGAGCGGGCAGTGACCTACCGGCGCCACAATGGCTTTGACCACCGGAAGGTACGGATGGCCGTGGTCGTACAGCGGATGGTGTTCCCGGACGCGGCCGGGATCCTCTTCACCGCGGACCCCGTGACCTCGAACCGGAAGGTCGCCACCGTGGAAGCCGGTTGGGGGCTCGGCGAGGCGCTTGTCTCCGGTCTGGTCGCCGGGGACGTCTACACGGTGCGCGGCGACCGGGTCGTCATCACAGAGGTCGCCACCAAGCCGCGGTCCGTCCAGGCGTCGCCGGGAGGCGGTACCCAGGAGACACCAATCGAGCCGCAGCGGCAGACGCAGCCGGCCTTGAAGGATGCACAGGTCGTGCGCCTGGTGCGGCTGGGTCGGCGAATCGAAGCGCACTTCGGCCAGCCCCAGGACATCGAATGGTGCCTGGTCGGCGACGACTTCCACATCGTCCAGAGCCGGCCGATCACCACCCTGTTCCCCATCCCCACGACCGATGACCAAGAAAATCATGTCTACCTCTCCGTCGGTCACCAGCAGATGATGACCGATGCGATGAAGCCGCTGGGGCTCTCCTTCTGGCAGCTGACGACGCCACGGCCGATGCACGAGGCGGGCGGACGGTTGTTCGTCGACGTAGCCGCCGCCCTGGCGACGCCCGCGGGTCGCGCGAGCCTCCTCGAGACGGTGGGGAGGTCCGACCCGCTGATTCGGGACGCGCTACAGACCGTCCTCGACCGCGGCTTCCTCCGCTCGCTTCCGGACGAAGATTCTGGCGGCGCCGCACCCGCCGGTGGCTCACCCGCCCCGATCGAGACCGATTCGGCCGTCGTCACCCAGCTGGTCCGACACAATCAGGCGTCCGTCGCCACCCTGCGGCGCACGATCCAGGGTCTGTCCGGGCCGGCGCTGCTCGACTTCATCCAGGCCGACATCGCAGAGCTGAGGCGCGTCCTGTTCGATCCGCGGAGCTTCCAGGTGATCATGGCGGGGATGGAGGGGACCTGGTGGCTCAATGACCACCTGGAGGCGTGGCTGGGCGAGAAGAACGCGGCCGACGCGCTCACGCAATCCGTCCCCCACAACGTCACGTCGGAGATGGGGCTGGCGCTCCTTGATGTCGCGGACACGATCCGGCCGCACGCGGACGTCGTGGCGTTCTTGCACCATGTCGTGGACGAAGGCCGGCAGGGCGACGGCTTCTTGAACGAGCTGGCCGGGCTGGCCGGCGGACGGGAAGCACGTGACGCCATCCGGGGCTACCTCGACGAGTACGGCATGCGCTGCGCGGGCGAGATCGACATCACCAGAACGCGCTGGAGCGAGCATCCCGCCACGCTCGTGCCCACCATTCTCGGCAACATCAAGAACTTCGAACCGGGTGCCGGCAAGCGACGCTTCGAACAAGGACGCCAAGAGTCACGACGGAAAGAACAGGAGCTGCTGACGCGATTGCGCGCCCTACCCGACGGGGAGCAGAAGGCCGAGGAGACCAAGCGGATGATCGACCGCGTCCGTACCTTGGCAGGATATCGGGAGTACCCCAAGTACGGCATGGTCAGCCGCTACTTCGCCTACAAGCAGGCGTTGCTGCGGGAAGCCGATCGCCTCGTCCGGTCCGGCACCCTGCGCGAGAAAGAAGACATCTTCTTCCTCCGGTTCCAGGAGTTGCAGGAAGTCGTGCGCACCAACGACGTGGACGCCGAACTCATTCTGGAAAGGCGGGAGGCGTTCCGGTCGTACGAGGCGCTCACACCGCCCCGGGTCCTCACCTCGGACGGCGAGGTCATCACTGGCCGGTATCGGCGTGACGACGCCCCGCCCGGCGCGCTGGCCGGGCTCCCGGTCTCGGCCGGGACGGTCGAGGGCCGTGCCCGTGTCGTCATGGACATGGCGCGGGCCGACCTTGAGGCGGGCGACATTCTGGTCACCGCCTACACCGACCCCAGCTGGACCCCCCTGTTCGTCACCGTCGCCGGACTGGTGACGGAGGTAGGCGGCCTGATGACGCACGGGGCGGTGATCGCGCGGGAGTACGGCCTGCCGGCCGTCGTGGGCGTGGAGCAGGCCACCCGGCTGATCCGGGACGGGCAGCGTATCCGCGTTCACGGCACCGACGGGTACGTCGAGATCCTCGACTGAACCGTCGCATCGGACCCGGGACCGCCAGACAGGGCGCGGATCGTCATCGGTGCCGGATCGGTGCGACGATCTTGCACTGGCATCGCGACCTCGTGGCGCGGAAGTGGACCTTCACCGACAGTCGGCGCCCGTGTCGGCCTTGCACCCGCCGGCCGGTCAAGGCGCTGATCGTGCGGATGACGCGGGAGAATCCGACCGGGGGCATCGGCGGATCCAGGGCGAATGGGCCCGCCTGGGCTACACGATCGCCCCCTCCACAGCGTGGGAAATCCCGCACGCCGCCGGTATGTGGGCTGGTCTTCACTGAGCACGGTACCCGGCGGCTGCGTCTGGGTGGGTGAGCGCGCAGCCGACCGCGGTGTGGACGGTGCAGCCCGTCAGCGGTATGCCGCTGACGTGATGACGTGCAGATCCTCAATCTCAGTCGATGGAAGGCCGGATCGAACGCCGCAAGGTGCTCGGTGGCGCGATCAACGAGTACCGCCGAGCCGCATGATCCAGGTGGAGAAACCCCAGCTCAAGCCGTACATGCGAGTTTGAAGCACGACAGGTCATGATCGTGTCCGACCTCTGATCGTTTCCCGTCGATCGGGGCGCTGCGAGCTCCAGGCCGACCCGACAGCGACGAGGACGACGATGCTGATCAAGGCCAGCGGCGCTTCCGCGGACTCCCGCCCGGAGAGCTCCATCGCGTTCCCCAAGATCTCGCCGGCGCCGTGGAAGGCGAAAGCGGTCGCGCCACAGCCGAAGACGAGCCCGGCGACACCGACGACAGCGGTGACGATCTTGCCGACGTTCGCCGGCAGGAACCGCGCGAAACTGGCGCACACCAAGCCGACGAGAACGACATCGGCAACGGCGGCGATCATTACGGCGACGCCGAGTACGGCATCGTAGTTCCCGTATTTCTCGAACTGCTCCCACGTTCCGCCGGGATCAGGGAGTCCGGCGACGCCGAGCGCCGTCAGGACCGCAATCGCCGACATGAACACCATCGGCGCGGCAACACCAACGGGCGGCCACTTCTTCGACTGGATCGGCAGGATCTTGGTGTCGCGCCGCACGCGGACCGTGGTTGCTGGCTGCTCACCCGCTATGTCACCTGCCATGGCCAGTGCTTCGTCCACCGTCGGCCTGCGGCCCGGGTCCTTGTCCAGTAGCCGGGTGATGAGCTGCGTGAGCGGCCCGGTTCGTCGCGGCGCCGGGGCCTCCTCCAGTAGCACTGCGGCCAACGTCGCTTCCTGGGTATCGCGGCGAAACGGTGAGACGCCCTCGACGGCCTGGTAGAGCGTCACGCCGAGGGAGAACAGATCCCCGGCGGGAAGGCCGTCGCTGCCACGCAGCCGCTCGGGCGCCGTGTACTCCGCCGAGCCGATGAACATCCCAGTGGCGGTCAGTGCGGTGTCGGTGGAGTGGATCGCGGTCCCGAAGTCGGTGAGCAGGACCTTCCCGTTCTCGTCGAGCATGACGTTGGCCGGTTTGATGTCGCGGTGCACGACACCTTCCCGGTGTGCCGCGCCGATCGCCGTCAGCAGTGCCACGGCGACTGCGATGGCCCTGCCCACCGGAAGAGGTCCGTGCTGCTTGACGTGCTCGTCCAGCGAGCAGCCGTCGACCAGTTCCATGACGATCCAGGGAAGGCCGTCGTCGATGACGACGTCGTGGATCGCGATGATGCCGTCGTGCTTGCGCAACCGGGCGGCATTGCGGGCCTCGCGCGTGGCGCGCGCCAGCCGCTCGGCTCGTCCGGTTTCCGGCATCCCCGGCGGCAGTTGCAGTTCCTTGATCGCAACGTCCACGTCGAGGGTCAGGTCGCGAGCCCGCCAGACCCGCCCGAAACCACCGGACCCCAGCTCGGCGGCCAGCCGGTAGCGACCGCCGACCACGTCACCGGCCAGCCTCGAAGTCATGCCCCGTCTCCCACCATCGCGCTTGGCACGAACAGTTGATCAGGGTACAAGCCACCATCATCGGTGCATGCTCGTTTCGCTTCACCTGGTACGCAATACGAAGGCGGCGGTCATCGCGCATTGTCTACAGACGGTGACCCCGGCTGGTCCGCTTCACCCGACCGAGCATGCCCGGCGAGACGCCCGCATGGCGGCCATCAGCCTTTCCATCGATCAGATGGACGCCATCCGCCGCAGACTCTCCGAGCCGCCGCACCGCTGAGGATCGACGCAGCGGTCAGGCCTCATAACTCCAGGCCGCTCCGCTGTGAGCCCTTCGGTTGCGTCCACGGAAGTGGTGTACGAGTTTGACCTGCTCACAAGCGTGGCAGCCGTGAATG
>NZ_JBHUFV010000003.1:738560-804927 GCF_042681425.1 Nonomuraea mangrovi | reverse complement strand
CTACGACGCGGGGCGCTTCTCCTTCAACGTCCAGGGCGGCCGCTGCGAGACGTGCAAGGGCGACGGCACGATCAAGATCGAGATGAACTTCCTGCCGGACGTCTACGTCCCCTGCGAGGTCTGCCACGGCGCCCGCTACAACAGGGAGACGCTGGAGGTCCACTACAAGGGCAAGACGATCTCCGAGGTGCTCGACATGCCGATCGAGGAGGCGCTGTCCTTCTTCGAGGCGATCCCGGCGATCAAGCGGCACCTGCAGACGCTCAACGACGTCGGTCTCGGCTACGTACGGCTCGGGCAGCCGGCCACCACGCTGTCGGGCGGCGAGGCGCAGCGTGTCAAGCTCGCCTCCGAGCTGCAGCGGCGCCAGACGGGCCGCACGATCTACGTGCTCGACGAGCCGACCACGGGCCTGCACTTCGAGGACATCCGGCGACTGCTCGGCGTGCTCGGGCGGCTGGTCGACGGCGGCAACACGGTGATCGTGATCGAGCACAACCTCGACGTGATCAAGACCGCCGACTGGGTGATCGACATGGGTCCCGAGGGCGGATCCCGCGGCGGCACGCTGGTCGCGGCGGGCACCCCCGAGGAGGTGGCCCTGGTGGACGAGAGCCACACGGGTCGCTTCCTGCGGAAGATCCTTTCCGTCTGACGGTCTCGCGGAGGGGACGGCGCCGTTCGCGCCGTCCCCTGCACGGGCCTATCGGCGGCGGCGCTTCGCCGCGTCGCCGCGCTGCAGCCACCACTCGGCGACCAGCAGCGGGATCGTCCACCCCAGCCACGTGCTGAGGCCCGCGACCGTGTGCATGAGTTGCTGCTCGCCGCCGGCAGGGGTCGACGGGGACAGCAGCACCACCGCGAGCGCGCCCCAGAACCGGTTCGTGATGATCGACATGGTGAGGGCGAAGCTGCGGATCATCCAGCGCCTGTGCTCGGCGAACCTGCGCTGCCTGGCCATCCGCCATCCCGCGATCGTGCAGGCCAGCCACAGCGGCGCCATGAGCAGGGAACTGGCCATCGCCACGGGCCCGAACGGCGTGGCCCACGCCAGCACCAGTGCGAGCATGCCCGCCGGCAGCTGGGCGAGCACGTACACGCGGCCGATGACCCGGTGCGCCCGCCGGTGACGCTGCCTGAACCAGGGCCACACCTGCAGGCAGCAGGCCAGCATCGCGATCGAGCCCAGCACCACGTGTACCGAGAGCACGGCGTAGTACCACGGGTACGGCGCGGGCACCCGCGACAGCGAAGGGTCGAGAGAGAGGTAGGGCGGCAGCGAGAACGCGACGAACGCGATCGCCACGACGCCGAGCGGTGCCACCCACGGCCGCCGCCACCAGCGCGGACGGGAGGCGCGCTCTCTGCGGACAGGGGGAGTGGTTGTGGTCGTCATGCCCTCACCGTCCGCGCCCGCGCTGACCGTCGGCTCACCATCCGCTGACCGGATCGCCGTCAGCCTCCCGACGGGGCCGGATGCGGGACCGACGGGTGGTCTCAATAAGCTGAAGAGCAGGTAAAGGCCCGGCCTGGCATGGGCGTCGGGGGACGGTGGAGGGGCGACATGGCAGGCGAGGAGCGGGGTCGAGGCGTGCCCGGGATCGGGCGGCGCGAGATGCTGGGCGCGACGGGCGTGGCGGTGTGCGGCGTCGCGCTGGCGGGGTGCGGCGCCTCCGACGGATCGGCGAAAGCGGTGGTGCCGCCGGGCATCAAGGGCAAGGTCATCGCGCAGAAGGCCGACGTGCCCGTGGGCGGCGGCAAGGTGATCCAGGAGTGGAAGATCGTGATCACCCAGCCCACGTCGGGGGTGTTCAAGGCGTTCACCGCCAAGTGCCCGCACCGCGGCTGCGCGGTGGGCCGCCCCGAGGACGGGGTCATGACGTGCCCGTGCCACGGCAGCGAGTTCGCCGCCGACTCGGGCAAGTGCCTGAAGGGTCCCGCACAGGGCGCGCTGGCGGAGTTCCCGCTCAAGGTCGAAGGTGACGGCATCATCATCTTGTGATGTGAAACGGTAAATCTGCATGGATCAGGGGGCTGTCGAGGGAGACTCTGAACCGGTACGGCCGCGCCGGCCGTAACTGAGAGAGACAGCGAATCCTGGGAGGGTGACCATGGCAGAGACGACACGCCGCGCGGTGATGCTGGGAGCTGGGGGTGCGGGCCTGGGGGCGCTGCTCACCGCGTGCGCGAGCTACGGCCAGCCGGCGGGTGACACGGCGGCCGCGCCTGCGACGAGCGGCTCGGGCGAGGCGCAGCCCGCCGAGTCGGAGTCGGCGGCGCCGAAGTCCAAGAAGAAGCCGGCCGGTGACGAACTGGCCGGCACGGCCGACATCCCCGAGGGGGGCGGCAAGGTCTTCGCGAACCAGAAGGTCGTGGTGACGCAGCCCACGGCGGGCGAGTTCAAGTGCTTCACCGCCGTGTGCACCCACCAAGGATGCACGGTCGCCAGTGTCTCGAACGGCACGATCAACTGCCCGTGCCACGGCAGCAAGTTCAACATCGCCGACGGTTCCGTCGCCAACGGTCCCGCGGCCAAGCCCCTGGCCGAGAAGAAGATCACCGTCGAGGGCGACTCGATTTCGTTGGCATAGAGCACGTTCTTTCACAATTTTCTCAGCAGTCTGCGGTTGGTTGGACCGCATGTCAGCAGATCTTCAGAGCCGCAGGACCGTCATCGCCGGCGTGGGAGCGGGTGGCCTTGCCATGGCGCTCGCCGCGTGCGGCGGCGATGGCGGCGCGACCAGTGCGGCGCCCCAGGCGCAGGAAAGCTCGGCGGCACCGTCGGCCTCGGCCTCGGAGTCCGCCTCGACCGGCTCGGGCGGCGGCGCCCTCACGTCTGCGGCCGACGTCCCCGTCGGCGGCGGGACGATCTTCAAGGAGCAGAAGGTCGTCGTGACCCAGCCGACGGCCGGGCAGTTCAAGTGCTTCAGTGCGATCTGCACCCACAAGGGCTGTCCTGTGGCGTCTGTCGGCGACGGGACCATCGACTGCCCGTGTCACGGCAGCAAGTTCAGCATCGAGGACGGCTCGGTCAAGGGCGGGCCCGCGACCGCGCCGCTGGCCGAGGTGCCGATCAAGGTCGACGGAGACGCGATCACGCTGGCGTGAGGCGCCGCCCGCCGTACCCGAGGGCCTTCGGGTACGGCGGGCGGCTCCGTCACGGGTGCGCTGCCGGCGGGCTTGACGGTTCGGTGGGCCAAGGCTGGATCGCGCTTGGTTGTCGGTGGCGGCCTATAGGCTTTTGAACGTGGCGAGCACCTTGAGTTTCCGGCCGAAGCCGGGGTCGATCCCCGATTCCCCAGGGGTCTATCGGTTCCGGGACGCCAACGCCCGGGTGATCTACGTGGGCAAGGCGAAGAGCCTGCGCCAGCGGCTCAACTCCTACTTCGCCGACTTCGTTGGGCTGCATCCGCGCACCCAGACCATGCTCACCACCGCGGCGAGCGTCGACTGGACGGTCGTGGGCACCGAGGTCGAGGCGCTCCAGCTCGAATACTCCTGGATCAAGGAGTTCGACCCGCGCTTCAACGTCAAGTACCGCGACGACAAGTCCTACCCCTACCTCGCGGTCACCATGGGCGAGGAGTTCCCGCGCGTGCAGGTGATGCGCGGCGCGAAGAAGAAGGGCACCCGCTACTTCGGGCCCTACTCCCATGCCTGGGCCATCCGCGAGACCGTCGACCTGCTGCTGCGGGTCTTCCCTGTGCGCACCTGCTCGGCCGGCGTCTTCAAGAGGGCGGGACAGATCGGCAGGCCGTGCCTGCTCGGCTACATCGACAAGTGCTCGGCCCCCTGCGTCGCCAGGGTGACGCCGGAGGAGCACCGCGAGCTGGCCGAGGACTTCTGCGACTTCATGGCGGGCAACACGAGCCGCTTCATCAAGCGTCTCGAGCAGGACATGCGCGCCGCGGCCGGTGAGCAGGAGTACGAGCGGGCCGCGCGCATCCGTGATGACATCCAGGCCCTGCAACGCGCGCTGGAGAAGCAGGCGGTCGTGTTCGGCGACGCCACCGACGCCGACGTGATCGCCCTGTCGGAGGACCCGCTGGAGGCGGCCGTCCAGGTGTTCTACGTGCGCGCCGGGCGCATCAGGGGCCAGCGCGGCTGGGTGGTCGACAAGGTCGAGGAGACCACGCCTGGCGAGCTGGTCGAGCACTTCCTCCTGCAGATCTACTCCGAGGGCGAGATCCCCAAGGAGGTGCTGGTGCCCGTGCTGCCGCCGGACGCCGACGCCGTCACCGAACTGCTGACCGAGCAGCGCGGCGCCAGGGTGGAGCTGCGGGTGCCGCAGCGGGGCGACAAGAAGTCGCTGATGGAGACCGTCGAGCGCAACGCCAAGGAGGCGCTGGCCCAGCACAAGATCCGCAGAGCCAGCGACCTGACGACGCGGAGCAAGGCGTTGCAGGAGATCGCCGAAGCGCTCGACCTCGACCAGGCGCCGCTGCGCATCGAGTGCTACGACGTGTCCCACCTGCAGGGGGAGAACGTCGTCGCGTCGATGGTGGTCTTCGAGGACGGGCTCGCCCGCAAGAGCGAGTACCGGCGCTTCGCCGTACGGACGAAGGAGGGCGATGTCGCCTCGATCCACGAGGTGATCACCCGCAGGTTCAAGCGCTACCTGGAGGAGCGCTCGGCCACCGGCGAGCTGACGGCGGAGGACGAGCATGGGCACGGGCCGATCGACCCGGAGACCGGCAAGCCGCGCAAGTTCGCCTATCCGCCCAACCTGGTGGTGGTCGACGGCGCGGGGCCGCAGGCCGCGGCGGCACAGCGGGCGCTCGACGAGCTTGGCGTCGACGACGTCGCGGTGTGCGGGCTCGCCAAGCGGCTGGAGGAGGTCTGGCTGCCGGGCGACGACCAGCCGGTCATCCTGCCGCGCGCCAGCGAGGGCCTCTACCTGCTGCAACGGGTGCGCGACGAGGCACATCGCTTCGCCATCACCTACCATCGATCCAAGCGGTCCAAGACGGTGAAGGAGAGCGCGCTCGACGGCGTGCCTGGCCTCGGCCCGGCCCGTAGACAGGCGTTGCTCAAGCATTTCGGCTCCGTGAAGCGGCTGCGTGAGGCCACCGTGGCCGAGATCTGCGAGGTTCCCGGCATCGGCCGCGCGACCGCAGAGGTGATCGTGTCGAGGTTTGCCCAGGAGTAGTGAGGGTTATGAGCAGCCCAGAGCATCAAGGACGCGCCGAGACCGCGTTCGTCATCGTGACCGGCATGTCAGGCGCCGGGCGCAGCACCGCGGCCAAGGCGCTTGAGGACTTGGGCTGGTTCGTCATCGACAACCTGCCGCCGGGGTTGCTGTTCGCCATGGCCGAGGAGGCGGGAAGGGTCAAGCTGGCCGCCGACAAGGTGGCGGCCGTGGTCGACGTGCGGAGCCTGGCGTTCACCACCGACCTCAACGCGGCGATCGAGGAGCTGGAGGGGCGCGGGGTGCGCGTCCGCGTGGTGTTCCTCGAGGCCAGCGACGAGGAGCTGGTGCGCAGGTTCGAGAACGTGCGCAGGCCGCACCCGCTGCAGGGCGAGGGCAGGCTGGTCGACGGCATCGCGCGCGAGCGCGGCATCCTGCGCGAGGTGCGCGCCAACGCCGACCTGGTGATAGACACCTCGGCGCACAACGTCCACGAGCTGCGCAACAAGATCGTCGCCTACTTCGGCGGCGACAACAGGCCGGGGCTGCGGGTCAACGTGGTCTCCTTCGGCTTCAAGTACGGCCTGCCCGTCGACGCCGACCTCGTCGTCGACTGCCGCTTCCTGCCCAACCCGCACTGGGTGCCCGACCTGCGGCCGATGAACGGCCTCGACGCTCCCGTGCGCGACTACGTCCTCGGACAGGCGGGGGCCAAGGAGTTCCTCGACGCCTACGAGGAGGCGTTCAAGATCGTCGCGGCCGGGTACTCTCGCGAGGGCAAGAGCTACGCGACGCTGGCGGTGGGCTGCACAGGCGGGAAGCACCGCAGCGTGGCCATGGCGGAACAGCTCGGCGGCCGGCTGCGCGACCGCGGGATGGAGGTCCAGGTGAGTCACCGGGATGTGGGCCGGGAGTGACGGATGAGCAGCGGAACATAGCCAAGCAGGAAACGCAGCGGCCGGACCGGATGGTCCGGCCGGAGGCGCGGCGTCCGTCGGGCGAGGTCGGGCTGGAGGCGCGGCGTCCGTCGGGCGAGGTCGGGCTGGAGGCGCGGCGTTCGTCGGGCGAGGCCGGGCTGGAGGCGCGGCGTCCGTCGGGTGAGGTCCGGCTGGAGGCGCGGCGTGCTGAGGACGAGGCGCGGTCGGACGCGCAGCGCTCGGGGTACGACGGGCAGGGCTCGGCACACGAGGTGCGGTCGGACGCGGAGGGCTCGGGGCGCGAGGTCGAGGCGATAGCGCGCGGACCGGTCGGTGAGCCTCGGAAGGTCGCCAGAGGCGTGGCCGGCCCTCAGGAGGACGCGGGCGGCGTGGCAGGCGGCTCTTGGGAGGACGCGGGCGGTGTGGCCGGCGACCCTCGGGAGGGCGCGGGTGGCGTGGTCGGCGGCTCTCGGCAGGACATGCGGGCTTCGGCCGGCGACGCTCTGGAAGCTCCGGTCGGTGAGGTTCGGGCAGACGCGCGGGCGGTGGACGGTGAGGCTCGTGAGGATGTGCGGGCCGCGGATGACGGGCGTGTGGGGCGAAGACCGAAGGTGGTCGCGCTGGGCGGCGGACACGGGCTCTACGCCTCCCTGACCGCGCTGCGGACCGTGACGGACGAACTGACCGCCGTCGTGACCGTGGCCGATGACGGCGGCTCCAGCGGCAGGCTCAGGCGCGAGCTCGGCGTGCTGCCGCCCGGCGACCTGCGGATGGCGCTGGCCGCGCTGTGCGGCGACGACGAATGGGGCAGTACCTGGAGCGAGGTGGTCCAGCACCGGTTCAGGAGCGAGGGCGACCTGCACGGGCACGCCGTCGGCAACCTCCTGATCGTGGCCCTGTGGGAGCTGCTGGGAGACCCGGTGGCGGGGCTCGACTGGGTGGGACGCCTGCTCGGCGCCCACGGCAGGGTGCTGCCGATGGCCTCGGTGCCGCTCGACATCGTCGCCGAGGTCGAGCTCGACGGTGTGACCTCGACCGTACGCGGCCAGGTGGCGTGCGCGCTCACCCCTGGCAGGGTCCAGGCCATCTCGCTGGTGCCCGAGGACCCGCCCGCGCGTCCCGAGGCTGTGCAGGCGATCCTCGACGCCGACTGGGTCGTCTTCGGCCCCGGATCGTGGTTCACCAGCGTGCTGCCGCACCTGAAGGTGCCCGAGCTGGCCGAGGCGCTCCACGTCACCAGGGCACGGCGGCTGGTCACGCTCAATCTCGCCCCCCAGCCGGGCGAGACCGACGACTTCTCACCCCAGCAACACCTGGAGGTGCTCAGGCAGCACGCCCCCGACCTCACGGTGGACGTGGTCCTGGCCGACACGGGCGTGGTCGACGACCCCGACGCGCTGGAGAAGGCCGCGGCCGCTCTGGGCGGCCGGGTGGTCACGGCCGTCGTGGCGGCCGAGGACGGCTCGCCGAGGCATGACCCACGACGTCTTGCCTCCGTCCTTGACGAGATTTTCCTCCAGAAGCGTTGATCCTGGTCGGCGTCGCGCGAAGGTGCGAGAGACTTCTTGGGAGCCGGTCTGTATGGGGGAGGACTAACGCTTATGGCAATGACAGGTGTGGTGAAGGACGAGCTGAGCCGACTGCCGGTGCTCAAGCCTTGCTGCCGCAAGGCGGAGGTGTCCACGCTGCTGCGCTTCGCGAGCGGGCTGCACCTCGTGGGCGGACGCATCGTGATCGAGGCCGAGCTCGACACCAACGCCACCGCCCGCCGGCTGATCAAGGACATCGGCGAGGTCTTCGGCCACAAGGCCGAGGTGCTCGTGCTCGCTCCCGCGGGGCTGCGCAAGGGCTCGCGCTACGTCGTGCGCGTCTACCGCGACGGCGAGGCGCTGGCCAGGCAGACCGGCCTGATCGACAACCACGGCCGCCCTGTCAGGGGTCTGCCCCGCCAGGTGGTGGCAGGAGCCTCCTGCGACGCGGAGGCGGCATGGCGGGGGGCCTTCCTCGCCCACGGGTCGCTGACCGAGCCGGGCCGTTCGATGTCGCTGGAGGTGACCTGCCCAGGACCTGAGGCGGCGCTCGCGCTGGTGGGCTCGGCGCGGCGGCTCAAGATCCACGCCAAGGCGCGGGAGGTGCGCGGCGTCGACAGGGTCGTCGTGCGGGACGGCGACGCGATCAGCGCGCTGCTGACCAGGCTCGGTGCCCACGACAGCGTGCTCGCGTGGGAGGAGCGGCGGATGCGCCGCGAGGTGCGCGCCACCGCCAACAGGCTCGCCAACTTCGACGACGCCAACCTGCGGCGTTCGGCGCGCGCGGCTGTGGCGGCGGGTGCGCGGGTGCAGCGGGCGCTGGAGATCCTCGGCGACGACGCCCCCGACCACCTGGTCATCGCCGGCCGGCTGCGGGTGGAGCACAAGCAGGCGTCGCTGGAGGAACTGGGCCAGATCGCCGACCCGCCGCTGACCAAGGACGCGATCGCGGGCCGTATCAGGCGGCTGCTGGCGATGGCCGACAAGCGCGCCTCCGACCTGGGCATTCCCAACACCGAGGCCAACCTGACCGTGGAGATGCTCGCCCCGTGAGCCGTGCGGGCGCCGTTCCCCCCGCGGTGCTCGAGGGGCACTCGGCGGAGATGCTCGCTGCGTGAGCCGTGCGGGTGCCGTCCCCCTCACGGTGCTCGGGGGGCACTCGGCGGAGATGCTCGCTGCGTGAGCCGTGCGGGTGCCGTCCCCCCGCGGTGCCCGAGGACCGTTCAGCGGTGGAGCGTCACGGACGGCGGCGGTCAGCGAGCGGCTCGCGGGCAGGACCGAACGGGACCTGGGCCGCTCGTAGGAGAGCGGGGCCGCGGCCCTCATCGGCTCCCGAGGGTGAGCAGGGCAGGCGTAGGCCGATCACCGGCTCGCAGGGCCGGGGCTGAACGGGGAGTCTTGGCTCGCCAGGCCGCTCATGGGGCGCTGCCGGGGCGGGAGTCGGCTGCTCAGCGGCTCGCAGAGGGCACGGCTGAACGGGGGAGGCCGGGCCGTTCGTCGGGTCGGCGGGGCGCGGCGATGAGCCGGGGACTGTCTCAGCGGGATGGACCCTCAACGGGCGGGATGGACCCTCAGTGGGATGGACCTGGGCGCCCGAGGGCCGCCTGAGAGCGGAGTGCGGCCGGCCTCGTGCTGCACAGGCGGGTCCCGGCAGCGGTTCGGCGTGGAGGCGAACGGGCTGTTCGTGCCGCTCAGGGGCTCGCGGCCGGGCGGCGGGCATCGCGTGCCGCTCAGTCAGGGGCTCGCGGGCGAGTGGCGGGCATCGTGTGCCGCTCAGTCAGGGGCTCGCGGGCGAGTGGGGGGCATCGTGTGCCGCTCAAGGGCTCGGGGCCGGGCGGCGGGCACCGTGGTGTGCCGCTCAGGGGCTCGCAGGCAGGCGGCGGGCGGCGGGCGCTGTGTGCCGCTCGCGACGGCTGCCAGGTGGGGGGATGCCGAAGGCCGCTCGGCGGTGCTTCGGGGGCGGAGCCGTCGGGGCGTGGCGTTCCTCGGAGTGAAGCCGGCCTGCGGGCGGGGTCAGCGGTTCCTGGGAGTGAACAGGTCGACGGGCTCCTGCGGAGCAGCGGCGGGCGGCGTCTGGACGGCCTCGGCCCTGGCCGCCCTGACGGCCTTGACCCGCTTGTTCACGAACGCGAACGCCGCCACCGCGCTGATCACCCAGAACAGCGCGACCACCGGGTCGGCCTGGATCACCCTGTCGAACTGCGTGACGACCGTGCGGGCCGCGGTCACGTAGCCGGTACCCGGGGCGTCCTTCACGGTGAGCGCGATCACGCCGATGGTGGTGCCGAGGGCCGCGCCGACGAGGCCGAAGAGCGCTGCCAGCGACGGCAGGACGGCGCTGGACGGCTTGACGGCCGTCACGCCGAGGCCGACGAGCATGCCGACCAGCACGGCGACGATGCCGAGGTTGTACTCCGTGACGCCGATGACGGCCCCGTGGACGCCCGCGCCGACGAGCATGGCCACCAGGCCGATGAGGATGCCGGGGACCAGTCCTGACTTCTGCTGGGTCATTGTGCGGTCCTAGGGATAGAGACGTGTTGACAGTAACGAGTCGGGCACTTTACTCGAGTGGTGCAAATGACGTGTGGTGATCGACGAAAAACAGGGTGGGACCTCGCGTGGTCTAAACCAATTTCGGTCCGATAGTGTTTGCGTTTGAGGTTTCAGCCCGCCATTCATGTACGAGGAGACGGTTCCGTGAGCATCCGCGTAGGCGTCAACGGCTTCGGTCGCATCGGCCGCAATTTCTGGCGAGCGGTCGCCGCCAGCGGCAAGGACATCGAGATCGTCGCGGTCAACGACCTGACCGACAACGCGACGCTCGCCCACCTGCTGAAGTACGACAGCATCCTGGGCCGCCTGCCGTACGAGGTGAAGGCTTCGAGCGACGAGATCACCGTTGACGGCAAGGCCATCAAGGTCTTCGAAGAGCGTGACCCCGCCAAGCTGCCGTGGGGCGACCTGGGTGTCGACGTGGTGGTGGAGTCGACCGGCCTGTTCACCGACGCCGCCAAGGCCAAGGTGCACGCCGACAACGGCGCCAAGAAGGTGATCATCTCCGCGCCCGCCAAGGGCGAGGACATCACCATCGTGATGGGCGTCAACCATGACAAGTACGACCCCGCGTCGCACACGATCATCTCCAACGCCTCCTGCACCACCAACTGCCTGGCCCCGATGGCCAAGGTCATCCACGACGCCTTCACCATCGAGAAGGGTCTGATGACCACCATCCACGCCTACACGCAGGACCAGAACCTGCAGGACGGCCCGCACAAGGACCTGCGCCGCGCCCGCGCCGCCGCCCTCAACGTGGTGCCGACCTCCACCGGCGCCGCCAAGGCCATCGGCCTGGTGCTGCCCGAGCTGAAGGGCAAGCTCGACGGCTTCGCGATGCGCGTGCCGATCCCGACGGGCTCGGCCACCGACCTGACCGTCGACCTGGCCCGCGAGGTCACCGTCGAGGAGGTCAACGCCGCCGTCAAGGCCGCCGCCGATGGCCCGCTCAAGGGCATCCTCACCTACACCGAGGACGAGATCGTCTCCAGCGACATCGTCACCGACCCCGCCTCCTGCATCTTCGACGCGGGCCTGACCAAGGTCATCGGCAACCAGGTGAAGGTCGTCGGCTGGTACGACAACGAGTGGGGCTACTCCAACCGCCTCGCCGACCTCATCCAGCTGGTGGGCGCTGACCTCTGATGCGCACGCTCGACGATCTCGACGTGAAGGGCCGGCGCGTGCTCGTGCGCGCCGACCTGAACGTCCCCCTCGACGGGGACACGATCACCGACGACGGCCGCATCCGCGCGTCGGTGCCCACGATCAGGACCCTGGTGGAGCGCGGCGCGAAAGTCGTCGTCTGCGCCCACCTGGGGCGCCCCAAGGGGGAGCCGAATCCCAAGTACTCCCTCAGGCCCGTCGCCAGGCGCCTGGGCGAGCTGCTGGGGCAGGAGGTCGCCTTCTCGCCCGAGGTCGTCGGGACCGAGACGGTGGAAGGACTCCAGGACGGCCAGGTCGCCCTTCTGGAGAACCTGCGCTTCGAGCCCGGCGAGGAGTCCAAGGACGACGCCGTCAGGCGTGCCTTCGCCGAGCGGCTGGCCGGCCTCGCCGAGCTGTACGTCGGCGACGGCTTCGGCGCCGTGCACCGTAAGCACGCCAGCGTCTACGACGTGCCGCAGCTGCTGCCGCACGCGGCGGGCAGGCTCATCGTGTCCGAGGTCGAGGTGCTCAAGAAGCTCACCGAGGACCTCGAGCGGCCCTACGTGGTCGTGCTCGGCGGCGCGAAGGTCTCCGACAAGCTCGGCGTCATCGCCAACCTGCTGACCAAGGTCGACAGGCTGCTCATCGGCGGCGGCATGGCCTACACCTTCCTCAAGGCCCAGGGTCACGAGGTCGGCAGGTCGCTGCTGCAGGAGGACCAGCTCGACCAGGTGCGCGGCTTCCTCGACGAGGCCGCCAAGCGCGGCGTCGAGCTCGTTCTGCCCGTCGACGTGCTGGCGGCCACCCACTTCGCCGAGGACGCCGACCACGAGGTGGTCGAGGCCACCGCGATCCCGGCCGACCGCCAAGGGCTCGACATCGGGCCCAGGAGCCGCGAGCTGTTCGCGGGCAAGCTCGCCGACGCGCGCACCGTCTTCTGGAACGGCCCGATGGGCGTGTTCGAGTTCGACGCGTTCGCCGGCGGAACTCGCGCGGTGGCCGAGGCGTTGGTCGCTTCCGAGGCCTTCACCGTGGTCGGCGGCGGCGACTCGGCCGCAGCCGTGCGCAAGCTTGGCTTGCCCGAGGACGGCTTCTCCCACATTTCCACCGGTGGTGGGGCTAGCCTCGAGTATCTCGAAGGCAAGACCCTGCCCGGCCTGGCCGTCCTGGAGGACTGACGTGCAGCGAACCCGACGCAGCGAGCGCGGACGCGTGGTGAGCGAGCATTGAGTACGCGCAAGCCGCTCATCGCCGGCAACTGGAAGATGAACCTCAACCACCTCGAGGCCATCGCGCTGGTCCAGAAGCTGGCATTCGCACTCAACGACAAGGACTTCGACAAGGTCGACGTGGCGGTGCTGCCGCCGTTCACCGACCTGCGCAGCGTGCAGACGCTGGTCGACGGCGACAAGCTGCGGATCGTCTACGGCTCGCAGGACCTGTCCCGGCACGACGCCGGTGCCTACACCGGTGAGATCTCGGGCGCGATGCTGGCCAAACTCGGTTGCACCTTCGTGACCATCGGCCACTCCGAGCGGCGGCAGTACCACCATGAGGACGACGATCTCGTCAACGCCAAGGTCCAGGCCGCCTACCGCCACTCCCTGACGCCGATCCTGTGCGTCGGCGAGACCCTCGAGATACGGCAGGCGCAGAACCAGACGGGCCACTGCGAGGCACAACTTGAGGCCGCCATGCGCGGAATCAGCGAAGAGCAGGCAAAATCGATAGTGGTGGCCTACGAGCCGGTCTGGGCGATCGGTACCGGCGAGGTGGCCACTCCGCAAGACGCACAAGAGGTGTGCAGCGCGCTTCGAGCACGACTCGCCGCGCTCTACACGCCCGAAGTGGCCGTCGGCATCCGTATCCTTTACGGAGGCTCGGTCAAGTCTGACAACATCGCCGGGATCATGGCTCAACCCGACATCGACGGCGCCCTCGTGGGCGGTGCAAGCCTCGATGCAGGGGAGTACGTCAAGATCTGCCGTTTCGGCGAAATGTCTGGCTGACTACAGCGTTCGGAGGGTGCGACTTGACAGCAGGTCGTACCCTCTAGAAGCAAGTTTGAATCGTCGCGCGAACAGAGCATTGAAAGAACGGGTCTACGGTGACTATCGGAATCTCCATCGCCCTCATCCTGGCGAGCTGCCTCATGATCCTGCTGGTGCTGCTCCACAAGGGTAAGGGCGGAGGTCTGTCCGACATGTTCGGCGGCGGTTTCTCGTCGAACTTCGGCGGTTCCTCGGTGGTGGAGCGCAACCTCGACCGGCTGACCATCATCACCGGCATCGTGTGGTTCGTCTGCATCATCGCCCTTGGCCTGCTGCTCAAGCCCTGACAGCACGTCAACGCGTGACAGTGATTCTCCCCCCGCCGCACGCGGGGCGATCGAGCGAGGAGTTCATCCGTGGGTAGTGGCAACGCGATCCGTGGCAGCCGAGTCGGCGCCGGCCCTATGGGGGAGGCCGAGCGCGGCGAGGCAGCTCCGAGAGTGCGGGTCTCGTTCTGGTGCGCCAACATGCATGAGACGCGCCCCAGCTTCGCCAGCGACGCGGCGGTCCCCGAGACATGGGACTGCCCCCGTTGCGGCCTCCCGGCCGGCCAGGATGAGGCGGCGCCGCCGGCTCCCCCGAGGAACGAGCCGTACAAGACGCACCTGGCGTACGTGAAGGAGCGCAGGAGCGACAAGGACGGCAAGGCGATCCTCGAGGAGGCCCTCGAGCGCCTGCGCGCCAACAAGTCCCCCTGGTAGGACTTCCGAACCCCGAAGACCCCGGCCCGCGACAGGCCGGGGTCTTCGCGTTGTCGGCCCTTTCGGCTCGCCCGCGTCCTGGGAGTCCTGGGCCGGCACCGGGTCGCTCGGGTCTTCGTGCAGGTCATCGACCGGATCGTCGGATCGTCGCTCCCGGGGCCCGCGTTCCGCTGGAAGCTCTCCTGTCGGGGCCGGCTTCCCCTCGTTCGACCCGTCGGCCTCCGGGGTTGTCGGGTGGCGTTCCGTCGTCGTCGCCGGGCGCCTTCGTGCCGTGCCCGCTCGGGGTGCGGGGCCGCCTTCCCTGGCCCTGGGGCGGTCTTTCGGTTCCTGCCTTCCGTGCGGTGCCTCTGGGCGGTCTTACGGTTGCTGTCTTTCGTGGGTCGGTTCCCGTTTTTCGCGGCCTGTGGGGGCGGTTCGGTTCCCGCCTTCCGTGGGCTGCGGTCGCCTTTCGGTTGTGACGCGGGCCGTCGCGCGGCGGGGTGTTCGGGCGGCCTTCCGGTCGTCGGTGGCGGTCGCCTCCTGTCGTCGCCCGCCCGGGGTGCGGGTTCTCCCAGGTGAGGCAGGTGTTCCCCCGGCGGCGTGGGGCGGTCTCTCGCCGTGGCGCCGGGGCGGCTCACCTCGTCGCTCAGTGACCGATCGTCTGGAACCGCCCGGCGGGCCGGGTGACCCGCCCAGGCCGTTCGGAGTCGTGTACCCGCACAGGCTGTTCGGGGCCGTGTACCCGCACAGGTTGTTCGGGGCGGTGTACCCGCCAAGGCGGTTCGGGGTCGGGCGAGCACGCCGGGCGGGTGCGTTCCGCGGGGTCGGGGCTAGCGCTGGTAGACCGGTTCGCCGTCGACGAAGGTGAGCCGCACGCGCGCCGTCCAGATCTCGGACGAGGGCAGCTCGAACGGGTCACGGTCGAGGACGACCAGGTCGGCGGGACGGCCCGGCTCGATCGTTCCCGCGGGCGAGCGGTTGATCCACGCCGAGCCCGCCGTGTAGGCGGTCATGGCGGTCGCCAGGTCGATCCGCTCGCCGGGCAGGAACGGTGTCTGCGCGGTCGGGTAGCCGGCGTGGACCGAACCTCCCGGCTCGGTACGGTTGACCGCCACGTGCATCCCCTGGATGGGGTCGGCGTTCGAGACCGGCCAGTCGCTGCCCGCGCACAGGCGGGTCCCGTGCGACAGCAGCGACGCGAACGGGTACTGCCAGCCCGAACGCTCCTCGCCGAGGAAGGGCAGCGTCAGCTCGTCCATCTGCGCGTGGTGGGTGGCCCACAGCGGCTGCAGGTTCGCGGTCACCCCGAGCGTGGCGAAGCGCGGCACGTCGGAGGGCTCGATGATCTGCAGGTGCGCGATGTGGTGCCGGTTGGCGGGGGAGGTCCCCTCGAAGCTGTCCAGCGCCTCGCGCACTGCCCGTTCGCCGATGGCGTGGAAGTGCACCTGGAAGCCGTGCCGGTCGAGCTCGGCGACGTACTCGCGCAGCTTGGCGGGGTCGATGTAGGACAGGCCCGTGCCGCCGCACCTGCAGTACGGCTCGATCACCGCGGCGGTGAAGTTCTCGGTGATGCCGTCCTGCATGATCTTCACCGCGCCGGCGCTGAACCTGTCCAGGCCCTCGGCCATGGCCCTGCGCTCGATCAGCGAGTCGATCTGCTCGGCCCCCTGGGCGCGGTCCCACCACAGCGCGCCGACGACGCGTGCCTTCAGCCGTCCTGCCTTGGCCGCTGCCAGGTAGGTGGGAAGCTGGTCGTCGGAGCCCGCGTAGGAGCCGACGATCGCGTCCTGCCAGCCGGTGATGCCGAGCGAGAACAGGTGCCGCTGCGCCGTGACGAGAGCGGCGTCCATGTCGTCGGCGGTGGGGCGGGGGGTGAGCAGGCCGACCAGGTCCATGGCGCCTTCGTGCAGGACACCGCTGGGGGTGCCGTCGGCGTCGCGCTCGATCCTTCCGTCGGCGGGGTCCGGGGTGTCGCGGGTGATGCCCGCCAGCTCCAGCGCGCGGGTGTTGACCCAGGCGGCGTGGTGGTCGCGCTGGATCAGGTAGGCGGGCCGGTCGAGGAAGTCGAGTTGGGAGCGGTGCGGCAGGCCGCCGGGGAAGGCGGACATGTCCCAGCCGCCGCCGTCGATCCACTCCTTGTCGCAGCGGCCGGCGTAGGCCGCGATCGCCGCCACGTAGGCGTCGAGCCCGTAGATCTCCGACAGGTCGCACTTGGCGTGTTCGAGCCCTGCCTGCACCGGGTGGATGTGCGCGTCCGTGACGCCCGGCATGAGCAGGCCGCCCTCGAGGTCGACCGTCTCGTGGGCCGGCGCCTGCCGTACCAGGTCGGCCTCGTCGCCGACGGCGACGATCACGCCGTCGCGCACGAGCACGGCGTCGCCGGTCGAGGAGGAGCCGGCCGAGGGGGAGCCGGCCGAGGGGGAGCCGGTGGCGGTGAAGACGCGGCCGCCGCGGAAGAGGGTGTGCAACAGGTACTCCTTAGTGACCGGTGATGAGATCGGCGATGCGGGCCAGGGAGGACGTACGGCGCATCGAGCGTTCGCGGGCGTCGGCCGCGCGGTAGAGGCGGTACATGGAGTGGACGCCGAGCCAGCGCAGCGGCTCGGGCTCCCACGCGCGCACCTCGCGGCCCACCCACGGCAGCCCCGTGAGCGGGCTCGGCTCGTCGAGGATCAGGTCGCGCAGGGTACGGCCTGCCAGGTTCGTCGTGGTGACGCCGTGGCCGGTGTAGCCGCCGGCCCACCCGAGGCCGGTGGAGTGGTCCACGTGGACGGTGGAGCACCAGTCGCGCGGCACCCCGAGCACGCCCGACCAGGCGTGGGCGATCCTGGCGGGGGCGGCGGCGGGGAAGAAGTCGACCAGCAGCGACCACAGCGCCTCGATGGTCCAGTCGTGGGTGTGCCCGCGGGCGTCCACGCGCGAGCCGTACAGGTAGGGCCTGCCCCTGCCGCCGAAGGCGATGCGGCCGTCGGCGGTGCGCTGGGCGTACATGTAGTAGTGGGCCATGTCGCCGAGCAGTTCGGAGCCCTCCCATCCGACCTGCTCCCAGAAGGCGTCCGGCAGGGGCTCCGTGACGATCATGGAGCTGTTCATGGGCAGCCACTGCCGCCGCAGACCCTTGATCGTGGCGGTGAAGCCCTCGGTGGCCCTGATCACGTAGTCGGCGGTGACGGTGCCGTACGGCGTGACGGCCCTGTGCGGCGCGATCTCGGCGACCGGCGTGCGCTCGAAGATCTCCACCCCCGACTCCCTGACGACCTTGGCGAGCCCCCGCACCAGCTTGCCGGGGTGAATCCTGGCACAGTGGGTGCTCCAGGAGGCCTGGACCGCGCCCGCCACGCGCAGCCTGGCCTCACGCTCCTCGGGGGTCAGCAGCTCGGCCTCGACGCCCCACCTGGAGCCGGCGGCGACCGACGCGCGCAGCCTGGCCGCCTGCGCGCTGCCCCTGGCGACGTTGAGCACCCCGCCCTTGACGATGTCGGCGTCGATGCCTTCCTTGCCGCAGACCTCGATCACCTCGTCGATCGAGGAGTACATCTCCTGCTGCAACAGCCTGGTGGCCTCCACGCCGTGCGTCTTGGCGTAGCGTTCGTGCGTGCCCGCCAGGTCGCCGGTCAGCCAGCCTCCGTTGCGTCCTGAGGCGCCGAATCCGGCGAACTCCTTCTCCAGCACCACGATGTCGAGCGACGGCCTGGCCCGCTTGAGGTAGTACGCCGTCCAGAGGCCCGTGTAGCCCGCGCCCACGATCACCACGTCCGCCCTGCGGTCGCCGTCGAGGGCGGGAGCGGGGGACGGGTCGCCGAGGGAGCGATGCCAGAAGGAGACGTCTCCGTTGACGAAGTCGTCGCTGAACGAAGGAACACGCGTACTCATGAGGCAACATCCTGCTATATCCGCACATCTTCGCGCATCCCGCCACGGATTCGGGCGTCGGCCGACCGCGGTCCCGCCCGGCACCGCACCCGGCGGGCGAATCCGGCAGACGAAACTGCGGGGCCACCACCGCGTAGCAGGCGCGTAACAGATCTCCCGCATCCTGGAACGGCAACGGAGGGGAGCACTCACATGGCATTTCTGCGCATCCGCACCACGGTCGACGAACGACCGGGACGCCTCGCCTCGCTCACGGCCGCGCTGGCCGCGCGCGGTGGCAACATCCTGGGACTGTCCGTCCAGCCCGACACCGACGGCACCGTCGACGAGTTCGTCGCCGAGGTCCCCGCCTCCGCCCAGGACGTCGTCGCGGCGATCGAGGCCGCAGGCGGCCGACGCGTCCACGTCGTGCCCGCCGCCGCCCACGAGCTGGCCGACGAGCCCACCCGCGCCCTGCTCCTCGCCCTGCGGTTGCGCGCCCAGCCCTGGCGCCTGCCCGAGTTCCTCGCCGAGCTACTGCGCGCCGACTCCGCCCGGTGGTCCTACGGTGATCACGTGAGTGATCTGCCCGACCCGCATCAGCTCGTCGTACCCGTCGCCCCCAAGCGGGCGATCCGGTTGCGCCGCGGCGAGCTGCCCTTCACCCTCACCGAGGCCGCCCGCGCGGCCGCCCTCGTACGGCTGGCCCAGCCCCCCGTCGAGCCGAGCCCGGCCGACCGCGCGCTGCGTCTGGCCGACGGCGTCGAGGTCGAGGTGCGCCCGCTGACGGAGGCCTTTCGCGAGGCCGTACGCGACCTGCACGACCGCTGCTCGCCGGAGTCGCGCCGCTTCCGCTACTTCACCGCCATGCCTGCTCTGCCACCGCGCCTGTTCGACCGGCTGTGCGACCGTGACCGCGGCGAGTCGGTCGTGGCCTGCCGTGACGGCCAGGTGGTCGCTCTGGCCTCCCTCATGTACACGCAGGACCCGGGCAGCGCCGAGATCGCCGTCCTGGTCGAGGACGGCTGGCAGGGCCGCGGGCTGGGCGCCAGGCTCGCCCGCATCCTCGTCGATCTCGCCCGCGACCACGGCTTCGCCGAGATCCGCGCCAGCATGCTGTCGGACAACACCCGCATGCGCCGCCTGATGATCAGCCTGGGCGCTGACCTGCACTACACCGACGATCCCGGCGTGGTCGAGGCCCGCATGGCCACCGGCCGGATGGCGCCGGCGGCTCAGGTCTGAGGCCACCGCGACCGCCGCCGAGCCCGAAGGCCACAGGGGCGAGCTCGGCGGCGCCGCCGCACTCCGAGGCGATCCGATGGAGCGCCCGGTCAGACCGGCACGGCCAGTCTGGCGGTGTAGCCGCCCGAGACGTCCCCGCTCAAGGTCGCCAGCTGGCTTTCGTAGCCGTCGCCGAAGACGTTGTCGTCCTCCAGCGACGACCGGGTCAGGTTGGTGACGCTCTGCTCGTAGCCGGAGGTGGCGTACACCGTCGTGCAGACGTCCTCGGGGAAGGCCAGCTGCGAGGTCTTGACCTGCTCGCCGGCCTTGGTCGCCTCGGCGAGGCTGCCGTACACCTCGAAGTGGACGTGCGGCCAGCGTCCCGCGTAGGCGCCGGGGAAGACGCTGGTGAAGCGGACCAGGCCGTTCGCGTCGGCCTCCTGGACGCCACGCAGGTAGGTCTCGCCGGTGACCCCCTCCGAGTACATCGAGTACCGGCCCTCGCGGTCGCAGTGCCACAGGTAGACGGCCGCGCCCCGGTAGGGGGCGCCGTCGTCGGTGACGGTGAGCTCGATGGTCAGCGGCACCCCCTCGGCGGTCGCCGACCCCGAGCCGAAGCCGGCGCGGATGTCCTGGCGGACGACGCCGCTCTGGGTGAGGATGTTCGGGCCGTTGGAGCCGTCGCCGGGATACGGCCCTGCCGTCTCGTCGGGGATCTCCCCGGCGGCTGCCCGCGCGGCCGAGGAGCCGGCCTCGCCCGCGCACCCGACTGCGCCGAGGAGCACCGCGCCACCGAGGAGCCCGAGCGCCCCGCGCCGGTCGAGCAGCCCCGGCAGGTCGAAGGCGAGGCCCCGGTCGTGGTTGTCGTCAGCGTGCATGTGGCGCCCTCCGGTCTGTCCGAATACCGGCAGGTTGCACCGCGTTTCTGAGAATCACCTGACAGCGGGGTGAGGCGCGTCTGTGGAGGCGAGGCGGGCGACGGACGTCTCGCTCTAGCCTTCGCTCGCGTCGCCGAGCCGTCCGGTGTCCTTGATGTCAGCGGGCGCGCCCAGGGTGTCCAGGCGCCGCTCGATCCTGTCGAGGCTCTCCTGGATCTGCTGGAGCCTGTGGTCGAGGTGCAGCCGGTCCCTCGGGGACGCGGAGCCGAGCTTCAGGACGACTCGCTGCCTGAGCCTGTTCAGGTCGAGCCCTCTTTCGACGAGCACCTGGGCGGCGACGCCCTGGCCCTCGTGGATGAGCCCCAGCAGGACGTGCTCGGTGCCGATGTAGTGGTGCCCGAGCTGCAGGGCCTCCCGCAGCGAGAGTTCGAGCACCTTCTTGGCGCGCGGGGTGAAGGGGATGTGGCCTCCCGGAGGGGAGGAGCCCTGCCCGATGATCTCCTCGATCGCCTCGCGCAACTCGCCGAGGTCGGCGCCGCAGTCCTGCAGGACCATCCCCGCGATGCTGTCGTCCTCGTGGAGCAGCCCCAGAAGCAGGTGCTCGGTGCCGATGTAGTCGTGGTTGAGCGTCCTGGCCTCTTCCTGGGCCAGGACGACCACCCTGCGGGCACGGTCGGTGAAGCGCTCGAACACGGGGGCCTCCGCTCGAGTTGGCTGCTTCCACTATGCGCTACAAATCCGGCCATGTGGGGTACTTGTCAAGTGTGGATCTTGACGAGATCGCCGACCGGCTCTATTCGCTTCCCTTGGCCGAGTTCATCGCCGCCCGCGAGGCCGAGGCTCGCGCCGCCAAGCAGGCGGGACGTCCTGATCTCGCACGTCAGGTGGCCGCGCTGCGCAAGCCCACGGCCGCCGCGTGGGCGGTCAACCAGCTCTCCCGCGATCATCCCGCCGAACTGGCCGAGCTGCTGGAGCTGGGCGAGGAACTGCGTGCGGCCTGGGCGGCGCAGGACGCCGACGCGCTGGGCGAGCTGACCGGCCGGCGCTCCAAGCTCTCCCAGCGGTTGATGCGGCTGGCGTCCTCGGCGGGGACCGAGGTGGAGCAGACGCTCGATGCCGCCACCGTGGACGCCGGCGCCGCCGAGGAGGTACGGCGCGGCCGCCTGGCCAAGCCCCTCAGCTACAGCGGTTTCGCTCCCGCCCCGATCCCCGCGTCCCGCCCGGCCCGCAAGCCGTCGGAGGAGGACAGGCGGGCCGCGGAGGAGCGCAAGGCCAGGGAACTGGCCGAGGCGACCGCCGCCCACGAGGAATGGCGGGCCACGCTGGCGCAGGCGGTCAAGGACAGGGACGAGCGGGCCGCGAAGGTCGCCGACCTGGAGAGGAAGCTGGCGAAGGCGCGCAGGAAGCTCGCCGAAGCCGACCAACGGGCGGAGGTGGCCAGGAGGGAGGAGGCGCACGCGCGGGCGCGGCTCGACCGTTAGAGTGGTGTACGAAACCGTTTCGTACACCTGGAGGGTTCCATGTCCGAGCTCGCAGCGATCGTCACAGGCGCCAACAGCGGCATCGGCCTGCCCACGGCGCGTGAACTGGCCAGGCGTGGCGCGACCGTCACCGTCGCCACGCGCGACCCGGAACGCGGCAGGGCCGCCGTGGCGGGCATCCTGCGCGACGTCCCCGGCGCCGACGTCGGCTTCCGCAGGCTGGACCTGGCCGACCTGTCCTCGGTGAGGGAGTTCGCCGCGGGTGTGGAGCGCGTCGATCTGCTGATCAACAACGCGGGCCTCGGAATGATCCCGCGCGGCGAGACCAAGGACGGCTTCGAGCTGCAGCTCGGCACCAACCACCTGGGCCACTTCGCTCTCACCGGGCTGCTGCTGCCCCTCCTGCTGGCCGCGCCCGCCCCTCGGGTGGTCAACGTGGCCAGCGACGCCCACAAGTTCGGCAAACTCGACTTCGACGATCTCGGCCTGGAGCGCGGCTACGGCAAGGTGAGCTCCTACGGCCGCTCCAAACTGGCCAACCTGCTGTTCACCTTCGAGCTGCAGCGCAGGGCGAGGCGGGCGGGCTCGGCGCTGCTGTCGGTGGCCACCCACCCCGGCGCCACCGCCACCAACTTCTTCAGCGTGGGCCCCTTCCGGCCGCTGCTGAAGCTCTTCCTCCACAGCGCCGAGGACGGGGCGGTGCCCTCCCTCTACGCGGCCACCTCGCCGCTCATCAGGGGAGGTGAGTACCTCGGGCCCAGGTCCAAGCCGCTGACCCCCAGCAAGGACGCTCTCGACGAGGCGCTGGCCGCGCGGTTGTGGGAGATCTCCGCTGAGCTCACCGGCGTACGATTCCAGGAGTTCGCCTACAACTAAGGACCCACGCGTGCCATCACTGGATCCCGGCAGGGAGAAGGCCATTCTCGACGCCACCTTCGACCTGCTGTCGGAGATGGGCTACGACCGGATGTCCGTCGACCAGATCGCCAAGCGCGCCAAGGCCAGCAAGGCGACCATCTACCGGCGCTGGGCGGGCAAGCCCGAGCTCGTCGTCGACGTCATCTGCCGCCGCTTCGACATGGACGTGCCGCCGGTTCCCGACACAGGATCGCTGCGCGGCGACCTCGTCGAGGTCGTCAGGGGCCTGTCGGCGGCGGCCGAGCGCAAGCACGGGCTCATCATGGGGCTGTCGTCCACACTCGTCTCCCACCAGGAGCTGGCCAGAACGCTGCGCGAGCACATGCCGGTGCGCGACCTGGCCGGCACCTCGCTGCTGATCGAGCGGGCGGCGGCGCGGGGGGAACTTCCCGCGACTGTCGAGGCGGGACGGCTGTTCGAGATCGTGGAGGCGCTCGTCTGGCACCGTCTGATCTTCATCGGGCCGCCGCTCGACGACGCCTTCGCCGCCGAGGCGGTCGACGGCGTGCTGCTTCCCCTCACCCGCGCGTGGGCAGGCTGAACCTTACGAGTTGTTGTCAGATTCGCGCCCAAAGCCTTTCTGGCAGCGGGAGCGCATGCCTAGGGTCGTCGACATGACGATCGACGACTTCATCGACCGCCTTCCCAAGGTCGAACTCCACGTGCACCTGGTCGGCTCCGCCTCGGTGCCCACCGTGCTCGAACTGTCCCGCCGCCATCCCGACAGCGGCGTGCCCACTGGTGAGGAGGAGCTGCGGGCCTTCTACACCTTCCGCGACTTCCCGCACTTCGCCGAGGTCTACCAGGCGGTCAACGCCCTGGTGCGCGAGCCTGAGGACGTCGCGTCGCTGGTGGTGGGACTGGCCCGCGACCTCGCACCGCAGAACTGCCGCTACGTCGAACTACAGGTCACGCCGTACGCGCACTGGGTCCGCGGGCTGCCGATGCGCGCGGTCACCGAGGCGCTCGACGTGGCCGCGCGCCGGTCGCTCGACGAGCACGGCGTCGAGATGGCCTACATCTTCGACATCCCCGGCGAGTACGGGACCGAGGCGGCCCGTGTCACGCTGGACCACGCGCTCAACGAACCTCCCGCCGCGTTGGTAGGTTTCGGCATCGGCGGGATCGAGCAGGAGCGGCCCGCCTACCGGGACGCCTACCGTGACGCCTTCACCGCCGCCCGCGCGGCCGGACTGCACAGCGTCCCGCACGGTGGCGAGATGTCCGGGCCCGAGACGGTGTGGGAGGTCATCGAGGGCTACGGCGCCGAGCGGATCGGGCACGGCATCAACTCCCTCGACGATCCCCGCCTGGTCGCCCACCTGAGGGAGACGCAGCTGCCGCTCGACGTCTGCCCGACCTCCAACGTCTGCACGGGACAGGTGAAGCGGATCGAGGATCACCCGCTGCCGCGCATGCTGGAGGAGGGGCTGTTCGTCACGCTCAACAGCGACGACCCGCCGATGTTCGCCACGACGCTGGCCGCGGAGTACCGCGTCGCCGCCCACGTGTTCGGGATGGGGCAGGCGCAGCTCGCGCAGTTCGCCCGCAATGCCGTACAGGCCTCCTACCTGGGGCAGGACGGCAAGCGGGCACTGCTGGCGGAGATCGACGCCCTGGCCTGACACCCGGGCGCCCCGCGGACAGGGGCGCGTCCGCGGGGCTGGGACCGCGGGGCTACAGTCCCGGGATGTAGAGCAGGCGGTTGGGCGAGCCGCTGCCGGGACTCTTGACGACGCCGGTCGTGGCGTTGTTCACGATCGCGTCGCGCACCTGCTGGGGAGTGGCTCCCGTGTGGCCCTGCAGGTAGAGGGCGGCGGCGCCGGTGACGTGCGGGGTGGACATCGAGGTGCCACTGATCGTGCTCGAGGCGGTGTCCGAATCCTTCCACGCCGAGGTGATGTTGTAGCCGGGCGCGAACAGGTCCACGCACGTGCCGCGGTTGCCCCACGACGGCTTGGTGTCGGAGCTGTTGGTGATCGATACGGTGATCGCCTCAGGGACGCGGGCGGGTGACTGGGTGCAGGCGTCCAGCGCGAACAGTCCGAACAGGCCGTTGCCCGCCGCGATGGCGTAGGAGACGCCCGAGGCGATGGAGTTCTTGACCGCGGTGTCGAGCACGGCGTCGGCGCTGCCCCCGAGGCTCATGTTGGCGACGGCGGGCTTGACGGCGTTCGCGGTGACCCAGTCGATGCCGGCCACGACCTGGTCGGTGGTGCCCGAGCCCTCGCAGTTGAGGACCCGGACGCCGACCAGCGTCACACCCTTGGCCACGCCGTAGGAGGAGCCGCCGGTCGTCCCTGCCACGTGAGTGCCGTGGCCGTGGCAGTCGTTGCCGTTCTGGCCGTCGCCGATCGCGTCGAAGCCGATCGAGGCCCGGCCGCCGAAGTCGCTGTGGGTGGGCCTGATGCCGGTGTCGATGATGTAGGCGCGCACGCCCGCACCGGTCGGCCCGTAGGTGTAGGAGGCGTTGAGCGGAAGGTTGCGCTGGTCGATGCGGTCCAGGCCCCACGAGGGCGGGTTCGGCTGGGTGTCGGAGGCCCGGTGCACCACCACCTGCTGCACGTACTCGACCGACGGGTCGGCGGCCAGGCGCTTGGCCTGCCGCTCACTGGCGTGGACGGCGAAGCCGCGCAGCGCGTGCCGGTACTCCCTGAACGTGGTGCCGCCGTGTTTGGCGGTCAGGTCGGTGGCGGCCCTCGACACCTCGGGCCTGTTCCTCAGGACCACGATGTAGGTGCCGGGAACGAGGTTCTCTGGCTCCGCGCTGGGGGTGACCAGCTTGCCCGAAGGCTCGGGGTCGGCGAGGGCGGGAGCGGAGCCGGCGAGTACGGCGGCGGCCGCGGCGATGACCGCGGCCCAGCGACGTAAGGCCACGTTGCGTAAGACCATGGGGGGCGTTCCCTTCGTAGGTCGATGACCATGAAGGTAAAAAACACGCCCGGGGCTGACAAGACCTAAAATTTAGTGTCAAATCCGCTTATGGCCCGGTGGTTGTGGCGACGACGCCCCGCTTCACGGCGAGGCGATCCTGCCCAGTCCCGGCGGGATCTTCGCCGCCGAGGCCCTGTCGAGCAGGAAGAGCGTGCGCTGCCGCCCCCTGGCGCCGGCGGCCGGCACCTGCATCCGACCCGAGTCCTCCGACAGCGCCAGCCGTACGGCCCCGGCCTTCTCCTCGCCCGCGGCCACCACCCACACCTCGCGCGAGGCCTGAAGGGTGGGGAAGGTCATCGAGATGCGCACCGGCGGCGGCTTCGGCGATCCGTGCACGGCCACCACGGGACGGGTGTCGTAGACGGCGGGGTTGCCGGGGAACAGCGAGGCCACGTGGGAGTCGGGCCCCATGCCGAGCAGCATCACGTCGAACGAGGGGACGGGCCCGTGGTCCTCGGGACGCGCGGCCTTGCGCAGCTCCTGCGCGTAGGCGTCGGCCGACTCCTCGGCCGTCATGCCGGAATCGGGCCCCCGCATGACGTGGACGCGCTCGGGGTCGAGGTCGACGTGGTCGAGCAGCGCCTCGCGGGCCCCGGTCTCGTTGCGCTCCTTGTCTCCGGAGGGCAGGAAGCGCTCGTCACCCCACCAGATGTCCAGCTTGCGCCAGTCGACCGCGTCACGCGCGGGCGTCTCGGCGATCGCGGCCAGGGTGGCGATGCCGACCGTGCCACCGGTCAGCACCAGCGACGCCGAACCCCTCGCCGACTGCACGTCGACCAGGCGGGTGATGATCCGCGCGGCGACGGCTTTGGCCAGCACGTCGGCGTCGCGATGCACGACTACGTTGGGAACGCTCACGATCACACCCTATCGAGCGGCGACCTGTCGGCTCGCGTCCGCCTCTCGGGCGCGCGGCCGGGATCGCGCCCCTGCCCGCGGCTTCGGAACGAGAGCGGCGTGGAGGTCGACGGCCGAAGGTCCCCGGTTCAGTCGAACCGGGGACCTTCGGACGGGAGCTCAGGACTTGTGCGAGCGAGCCAGCCGCTTCAGCGCCACCTCGTAGATCTCGTCGGAGTCGAGCCTTCGCAACTCCTCGGCCAGCAGCTCCGAGGTGGTACGGCGGGCGAGCGCCACGTGCCGGTCAGGCTGTCCCGGACGCGACAGGGTGGCCAGGCGGGCGTCGCTACGGGTGACCGCGATCTCGCCGCCGTCGAGCGACAGCCGTACCGCGGTCAGGCCGGGCCCGGTGGACTCGGCCACCTTCACCGGAGCGCCCAGCCGCTCCGACAGCCACGCCGCCATCAGCGGCGCGCTGGGGTTGCCGGCGGCCGCGTCGACGAAGCCCTTCTTGACCTTGCCCACCGGCTGGTCGAACGCCGCGGCCAGCAGGCTGCGCCACGGCGTCAGCCTCGCCCACGCCAGATCGGTGTCGCCGGGAGCGTAGCCCTTGGCCCTGCCGGCCAGCGCCTTGACGCCGTCGTGGGCGGACTTGGCGTCGGTGATCCTGCGCTGGGCCAGCGACCCGACCGCGTCCTGCGCGGGCATGGCGGGCGCCTCGCCCGGCCACCACGCCACCACGGGGGTGTCGGGCAGCAGCAGCGGGCTGACCACCGAGTCGGCGTGGTCGGTCAGCTCGCCGTACAGGCGCAGCACGACGACCTCGCCGGGCGTGGCCTCGCCGACGCGCAGTTCCGCGTCGAGCCTGTTGGCCTCGTCGGTCTCCCGCTTGATCACCACGAGGATCCGCGAAGGGTGCTCGCGGGCGGCCTCGGTGGCGGCGCGGACCGAGTCGTACTGGTCACGCTCGTCGCAGACCACCACCAGCGTCAGCACCATGCCGATCGCGGGAGCGCCCATCTGGTGGCGCAGACGGGTGAGCTGGCTGGAGATCTTGCCGGCGGTCGTGTCCGTCAACATGAAGGAAGTCATGAGCCCTCCTTCGTCGGTCCGATGACTTCCGAAGTGCTGTGTTCGATGGTTCTCTCGCTGTGCTCGTTCACAGTCGCCTCCACACGCGGCCGTCGCGGGCCATCATCTCATCGGCCGACGGCGGGCCCCACGTGCCCGCGGGGTACTCCTCGGGCTGCCCCTGGGTGGCCCAGAACTCCTCGATCGGGTCGAGGATGTTCCACGACAGCTCGACCTCGCGCTGGTGCGGGAACAGCGGCGGATCGCCGATCATCACATCCAGCAGCAGCCGCTCGTACGCTTCGGGCGACGACTCCATGAACGACTCGCCGTAGGCGAAGTCCATCGACACGTCCCGCACTTCCATCGCGGTGCCCGGCACCTTCGAGCCGAACCGCACCGTGATGCCCTCGTCCGGCTGCACCCTGATGACCAGGGCGTTGTGGCCGAGGATCTCGGTGTCGTCCTTGCTGAAGGGCAGGTGGGGCGCCTTCTGGAAGACCACCGCCACCTCGGTGACGCGGCGGCCGAGCCGCTTGCCTGTGCGCAGGTAGAACGGCACACCCGCCCAGCGCCTGTTGGCGATCTCCAGCTTGATGGCCGCGTAGGTCTCGGTCGTGGAGGTGGGCGGGATGCCCTCCTCCTCCAGGTACCCGACCACCTTCTCGCCGCCCTGCCAGCCGGCCGCGTACTGCCCGCGGGCGGTGTAGAGCGACAGGTCGGAGGGCAGCCGCACCGCCTTGAGCACCTTCTCCTTCTCCCTGCGCAGCGCGTTGGCGTCGAAGGAGGTGGGATCCTCCATCGCGACCAGCGCCAGCAACTGGAGCAGGTGGTTCTGGATCACGTCGCGGGCCGCGCCGATGCCGTCGTAGTAGCCCGCTCGCCCCGCCAGGCCGATGTCCTCGGCCATGGTGATCTGCACGTGGTCGACGTAGCCGCGGTTCCAGATCGGCTCGTAGAGGTTGTTGGCGAACCTCAGCGCCATGATGTTCTGGACCGTCTCCTTGCCCAGGTAGTGGTCGATCCTGAAGATCGAGCTCTCCGGGAAGGCCTCGTTGGTGATCTTGTTCAGCTCGTGCGCGCTCTTCAGGTCGTGCCCGAACGGCTTCTCGATCACCACGCGGCGCCACGAACCCTCGGGCGCGTCGGCCAGGCCGGTGCGCTTGAGCTGCTTGACCACGGTGGGGAAGAACTTCGGCGGCACCGACAGGTAGAACGCGTAGTTGCCGCCGGTGCCCCTGGTCTGGTCGATCTCCTTCAACGCCATCGCCAGCGCGTCGAAGGCGCCGTCGTCGGAGAACTCGCCAGGCACGAAGTGGATGCCCTCGGCCAGCTGCTTCCAGACCTCCTCGCGGAAGGGCGTGCGCGCGTGCTCCTTCACCGCGTCATGCGTGAGCTGCGCGAAATCCTGGTTGGCCCAGTCGCGGCGGGCGAACCCGACGAGTGAGAAACCAGGCGGCAGCAGCCCCCTGTTGCCCAGGTCGTAGATCGCCGGCAGCAACTTCCGCTTCGCCAGGTCACCGGTCACGCCGAAAAGTACCAGCACGCATGGGCCCGCCACCCTGGGCAGCCGCTTGTCCCGCGGGTCACGCAGCGGGTTGGCGGCGGCCGCCTCGATCGTGGTGGCCGTGCTCGCGGCGGCGGCCGCTGCGGTGACGGCCTCCTCCACGGGCGCTGCCGGATCCGTCATCTCAGACCTCCTGTGCGGCTGCGAGCAGGTGCGCGATCCCCGCTACGCGGTCGGTCAAATGCAGTCGTATGGCGGGCCGCCCTCGCTCGGTGAGCGCCCGCTGATCACCCAGCGCCTGGGCGAGCTGCAGCTCGCCGAGGGTGTAGGGCTTTCCAGGAACCTGGACGTCGGCCGTCACGGCACCGGTGATCTGCAGGAACACCCCGTTGGCCGGCCCGCCCTTGTGATATTGCCCCGTCGAGTGCAGGAAGCGCGGCCCCCAGCCGAAGGTCACCGGCCGCTCGGTCCGTACGGCCAGCAGCGCCCGCAGCGTCTGGGCGTCGGCCGCCGTCCACGCCTCGGTCATCTGCTCGAAGTCGGCGTCCTTGGGCACGGGCGCGTCGAAGGCGGCCAGCCGGTCGAGGTAGGCCATGACCGCCAGGTAGCCGTCCCGCGGAACGGCGTGGAGCAGCTCGGTGAGCACGCCTGACAGGTCCTTGGCGTGGGTCTCGCCGTAGACCTCGACGGGCCCGTCCACCAGCGCGGGCTCGGCGGCGACCGGCGCCTGCTCCAGCACGCGGGCGGTGTTGTCCTTGGCCCCGGCCACGTCGGGCTGGTCGAAGGGGTTGACGCCGAGCACGAGCCCGGTCAGGGCCGTGGCGTACTCCCACACGAGGAACTGCGCGCCGAGCGACCCGTCCACCCTGACGTCGCCGTCGTCGGACTCGATGGCGACCACCAGTTCGTCGCGCGCGCCCGTCGGCTCGGCGGCGACGACGGGCAGGATGCCCTTGCCGTCCTTGCCTGTGGACTCGGCCACCAGCTGCTCGATCCAGTCGGGCAGGCCGTTGATCTCGCTGAGCTGGTCCTCCAGGATCAGCTTGTCACGTCCGGCGAGGGCGGCCCCGCCGAGCGCGGCGCCGAGCGCGAGCCCGGGGTTGCCCTCGGTCAGCCGCAGCAAGGGGAGCATCTCCTCGGCCTCGTCGAGCAGCTCCGAGACCTCCGCTCCGGCCAGCGCGCTCGGCACCAGGCCGAACGCCGACAGCGCGGAGTAGCGCCCCCCGACCTCGGGGTCGGCGAGGAAGATCGTGTAGCCGGCCTCGATCGCCGCCTGCTCCAGAGGAGAACCAGGGTCGGTGACGACCACGATCCGGTCGGAGGGGTCGATGCCCGCCGACCTGAAGGCCTCCTCGTAGATCCTGCGGTGGCTGTCGGTCTCGACGGTCGAGCCGCTCTTGCTGGCCACCACCACGACCGTGCGGTCGAGCCGGTCGTCGAGCGCCCGCCGTACCTGCTGGGGGTCGGTGGTGTCGAGCACGGTCAGCGGCACGTCGGCGGTGTTGCAGATGACCTCGGGCGCGAGCGAGGAGCCGCCCATGCCCGCCAGGACCACATGGTCGAGGCCTTCGGCGCGGACCCGCTCCACGAGCTTGTCGAGCTCGGGAAGCAGCTCGCGCGAGGTGCGCGGCAGGGTGAGCCACCCGAGGCGGACGGCCGCCTCGGGCTCGGCCGCCGCCCCCCACAGGGCGGCCTCGCCCGCCGCGAGGCGGGCGGGGGCGTCGGCCAGCCGCGCCGCGACGGAGGAGGCGGCCTCGGCCACCCCCTCCTCGCGGTAGGTCACGTCCATTCTCAGTGGGCCAGCTTCTTGGCGACGCTGTCGAGCAGGTCGTTCCACGAGGCCTCGAACTTGTCCACGCCCTCGTCCTCGAGCACCTTCACGACGTCGTCGTAGTCGATGCCGGCCTCCTTGAGCGCGGCCATGGTGTTCCACGCCTGCTCGTAGAAGGGACGGATGGTGTCGCCCGTGATGCGGCCGTGGTCGCCGGCGGCGTCGAGGGTCTTCTCCGGCATGGTGTTGACCGTGCCGGGAGCCACCAGCTCGTCGACGTACATGGTGTCGACGTAGTTGGGGTCCTTGACGCCCGTGGAGGCCCACAGCGGGCGCTGCGGGCGGGCGCCGGCGGCGCGCAGGCGCTGCCAGCGCTCGGAGTTCATGACCTCCTCGAAGGCGGCGTAGGCGAGGCGCGCGTTGGCGACGCCCGCCTTGCCCTTCAGCTCGGGCTTGCCCGCCTTGTCGAGACGCTTGTCGATCTCGGTGTCGACGCGGCTGACGAAGAACGAGGCCACCGACTCGATGGTCGCCAGGTTGAGGCCCTTGGCCTGCGCGGTCTCGAGACCGGCCAGCCAGGCGTCCATGACCTGACGGTAGCGCTCGAGCGAGAAGATCAGCGTGACGTTGACGCTGATGCCCTCGGAGATCGCCTGCGTGATCGCGGGCAGGCCCTCGACCGTCGCGGGGATCTTGATGAGCAGGTTCGGCCGGTCGACCGCCCACCACAGGAAGCGGGCCTCGGCGATCGTCTTCTCGGTCTCGCGCGCCAGGCGCGGGTCGACCTCGAGCGACACCCTGCCGTCCACGCCGTTCGTGGCGTCGTAGACCGGGCGCAGCACGTCGGCGCCCCAGCGGATGTCGTAGGTGGTGATGGCGCGGACGGCCTCGCCCACGTCGACCCCGCGCACGGCGAGGTCGTGCAGCTGGGCGTCATAGGCGTCGCCCTTGCTGAGCGCGTTGGCGAAGATCGTCGGGTTGGAGGTCACACCCACGACGTACTTCTCGCGGATCAGCTGCTCCAGGTTGCCGCTGCGCAGGCGCTCGCGGCTGATGTCATCGAGCCAGATGGAGACGCCCTGGTCGGTGAGCTTCTTCAGATTTTCCGACATGTCCTAATTTCCCGTCGTCTCGCCCTTGTCGTATCCCAGCTTGGCGAGGCTGGCCTTGGCCGCGGCCACGACCCGCTCGGCGGTCAGGCCGAACTGCTGGTACAACGTCCTGTACGGCGCCGATGCGCCGAAGTGTTCAAGACTGACCACCTCGCCCGCCTCTCCAACGAACTCCCGCCAGCCCAGCGCGATTCCCGCCTCGACGGCGACGCGGGCCTTGACCGTCGGCGGAAGCACCGTCTCCCGGTACGCGGAATCCTGCCCGTTGAACCACTCGACACACGGCATCGAGACCACGCGCGTCGGAATTCCCTCGGACTCCAGCAAGTCGCGCGCCGCGACGGCGATCTCGACCTCGCTGCCGGTCGCGATCAGCACCGCCTGCGGCTGCCGGGTGGAGGCCTCGCGCAGCACGTAGCCGCCCCTGGCGACGCCCTCGGCGCTGGTGCCCTCGAACACCGGCAGGTTCTGCCGGGTCAGGGCGAGCGCGGCGGGGCGGTCGGTGTGCTTCAGCACGGTCTTCCACGCCGCCGCGGTCTCGTTGGCGTCGGCGGGACGGACCACGTCGAGGCCGGGGATGGCGCGCAGTGCCCACAGGTGCTCGACCGGCTGGTGGGTGGGGCCGTCCTCGCCCAGGCCGATGGAGTCGTGCGTCCACACGTAGATGACGGGCAGCTGCATCAGCGCCGCCAGCCGTACGGCGGGCCGCATGTAGTCGGAGAACACCAGGAAGGTGCCGCCGTAGGGACGGGTGCCGCCGTGCAGCGCGATGCCGTTGAGGATGGCGCCCATGCCGTGCTCGCGGATGCCGAAGTGCAGCGTGCGACCGTAGGGGTTACCGGGGAACTCCCTGGTCTGGTACTCCTCCGGGATGAAGGAGGGCTCGCCCTTCATCGTGGTGTTGTTCGACTCGGCCAGGTCCGCCGAGCCGCCCCACAGCTCGGGCAACACCCCCGCCACCGAGCTGAGCACGTCGCCCGAGGCCTTGCGGGTGGAGATCGACGAGCCGATCTCGAAGCTCGGCAGCGCCTTGTACCAGCCGTTGGGCAGCTCGCGCTGGGAGATGCGGTCGAACTCTTCGGCGCGCTCGGGGTTGGCCAGGCGCCAGTCGGCGTAGGACTTCTCCCACTCGGCGTGGGCCGAGCGGCCGCGCTCGGCGATCTGGCGGGCGTGCTCCAGCACCTCGGCGGGAACGTTGAAGGACCTGGCGGGGTCCATGCCCATGATCGTCTTGGTGGCGGCGACCTCCTCGGCGCCGAGCGCGGCGCCGTGGGCCTTGCCGGTGTTCTGCTTGTTCGGCGCGGGCCAGCCGATGATCGTGCGCAGCCTGATGAAGGAGGGCCTGTCGGTCTCGGCGCGGGCGGCCTCGAGGGCGTCGTGCAGGGCCTTGACGTCCTCGACGTACTCGCCGGTCTTCGTCCAGTCGACGGTCTGGACGTGCCAGCCGTAGGCCTCGTAGCGCTTGACCACGTCCTCCGACAGGGCGATCGCGGTGTCGTCCTCGATGGAGATGTGGTTGGAGTCGAACAGCACGGTCAGGTTGCCGAGCTTCTGGTGGCCGGCCAGGGCGCTGACCTCGTGGCTGATGCCCTCCTCGATGTCACCTTCGGAGGCGATGCACCAGATGTGATGGTCGAACGGGCTGGCGCCAGGCTCGGCCTCCGGGTCGAACAGACCGCGCTCGCGGCGGGCCGCCATCGCCATGCCGACCGCGTTGCCGATGCCCTGGCCCAGCGGGCCCGTGGTGGTCTCCACGCCGACGGTGTGCCCGTGCTCGGGGTGGCCGGGGGTGCGGCTGCCCCAGCTGCGCAGGCGCTCGATGTCCTCGAGGGTGAGGCCGTAGCCCGACAGATAGAGCTGGATGTAGAGCGTCAGGCTGGAGTGGCCGCACGACAGCACGAAACGGTCACGACCCACCCACGTCGGGTCCGTGGGGTCGTGGCGCATGGTCCTCTGGAAGAGCAGGTATGCCGCGGGCGCCAGGCTCATCGCGGTGCCCGGGTGCCCGGAGCCCGCCTTCTCGACCGCGTCCATCGCCAGGGCTCGGACGACGTCGACCGCCTTCTTGTCGAGGTCGGTCCATTCAAAGGTGCTCAACTGCTCGATCTCCGGAATCTAGTTGTCATGGTGGTGCTGGTGGCTTTTCCCGCCCACACTGACCCTAACTGAGTGGACCTTGCCGGAGAGGACCAACCCGGCCCCCAGTGCCCCCATTGGCCGGACCGGCCCACCCTGCGACTACAGTTTGTTTGTTCGCAGGACGTCTGGTGCTCGGCGTCCACGGTTCCGCTCTCTTCAGAGGTTACGCGTTGACTCCGCACTCGCTGGAAGCGCCTTGACGGTGCTCACGAACAGGCAATCGCCGGCCGAGGCCGCGTCCCCCGCGGCGGCCGTCGCGCCGCGCTCCTTCGCCGCGGTCGTCAAGGCATACGTCGCGCTGACCAAGCCGCGGGTCATCGAGCTGCTCCTGATCACGACGCTGCCGGTCATGTTCCTGGCCGCGGGAGGCCTGCCGCCGCTGTGGAAGGCCCTGTCGGTCATGGTGTTCGGCACCCTGTCGGCGGGCAGCGCCAACGCGCTCAACTGCTACATCGACCGCGACATCGACGTGAAGATGCGGCGCACGCGCAAGCGGCCGCTGGCCAGGCACCAGGTCACCCCGCGTTCGGCGCTCGTCTTCGGAATCGTCCTCGGGACCCTGTCGGTCGCGGGCATGTGGATCACCACCAACCTGCTGGCGGCGGCGCTCAACCTGTCGGCGATCCTCTTCTACGTCTTCGTCTACTCGATGATCCTCAAGCGCCGCACGTCGCAGAACATCGTGTGGGGCGGCCTGGCGGGCTGCATGCCCGTCGTCATCGGCTGGTCCGGCATCACCGGCGGCCTGGAATGGACGCCGCTGGTCCTGTTCGGCGTCGTGTTCTTCTGGACGCCGCCGCACACCTGGACGCTGGCGATGCGTTACAAGGAGGACTACGCGGCCGCCTCGATCCCGATGCTGCCCGTCGTGGCCACCGAGCGCAGGGTCGTGCTGGAGTCCATCGCCTACACCTGGGCGACGGTGGCCTGCTCGCTGCTGCTGTGGCCGGTGGCGGACACCACGCTGCTCTACCCGATCGTCGCCGTCGTGCTCGGCGCCTTCTGCCTGGTGGAGATCTACCGGTTGCTGGGCAGGCTCAACGCCGGCAAGAGCGGCGTCGACCTGCGGCCCATGCGTTTCTTCCACTGGTCCAACGCCTACCTCGCGCTGCTGTTCCTCGCGGTCGCGATCGATCCGCTGCTGGCCTGACCTGCTCTCGAAGTGGGAAGGACAGCGCTATGGCGATCCGTTACATTCACCGTATGAAGACCCGTGATCCACGCTGGGTGTTCAAGGACCGCCCGTCGTTCGCGTTGATCGCGGGTCTGGTGCTGGCGGGCATCTGCGCCCTGGTGTCGTTCTCCTTCGACGTGCTCAACGGGGCGCCCGTGCAGTTCCTCGTCGCCCTCGTCCTGGCGATGGCGCCGGTGCCGCTGCTGCTGGCGGCCGTGCTCGCGCTCGACCGGATGGAGCCGGAGCCGCGCAGCAACCTGATCTTCGCCTACGCCTGGGGCGCCGGCATCGCGGTGCTGGTGGCCGGCGTGGTCAACTCGCTCAACCTGCACTACATCACCGACACCGTCGGCCTGTCGGCGGCCAGCGCGCGCAACATCGCCGCGACCTTCGGCGCGCCCGTGGTCGAGGAGACGATGAAGGGCCTGGTGCTGCTCGGCCTGCTCAGGTTCAGGCGCGCCGAGCTCGACGGGCCCACCGACGGCGTCATCTACGCCAGCATGGTCGGGCTCGGCTTCGCCATGACGGAGAACGTCAGCTACTACATCGCCGCCCAGGACCAGCTGGGCGTGCAGGGACTGGCCGTGACGGTCGTGCTGCGCGGGATCCTGTCGCCGTTCGCGCACCCGCTGTTCACCTCGATGACGGGCGTGGCCGTCGCCTACGCCGCAAGGCGCACGGGCTCCGACCGGGCCCTGGTCATCCTCGCGGGCTGGATCGGCGCGATGCTGCTGCACGGCATGTGGAACGGCCTGGCCTCCTACGGCGGCTTCGCGGGCCTGGTGATCGCCTACCTGGTGCTGCTGGCGGTGCTGTTCGTCCTGATCGGCGTGGTCATCCGCGACCGGCGGCGCATCGTGGCCCTCCTGCAGCGCTACCTGCCGCCCTACGAGCCGACCAGGCTGGTCGACGCGGCCGACATCTACATGCTGTCGGCGCTGTCGCGACGCAGGCAGGCCAGGCAGTGGGCCAAGGCGCACGGCGGCAAGGCGGGATTGCGGGCGATGAGCGACTACCAGCTGGCCGCCACCGAGCTGGGGCTGCTGCACGAGCGGGCGGCCCGCCACATCGTCGACGACCAGACCTTCCACGAGGAGCAGCGGGCGCTGCTGGAGTGCATGAGCGCGGCCAGGGCCGGCTTTCCCGTGCCGGAGCGCCACGCCAGGGCCGCCGCCCGCGGCACCCCGCCGCCCGGTTACGCGCCGGGCGCCCCCGCGCCCTCCACCGACGGTCAGTGGCCGCTCTGAGCGCCTTGAGGCTCGCTTCGGGGACCGCGCGGCGAGAGGCTCTGCGCCTCGGTGAGTGAGGTCTCCTTCGGGCCTGGGAAGACCGGCTGGGCGCCGAGCACGACGTCGCCCAGCGCCTTGGCCGCGGCGAAGAACTCGCGGGCGGCGGAGGCGTAGGTGGTCACCGCCCACTGCTTGGTGGAGTCGTCGCCCACGCCGAACGTCTCCATGCCGGCTGTACGGCACAGCGTGACCGCGCGCGGCAGGTGGAAGACCTGCGTGACCACGGTGACGTCCCGCGCGCCGAAGACCTGGCGGGCGCGCACGCACGAGTCCCAGGTGTCGAAGCCCGCGTAGTCGCGGACGATGACGGTGTCGGGGACGCCTCTGACCAGCAGGTAGTCGCGCATGGCCGAGGGCTCGTCGTAGTCCTTGCGGCTGTTGTCGCCCGACAGCAGCAGCGCCCTGACCTTGCCCGCGCGGTAGAGCTCGGCGGCGATGTCGAGCCGCCTGGCCAGCATCGGGCTCGGGTGTCCCGCGTACAGCCCCGCGCCGAGGACGAGGGCGGTGCCGGAGGAGGGGACCTCCTCCAGCCAGCCGGGTGTGTCCGCCACCACCCTGCGGTCGTCGCTGCCCAGCCATGCCCAGGTCAGCGGGGCGATCGCCAGAACGCTCAGCGCCACGGCCGCCTGGTAGGTGCGGCGCAGCGCCGTACGGGAAACCCGGAAGGAACGGGCAAAAAGCATGAACACGCACCTTCCGCCGGTGGGGGAGTGGCGGACCAATCGTGCCATATGCCCCACCGCGGGGGTGGGCGATCAGTGGGGGAGGGGGACCGGCGCCGCGGGGGCGGCGGCGGGCAGCTCCTCGCGGACCCTGAGGCTGGTCGCCACGCGCAGGGCGCCGATCCACACCAGCGTCGAGCCGAGCACGTGCAGGCCGACCAGGAAGGCGGGGACGGCGAGGAAGTACTGGATGTAGCCGATCGCGCCCTGGGCCAGCTCGATCAGCAGCAGCGTCAGCGCCGCCCTGCGGGCGTGCTTCGGCGCGTCGCTGACGTGGAGCGCGAACAGCAGGGCGAAGGTGAGGCCGACGACGACGTAGACGATGTCGGCGTGCAGCCTGGCCACGGTCTCGATGTCGAAGTCGAAACGGCTGGCCAGCGCGTCGCCCGAGTGAGGACCCGTGCCCGTGACCACGACGCCGGCGACCAGGAGCACGGCCACGGCCGCCACCAGCACGTGGCCGAGCCTGCGGATGTCGCGGTGGACGACGCGCCTGGCAGGGGCGTCGCCCTCGCGGGAGCGGGCGTACAGCGCCCAGCAGCCCGCGATCAGCCCGATGGAGATGAGGAAGTGGACGCTGACCGTCACCGGGTTGAGCATCGTGCGCACCACCAGGCCGCCCCACAGCGCCTGGGCGAGGACGCCCGCGGGCTGCAGCCACGCCAGGCGCACCAGGTCGGTACGGCGAGGCCGCAGCCGCCACGCGGTCAGCAGGCACATCGCGCCCACCGCGAGCACCGCGAAGGTGAGCAGGCGGTTGCCGAACTCCACCGACATGTTGACCCAGCTGTGCTCGGGGTGCGCGACGGGGATGAAACTGTCCGGTGTGCACCTGGGCCAGGTCGGGCAGCCGAGCCCCGATCCCGTGACCCTCACGGCCACACCCGTGACGGTGATGCCGGCGTTGGCGATGACACCGAGCAGGGCCCACAGGGACATCGAGCGAGCGGTCGGCGGCCACAAGGATTTCACGTCATCGATGGTATGGGGCGGGGTGCGCGGTCCCTCCACCGAGACCACCCTCGCAGGTGAGGGTAGTGATCCACGACTGGCCGGGCTGGACGGCACGGCTGACTATGTGACATATTACTGGCCGGAGGTGAGAGCGGACGATGTCCGACGTGATCGTCATCGGCGCCGGGGTCGTCGGCGCCGCGTGCGCCTACTACGCGGCCGCCGCGGGCATGGACGTGACCGTCCTGGACCGTGGCCCCGTGGCGGGCGGCACCACAGGCGCGGGCGAGGGCAACGTGCTGGTCTCCGACAAGGAGCCGGGACCCGAGCTCGACCTGGCGCTGCTGTCCAACCGCCTGTGGCGGGAGCTGGCAGGGCACGGCGGGTTCGAGTTCGAGGCCAAGGGCGGCCTCGTCGTCGCCGAGACCGAGGAGATCCAGCGCCAGTTGGTCGCGCTGGCGGGCAAGCAGGGCGTGGAGTACACCGTCGTGCCCCCTGGAGGGCTGCACGACTACGAGCCGCACCTGGCCGCGGGCCTCGCGGGAGGCGTCTTCTACCCGCAGGACGCCCAGGTGCAGCCCATGCTGGCCGCCGCTCAGCTCATCAGGCACGGTGCCGACAGCTTCGGCCACGGAACGCTCCGCCTGCGGACGGGCGTCACCGTCACCGGCTTCCTGCGCGAAGACGGCGAGGGCGGCAGGGTCACGGGCGTGCGCACCGACCATGGCGACATCATCGGCGGCGCCGTCGTCAACGCGGCGGGCACCTGGGGAGGGGAGATCGCCGCCATGGCGGGCGTCGACCTGCCGATCCTGCCCAGGCGCGGCTTCATCCTCGTCACCGAGCCCCTGTCCGAGCCGCTGATCAGGCACAAGGTCTACACCGCCGCCTACGTGACGAACGTCGCGAGCGACTCTGCCGACCTGGAGACCTCCGCGGTGGTCGAGGGCACCCCCGCGGGCAGCGTGCTCATCGGGGCCAGCAGGGAACGCGTCGGCTTCGACCGCACCACCTCGATCCCCGTGCTGCGCAGGCTCGCCGCCCAGGCGACCGCGCTGTTCCCCGTGCTCAGGGACAAACACGTGATCAGGTCCTACTGCGGCTTCAGGCCGTACTGTCCCGACCATCTGCCCGTCATCGGCCAGGACCCGCGCGTGCCAGGACTGCTGCACGCCTGCGGTCACGAGGGCGCCGGCATCGGCCTGGCGCCCGCCACCGGCCATCTGCTCGCCCAGCTGCTGGCCGGGCAGGACACCGACCTCGACCTCGCCCCGTTCGCCCCAGGGAGGTTCGCGTGAGCTTCGAGATCACCGTGGACGGCAGGCGGGTGACGGTCACCCCCGGCCAGTCCGTCGGCGCCGCCCTGCACGCGGCGGGGGTCACCTCGTGGCGCACCACCAGGCACGGCGGCAGGCCCCGCGGCCTGTTCTGCGGGATCGGGGTGTGCTTCGACTGCCTCGTCACCGTCAACGGGCGCGACTCCCAGCGGGCCTGCCTGGTCGAGGCCATGCCAGGAGACGAGGTGACGACCTCGTGACGCGCGAAACGAGCTACGACGTCGTGGTGATCGGCGGCGGCCCCGCGGGCGTCGCCGGCGCGCTCAGCGCGGCCCAGACCGGCGCGCGCGTGGCACTGGTCGACGCGGGCCCGCGCCTGGGCGGCCAGTACTTCCGCCACCAGGCCGGCGGCCGCCCGTCGGGCCAGGGCGCCGACCGGTTCGCACGGCAGTGCCACGCCCTGCGATCCAGGGCGGAGGTCCTGCTCGGCCACAAGGTGTGGGCCGTCGAGCAGGACGAGGACGGGTCGTTCACCATCCACTGCGTGGAAGGGCGGGACGAGCGGGCCGTCACCCTCACCGGCCGCGCCCTGCTCATCGCCACCGGCGCGCACGACAGGCCGCTGCCCTTCCCCGGCTGGGACCTGCCGGGCGTGTTCACAGCCGGCGGCGCCCAGGCCCTGCTCAAGGGCAACGGCGTGCCTGCCGGGCGGCGGGTGGTCGTCTCCGGCACCGGGCCCTTCCTGCTGCCCGTCGCCACAGGGCTGGCCAAGGCGGGCGTCTCCGTCGCGGGGGTCTTCGAGGCCAACGGCATGTTCGGTCTGGCCAGGCACCCGCTGCTCGCCGCGGGGAAGGCGGGCGAGGCCATGGGGTACGGCGCCGCGCTGGCCGCGCACCGCGTGCCGTACAGGACTCATCACGCGGTGGTGGCCGCGCACGGCACCACCGCGGTCACGCACGTGACCGTCGCCCGCCTCGACCCCGAGTGGCGGATCCTGTCGACGCGCACGGTGGAGTGCGACGCGGTCGCGGCGGGCTACGGCTTCGTCCCGCAGATCGAGCTCGCCGTCCAGTTGGGCTGCGCCACGGGTCACTCGCCCGACGGCAGCGCGGTCGTGGCGGTCGACAAGGCCCAGCGCACCACCGTCGCCCGCGTCTACGCGGCAGGAGAGCCGACAGGAGTCGGCGGCGCCGCCCTGTCGGAGCTGGAGGGCCGCGTCGCCGGGCTCACCATCGCCCACGATCTCGCCTATCCGGGCGGTTCCACGGACCACCTGCCAGGGGTGCTGCTGAGACGCGCCGAACGCCTGCGGGCCTTCGCCGACGCGCTCCAGCGGGCCTATCCCGTCCGGCCCGGCTGGCAGGACTGGCTGGCCGACGACACCCTGATCTGCCGCTGCGAGGAGGTGCCCATGGCCAGGGTCCGCGAGGCCCTGGCGCTGGGCGCGACCGACGCGCGCTCGGTCAAGCTGCTCGCCCGCCCAGGAATGGGCTGGTGCCAGGGCCGGATGTGCGGCTACGCCGTCTCCTGCCTGTCGGGCGAGCCGACCACCCAAGCCCCCCGCCGCCCCATCGCCCAGCCGATCACCCTCGGCTGTCTTGAGAGGATTGAAGATGAGCAACCGCGTTGAGCCGTGGCACGGGATCATGGTCGCCACGGCCCTGCCGCTGCGCGAGGACCTGTCGGTGGACTTCGAAGGGTTCGCCGAGCACTGCCGATGGCTGGTGGAGCAGGGCTGTGACGGTGTGGCCGTCAACGGCTCGCTCGGCGAGTACCAGACGCTCTCCGCCGAGGAACGTGCCAAGACCGTCGAGACCGCGGTGAAGGCCATCGGCGGGCGCAACGTGATGCCGGGCATCGCCGCGTACGGCGCGGCCGAGTCGCGTCGCTGGGCCGAGCAGGCGCGCGACGCCGGCTGCGAGAGCGTCATGCTGCTGCCGCCCAACGCCTACCGGGCCGACGAGCGGATCGTGATCGACCACTACACGGAGGTCGCCAAGGCGGGCCTGCCGATCGTCGCCTACAACAACCCCTACGACACCAAGGTCGACCTCACGCCCGCGGTGCTGGCGAGGCTGTTCGACGAGGGCCTGATCGTGGGCGTCAAGGAGTTCACCGGCGACGTGCGGCGCGCCTACGAGATCGCCGAACTCGCCCCGGGTCTCGACGTGCTCATCGGCTCCGACGACGTGGTGGTGGAGCTGGCGCTCGCGGGCGCGAAGGGATGGGTCGCCGGATACCCCAACGCGCTGCCGGCCGCCAGCGTCGCCCTCTACCGCGCCGCCATGGCGCACGACCTGGAGACCGCGCTGCCGCTCTACCGGCAGCTGCACCCGCTGCTGCGCTGGGACTCCAAGACCGAGTTCGTCCAGGCCATCAAGCTGTCGATGGACGTGGCCGGTCGCCATGGCGGCCCCTGCAGGGCCCCCAGGCTGCCGCTGACCGACGAGCAGGCGGAGGTCGTCAGAGCCGCGACCGAGAAGGCGCTGGCCGAGGGCCTGAGGTGAGAGGGGCCGCACGATGAGAGAGGCTGGACGACCATGAGATCCAAGCGCGTCTTCCACGCCGTCGACTCCCACACCGAGGGCATGCCGACCAGGGTCGTCGTCGGCGGTGTCGGCGTGATCCCCGGCAACAGCATGGCCGAGCGGCGCCTGTACTTCCGCGAGCACTTCGACCACATCAAGCAGCTGCTCATGAACGAGCCGCGCGGCCACTCGGCGATGAGCGGGGCCATCCTGCAGCCGCCCACCAGACCCGACGCGGACTGGGGCGTGCTGTTCATCGAGGTCTCCGGCTACCTGCCCATGTGCGGCCACGGCACGATCGGCGTGGCCACCGTGCTGGTGGAGACGGGGATGGTGGAGGTCGTCGAGCCGGTGACCACCGTCCGCCTCGAGGTGCCCGCCGGTCTGGTCGTCGTGGACGTGGCGGTGAAGGACGGCGCCGCCGAGTCGGTGACGCTGCGCAACGTGCCCGCCTACAGCGACAGGCTGGACGCGGTGGTGGAGGTGCCGGGATTCGGCGAGGTCCGCTACGACCTGGCCTACGGCGGCAACTTCTACGCCATCGTGGACCTCGACTCCTACAAGCTGCCCTTCGACAGGGCCGCGAAGAACGAGATCCTGGCGGCGGGGCTGGCCACGATGGCGGCCATCAACGAGGCGGACGAGCCGGTGCACCGCGAGGACGACCGGATCAGAGGCTGCCACCACGTCTACTTCGCGGCGCCCGGGTCGACGGCCCGGCACTCCAGGCACGCGATGGCGATCTACCCCGGGTGGTTCGACAGGTCGCCGTGCGGGACGGGCACCAGCGCCAGGATGGCCCAGCTGCACGCCAGGGGCGAGCTGGCGATGGACACCGACTTCGTCAACGAGTCGTTCATCGGCACCCGCTTCGTGGGGCGCCTGGTGGAGGAGACGACCGTCGGCGGGGCGCCGGCCGTGGTGCCGACCATCACGGGCAGGGCGTGGGTGACCGGGACCGCGCAGTACTTTCTCGACCCTCGTGACCCGTTCCCCGAGGGCTTCATCCTCTGACGCGCCTGAGGGCCGCGCCGCTCCCCGTGGAGGGAGCGGGCGGACCCGCGCGACAGCGCACAGCCCGGCGGGCGGTAGAGTCCGCCCGCCACCTCCAAACGCGGCGAGCGGGTGCGTTCGCGCGCCGCTTCCGGACATGGCGGGCAGCCGTACGGCAAAGGGGTGTCTTGACCTGCCCAAAATTTTCGCAAATCGGACATCGGGCCGGGATGCTCACCCTGGCCTATCTTGACGTTCCACCTGCGTGTTAGGACGCTAACGGTCTGGTCTCGGCGCTTGACCTGTCCCTGAGCACGTCGGTGTGATGTCACACATCACTCACGGTAGGAGAGTCTCATGCGCAAGACGCACGTCGTCTCCCTGGTCGCGACCGCAATGATGCTGGCGGGTTGCGGACAGGGCCTCCTCGGCGATGGAGGCGGCGCCCAGCAGGAGGCCAAGGGCCCCATCCGCCTGGGCATGCTCGTCCCGCAGTCGGGCAGCGAGGCCGCGATCGGCCCCTATATGACCAACGCGGCCCAGCTGGCCGTCGACGAGATCAACGCCAAGGGCGGCGTTCTCGGCAGGCAGCTGGAGCTCAAGCCCGCCGACGACGCCTGTGACGCCCAGACGGCGGTCGCGGCCGCCAACAAGGTGGTGACCGAGGGCGTCGAGGTGTCCATCGGAGGCTACTGCTCCGGCGCCACGCTGCCCACCCTGCCGGTGTTCGGCAAGGCGAACATCCCCATGATCATCCCTGCCGCCAACTCGCAGGAACTGGTCGACCAGAAGCTCAAGCACGTCTTCCTGATCAACGGTACCGGCACCCAGCAGGCGGAGTCGGCCACCAAGTGGATCACCAAGCAGGGCGCCACCAAGGTCGCGCTCATGCACGACAACACCAGCTACTCCAAGGACATCGCCGTCCGCACCCAGCCGCTGCTGGGCGACAAGGCGATCATCACCGAGGCGGTCACGCCCAAGGAGAGCGACTACAGCGCCAACATCCACAACGTTCTCGAGAAGAAGCCCGACTTCGTCTACTGGACGGGCTACTTCCAGGAGGGCGGCCTGATCATCAGGCAGCTGCGCCAGGCCGGGTACAAGGGCTCGATCATGGTCGCCGACGGCTCCGTCTCCGCCAAGCTCGGTGAGATCGCCGGACCCGAGGCCGACGGCGTCTTCGCCACCATGACCCCGATCCCCGACACGCTGCCCGACGCCAAGGGCTGGATCGACACCTACACCAAGAAGTTCGGCTCGGCTCCCGGCCCCTACTCCAACCAGGCCTACGACGCCGTGCGGCTGGCCGCCGAGGCGATCACCAAGGCGGGCTCCACCGACGGCGCCAAGGTCATCTCGGCCCTGGAGGGGATCAACGGGTTCACGATGTTCTCCGGCCCGCTGAAGTTCACCCCCGAGCACACTCTTTCCACCGGCGGCTTCCAGATCCTGGTGTGGAAGGGTGACAAGTTCGCCCTACAGGATGCCCTGTCATGACACAGCTCGTCTGGAACGGCCTGTTCGTCGGCTCGTTCTACGCCTTGGTGGCGCTGGGCTACAGCATGGTCTACGGCATCATCAAGCTGCTCAACTTCGCCCACGGCGACCTGTACATGCTCGGCGCGTTCAGCGGCTTCGCCGTCCTGTCCGCGCTGGGCGGGGTCTCCACCGCGATGACACTGCCCGTGCTGCTGGGCGTGCTGCTGCTGACCATGGTCAGCACCGGCCTCGCGGGCGTGGTCCTGGAGCGGGTGGCCTACCGCCCGCTCCGCGGCGCCCCCCGGCTGTCGCTGCTCATCACGGCCGTCGGCGCGTCCTTCGCCATCGAGTACGGCATGCGCATCGTCGCCGGGCCCGATCCCAAGGTCTACCCCGTACGGCTCAGCGGCACCTCGCTCGAAGTGTTCGGCGCCAGGCTCACCCTGCAGCAGCTCGTGCTCATCGGCGTCGCCGTCGTCCTCATGGTCGGCCTCAACCTCCTGGTCACCAAGACCCGCGAGGGCAGGGCCATGAGGGCGATCGCCCTCGACCCGCGCACCAGCTCGCTCATGGGCATCGACGTCAACGCCGTCATCTCCAGGACGTTCTTCCTGGGCTCGGCGCTCGCGGGCGCCGCCGGCGTGATGGCGGGCGCCTACTACGGGAAGATCGACTTCCTGATGGGCTTCCTCATCGGGCTGAAGGCCTTCACCGCGGCCGTCATCGGCGGCATCGGCAACATCCCCGGCACCATGCTGGGCGGCCTCGTGCTCGGCCTGCTGGAGTCGTTCGGCACCTACTGGCTCGGCGGTGAGTGGCGGGACGTGTTCGCCTTCGGCGTGCTGATCCTGTTCCTGACCGTGAGACCCACAGGTCTGCTCGGCGAACGTGTGACGGAGCGGGTGTGAACGAGACGACCAAAGCCCCCGAAGCCCCCCGCAAGGTCGGCGCCAAGGGCCCGCAGACCAGGCTGTCCAAGCTGTTCGACAACCGCTGGATCGGCCTGGCGGGCCTGCTGATCGCGCTGCTCGTGCCGTTCGTCAACGCCAGCAGCTACACGCTGTCCATCATGACCAGCGCCGCGATCTTCGTGATGCTGGCCTCCGGCCTGAACATCGTGGTCGGCTACACCGGCCTGCTGGACCTGGGGTACGCGGCCTTCTTCGCGGTCGGCGCCTACACCAGCGGCGTCCTGTCGACCCGCTTCGACCTGCCGCTGCTGGTCACCGTGCCCGCCGTCATCGTCGTCACGGTCATCGCCGGGATCATCATCGGCGCGCCGACGCTGCGCCTGCGCAGCGACTACCTGGCCATCGTGACGCTGGGCTTCGGCGAGATCATCCGCATCACCGCCAACAACCTGCCCGTCACGGGCGGCCCTTCGGGCATCTACGGCATCCCGAGTCTGGTCGACAGCCCTGCGCTCTTCTACTACGTCACCGTGGCGGTCGTCGCGATCGCCGTGGTCGGCGCCTCCCGCCTGGGCAGGTCGCGGCTCGGCAGGGCCATGCGGTTCGTGCGCGAGGACGAGGACGCCGCCGAGGCGACCGGCGTGCACACCTACCGGGTCAAGCTGGCCGCCTACATCGCAGGAGCGGTCTGGGGCGGGCTGGCGGGCGTGCTGTTCGCGGGCCACCTGTCGGCGATCTCGCCCAACAGCTTCACCTTCCTGCAGTCCGCTCTCGTCCTGATGGCCGTGGTGCTCGGCGGCATGGGCTCGGTGCCCGGCGTCGTGCTCGGCGCGATCGTCATCAGCCTGCTGCCCGAGCTCCTGCGTGGCGTGGCCGACTACCGGTTCTTCGTCTTCGGCGTGCTGCTGATCATCGTGATGCTCGTCAGGCCGCAGGGCCTGTGGCCCGCCCGCTCGAAGGAGGCCCTCAAGTGACGCTCCTAGAGGTGAAGGAGCTGCGCCTGGCGTTCGGCGGGCTGCTGGCCATCGACGGCCTCAGCTTCTCGGTGAACGAGGCCGAGATCGTCTCGGTCATCGGCCCGAACGGCGCGGGCAAGACCTCCGCCTTCAACTGCGTGACCGGCTTCTACCGGCCCACGGGCGGCGAGATCGCCTTCGACGGGCGCTCGCTGCTGGGCCTGCGGCCCTCGGCGGTGGCGGGGGTCGGCATCAGCCGTACCTTCCAGAACCTGCGGTTGTTCGGCGAGCTGTCGGTGCTCGACAACGTCCGCGCGGGCAGCCACCTGTGGCTCAAGCAGAGCGTCTTCGACGCGCTGCTGCACACCCCGCGCTACCGCCGCACCGAGCGCGAGTGCACCGACGAGGCCAACCACTGGCTCGACTTCGTCGGCCTGCGCGGCGACCGCTACTCGGCGGCGCGCAACCTGCCCTACGGCGAGCAGCGCCGCGTCGAGATCGCCCGCGCGCTGGCCCGCAAGCCGCGCCTGCTGCTGCTCGACGAGCCCGCCGCGGGACTCAACCACACCGAGAAGGCCGAGATGCTCGACCTGATCAGGCGCATCCGCGACCTCGGCATCGCGATCGTGCTGATCGAGCACGACATGGGGCTGGTCATGCAGGTCTCCGAACGCATCGTGGTTCTCAACTTCGGCAAGGAGATCGCCGACGGCCGCCCCGAAGAGGTGCGCCGCGACCCCGCCGTGATCGAGGCCTACCTGGGGAGCGACGCCCATGCTTGAGATCACTGACCTCGACGTCCACTACGACGGCGTGCACGCGCTGCGCGGGCTGTCGCTGACCGTCGGCGCCGGCGAGATCGTCACCCTGCTCGGCAACAACGGCGCGGGCAAGACGACCACCCTGTCGGCGATCTCGGGCCTGGTACGGCCCAGCGGCGGCAAGGTCGTCTTCGAGGACAAGGACATCACCGGCCTGGCCGCGCACAAGATCACCAGTCGCGGGCTCGTCCACTGTCCCGAGGGCCGCCGGATCTTCAGCACCCTGAGCGTGCACGACAACCTGCTGCTCGGCGGCTACCTCATGCGCGACCAGGCCGAGGTCAGGAAGCGCATCGACCGCGTCTACGACCTGCTGCCGCGCCTGGCCGAGCGCCGCGCCCAGCAGGGCGGCACGCTCTCGGGCGGCGAGCAGCAGATGCTCGCGATCGGCCGCGCACTGGTGACAGGCCCCCGCCTGCTGCTGCTCGACGAGCCGTCGATGGGCCTGGCGCCGCTGGTCGTGGCCCAGGTGATGGACCTGATCGCCGACATCAACGCCTCGGGCACGGCCGTGCTCCTGGTCGAGCAGAACGCCTCCGCGGCGCTGAAGATCGCCCACAGGGGCTATGTGCTGGAGAGCGGCGAGGGGACCCTGTCCGGCCAGGCCGACTCGCTGCGCTCCGACCCTCGTGTGGTCGAGGCGTACCTAGGAGGGGCATGATCCAGACAATCGACTACCACACCGGCGGCGAGCCGTTCAGGATCGTCGTCGGCGGGGTCGGGGAGATCAAGGGCTCGTCCGTCCTCGAACGCCGCGCCGACGCCTTCCAGCGCGAGGAGATCGACAGGGTGCGGCGGCTGCTGTGCCACGAGCCTCGCGGGCACGCCGACATGTACGGCTGCTTCCTGGTGCCGCCCGACTCCCCGGGCGCCGACCTGGGCGTGCTGTTCTGGCACAAGGACGGCTACTCCACCGCCTGCGGGCACGGGACGATCGCGCTGGGCGTGCACGCCGTCCAGGAGGGGCTGGTCGAGGCCGACCCCGACGGCACCACGGACGTCGTCATCGACGTGCCCTCCGGCAGGGTGACGGCGAGGGTGGCCATGAAGGCCGGCGAGATCACCTCGGTGACCTTCAGGAACGTCCCGTCGTACGTGATCGCGCGCGGCGTCCGGGCGGACGGGACGGACGTCGACGTCTCGTACGGCGGAGCCATCTACGCCTCGCTGCCCGCCTCCTCGCTGGGACTGTCGGTGGCACCCGAGCACCTGACGGAGCTGATCGCCCACGGGCGGCGGATCAAGGCCGCGCTCGCGGACCACCCCGTGGCCAGGCATCCCTCGGACGAGCGGCTGTCGGGCATCTACGGAGTGATCTTCTACGACGAGCTCGGGCCGGCCCACCAGCGCAACGTGACCGTCTTCGCCGACGGAGAGGTGGACAGGTCGCCGTGCGGCTCGGGCACCGCGGCCAGGCTGGCGCTGCTGGCCGAGGAACTGCCCGCCGGCTTCACGCTCACGCACGACAGCATCGTGGGCTCGTCGTTCCGTGCCTGGGTCGCCGAGTCGACCGAGGAGGGCGTGATCCCTGAGATCGAGGGCATGGCCTACCGCACCGGGCGCCACAGCTTCGAACTCGATCCACGCGATCCGATCGGAACGGGGTTCACGCTGCGATGAGCCTGGCGATCACCTCGCTCGGAGCCGGATCCGCGCCCAGGGCCGCGGCCGGCCCCGAGGCGGGCGGAGCCGCGCGATGAGCGGCCTGCCGTACATCGAGGACCTGGAGCGGCTGGTGCCGATGGCGCGAGCCATCGACGTCCTGGAGGAGGCGCTGGCCGCGGGGTTCGACCCCGAGACCGCGCCCGCCCGCGCGGCCGTCCCGGCCGGAGCGGGGGAGTTCCTGCTCATGCCCGCTGCGGCCGGCCGGTACGCCGGTGTCAAGGTGGTCACCGTCGCGCCCGGCAACCCCATGCGTGGGCTGCCCCGGATCCAGGGCACCTACCTGCTGTTCGACGGTGACACCATGACGCCGCTGGCGGCGATGGACGGCCTGGCGCTCACCGCCCTGCGCACGCCGGCCGTCTCCGCCCTCGCGGTCAGGCACCTCGCCCCGCAGAGCGCCTCCAGCCTGCTGGTGTACGGCACGGGGCCGCAGGCGTGGGGCCACGTGCTGGCGATGCGCGAGGTGCGCCCCGTGGACAGGGTCACGGTGGTCGGGCGCGACCACGACAGGGCGGTGGCGCTGGCACTCAAGTGCGCCGAAGCCGGGCTCGCGGCCTCGGCCGCCGTGGGCGCGCCGCCCCCCGGCGCGCTGGTCCCGCTCGAGGAGGCCGACCTGATCGCCTGCTGTACGACCTCCAGGAACCCCCTGTTCCCAGGTAAGCTCACCGGCAACAACGTCACCGTGGCCGCCGTCGGTTCACACGAACCCGACGCCAGAGAGATCGACGATGATCTCGTCGCCCGTGCCACCCTGGTCGTGGAGGCGAGGACGGCGGCGTTGTCCGAGGCTGGAGATGTGGTCATCCCCTTGCGCGGCGGTACGATCACCAGTGGTCATCTGGCCGGCAACCTGGCCGACCTGGTCGCCGGTCGCGTCGCCCTGCGGGAGGGGCCGCGGGTCTTCAAGAGCGTCGGCATGGCGTGGGAGGACCTGGTGGTGGCGGCGGCCGCGTATGAGGCGTGGGCTCATTGAACGGACGAAAGTAGGGAAGCCGGGATGGCTGCGGAGGAGAGGCTCGACCTTCCGGTGGTCGGCGAGCGGCAGAGCCTGCGCGAGCAGGTCGCGCACGCGCTGCGCGCCGCGCTCGTCACCGGCGAGATGCGCCCCGGCGTGGTCTACTCAGCGCCGGTGCTCGCCGCCCAGTTCGGGGTCTCGGCCACGCCGGTCCGCGAGGCCATGCTCGACCTGGCCAAGGAGGGTCTGGTCGAGGCGGTGCGCAACAAGGGATTCAGGGTCACCGAGCTGTCCGACCGCGACCTCGACGAGCTGACCGAGATCCGCCAGCTGATCGAGGTGCCCACGATCGCGCGGCTGGCCGACGCGTCCAGGGCCGAGGAGTTCGAGCGGCTCAGGCCGGTCGCCCAGCAGATCGTCGACGCCGCCGAACGCGCGGACCTGCTCGCCTACATCGACGCCGACCTGCGCTTCCACGTGGAGCTGCTGGCGCTGTCGGGCAACGCGCACCTGGTGGAGGTGGTGCGCGACCTGCGCAACAGGGCCAGGCTGTACGGCCTGTCACGGCTGTCGGAGCGCGGCATGCTGCCCGACTCCGCGCGCGAGCACCTGGAGCTGCTCGACGCGCTCCAGGCGGGCGACCGGCAGGCCGCCGAGCGCATCATGGGCGAGCACATCCACCACGTGCGCGACATCTGGGCCGAATAACACCGTCGAAGCGCGCCCGCGGTGCGGCGACGAGGCGGTGACGTGGTGGTGGCGACGAGGCGGTGACGTGGTGGTGGCGAGGTGGCGGCCCAGTGGCGGCGAGGTGGTGGCCCGGTGGTGGCCCGGTGGCGTCAGCGCCTGTCGCCCGCCCGGGTGGCGCCCAGGCTGGCGGCGACGATGCAGATGATGGCCGCCCACTGCTGCACGTGCAGGATCTCGCCCAGCAGCACCAGCCCGATGATGGCCGCGACCGCGGGCTCCAGGCTCATCAGGATGCCGAAGACGTGCTTGGGCATCCGCCGCAGCGCCTGCAGTTCGAGCGAGTAGGGGATCACCGACGACAGCAGGCCCACCCCGAGCCCGATGAGGATCACCGAAGGCTGCATGAGGTCGGCCCCGCCCGTCGTCACACCCACGGGCGCGACGACCAGAGCCGAGACGATCATCGCGAACGACAGCCCCGTGGTCCCGGGGAAGCGGCTGCCCGCGGCCGAGGACAGCAGGATGTAGGCCGCCCAGCAGGCCCCGGCCACCAGCGCGAAGCCGATGCCGAGCCAGCTCACCGAGGCCGACTCCTGCCACGGCGCGATGAGCGCGATGCCCACCGCCGCCAGGACCGCCCACAGCAGGTCGAGACGGCGGCGGGAGGCCGCGATCGCCACGCCGAGCGGACCGAGGAACTCGATCGCGACCGCGATGCCGATCGGCAGCCTGGCCAGCGCCTCGTAGAACGACAGGTTCATCACGGCGAGCGTGACGCCGAAGCCGATGCCCACCGCCCAGTCGCGCCACGCGAGCCCCTTGAGCCTGGGCCGCGCGACCACGCCCAGGATCAGCGCGCCCGCCGCGATGCGCATGAACACCACCGCCGACGGCGGCAACACCGCGAACAGCTCCTTGGCGAAGCCCGCGCCCAGCTGTACCGAGACGATCCCCAACATGACCAGCCCGGAGGGCGGGATCGAGTCCGTGACCGTGCGCAGCAGGCTGCCGGAGCGCGGCAGGGCTGACTTGAGGCGGTCGGCTGGCCCGTCGAGGGCGAAGGCGGTCACAGGACTCCTCGGGGAGAAGGCGAACAAGCAGGCAACGAGCCTACTCGGCGACCCTGACAACGCCTGGAGGCGGGAGGCCTACTCCCAGCGGAACGTCCTGGACGCCAGCCCGAGCGTGAGCGCCGCCCACACCACCAGCACCGCCACCGCGCCCAGCGGCAGCGCCGCGCCGTCGGCCAGCACCGCTCGCAGGCCGCCGGTCAGCGCCGAGATCGGCAGCAGCCCGAGCACCGGCTCCACCCCGTCGGGGAAGACGCTCAGCGGGAACACCACGCCACCGCAGCCCAGCAGCACCAGGTAGACCAGATTGGCCCCGGCCAGCGTCGCCTCGGCCCGCAGCACCCCGGCCATCAGCAGCCCGAGCCCGCTGAAGGCGGCGGTGCCGAGCAGCACCAGCAGCACGGCCGCGGCGAGCGAGCCGTGCGGCCGCCAGCCGAGCAGCAGCGCCACCACCACGATGACCACGGCCTGCAGCAGCTCCACCGCGACGACGGCCGCGGTCTTGGCCAGAAGCAGCCCCGCCCTCGACAGCGGGGTGGCGCCGAGCCGCTTCAGCACGCCGTAGCGGCGTTCGAAGCCCGTCGCGATCGCCTGCCCCGTGAAGGCCGTCGACATGACCGCGAGCGCGAGCACGCCGGGCGCCAGGAAGCCGACGCGCGAGCCCGCCCCGACGTCGACCAGCGGCGCCAGCGAGAAGCCGACCAGCAGCAGCACCGGGATGATCAGGGTGAGCAACAGCTGCTCGCCGTTGCGCAGGATCGCCCTGGCCTCGGCGCCCGCCTGCGCGAGCACCATCCGGTGGAAGGCCGCGGCCCCGGGGGCGGGGGTGAAGTCGAGGGCGGTCATCGCAGCTCCCTGCCTGTCAGCTCGAGGAAGACGTCCTCCAGCGTTCTGCGCTCGATGGACAGGTCGTCGGCCGTGACGCCCTCGGCGGCGCACCACGCCGTCACCGTGGCCAGCAGCTCGGGCCCGACGTGTCCCTCGATGATGTAGTGGCCGGACGGCGACTCCTTGGCCGCCGAACCCGCCGGCAGCGCGCTCAGCAGCTCATCGAGCGTGAGCCCCGGCCTGGCGCGGAAGCGCAGCTGCCGCTCGGCTCCCGTGAGCGAGGCGGGTGTCCCCTCGGCCACGACCCTGCCCCTGTCGATGATCACCACATGGTCGGCCAGCCGCTCGGCCTCGTCCATGTAGTGGGTGGTCAGCACCACCGCCACGCCGGCCCCGCGCAGGTCCGCGACCAGCTCCCAGCAGGCCCGCCTGGCCTGCGGGTCGAGGCCCGCCGTCGGCTCGTCGAGGAAGACCAGCTCGGGCCTGCCGATCACGGCACCCGCCAGCGAGAGCCGCTGCTGCTGGCCTCCCGACATCCTCCTGTACGGCGTGCGCGCGTGCTCGGCCATGCCCAGCCGTGCCAGAAGGGCCGGAGGGTCGAGGGGGCGGGCATGGAAACGGGACATCAGCCGCAGCCACTCGCCGCACCTCATCGCCGGAGGCACGCCCCCCGCCTGCGGCATCACGCCCACCCTGGCCCGCAGCGACGGGTCGGACGGCGGGCGGTCGAGCACCCGCACGCTGCCGCCGTCCGCGCCGCGGAAACCCTCGCAGATCTCGATGGTGGAGGTCTTGCCCGCGCCGTTCGGCCCAAGGATCGCGGTGACCGCGCCGCGCTCGGCGGCAAGGGTCAGCCCGTCGACGGCGGTGGTGCCGCCGTAGCGTTTGACCAGATCGATGACCTCGACGGCAGGGGAGCTCATGGCCACGAGTTTAGGGACCCGTGCGCGCGGTCAGCGCGGCAGGCGGCGCCGACGACGTTCGCAGACGACAAATAGCTAAAAAGCCAGCCAACTGGAGGGCTGTGACCTTGGTCACGTGATTGGGTGTGAAGCGACAGGAGGTAGAGCGATGTCGGTTCGCAGTGGTTACGAGGCGGGCGTCCCGTGCTGGGTCGATCTCTCGACGTCCGACGTCCGGGCGGCGGTCCGCTTCTACAGCGAGATCTTCGGCTGGACGGCCGAGATGATCGACGATCCGGCCGCGGGAGGCTACGGGCAGTTCGTTTACAACGGCAAGAAGGTGGCGGGCGTCGGCCCGATCATGGGGGAGGGGATGCCTCCCGTCTGGAACGTCTACGTCGCCACGGACGACGCCGCCACCGTGGCCGACCGCGTCAAGAACGCGGGCGGCACCGTCGTCGTCGAGCCCATGCAGGTCTTCGAGGAGGGCACGATGGCCGTCTTCCAGGCCTCGGACGGCTCCTTCTTCTCCGTCTGGCAGGCGGGCAACCACTCCGGCGCCGAACTGGTCAACGAGCCGGGCGCGTTCTGCTGGAACGAGCTGGTCACCAGGGACCCGCAGGCGGCCACGACCTTCTACACCACCGTCTTCCCCTGGACCCCGAGGGTCCAGCAGATGGACGGCATGACCTACACCGAGTGGCTGACCGGCGACAAGAGCATCGCGGGCATGATCGAGATGTCGCCCAACTATCCGGAGGGCACCCCCTCGCACTGGTCGACCTACTTCGCCGTGGCCGACCTCGACGCCACGGTCGCCAAGGCCGGATCGCTGGGCGCCACGGTGCTCATCGACTCGATGGACTCGCCCCCCGGCAGGTTCGGGATGCTCATGGACCCGCAGGGCGCCGCGTTCTCGGTCATCCAGCTGAACGAGACCGCGTGAAATTTCGGCAAAAATCTGGGAATGCGGCGGACCAGATGCTGGTTTGACCCCTCGGCCCTCGTGGGTCACGGCCTACGAGGGAGAGGGGTTCACGCATGTCCGTGGCAGAAGCCGCACCTGCTGTCACCAGAGGGAACCGCCGCGGACTGCTCCTGCTGATCCTGGGGGCGCTGTCGGCCATCGGCCCGCTCTCGATCGACATGTACCTGCCGGCCCTGCCCGCCATCACCGCCGAGATGTCCTCGGCCCCCGCGCAGGTCCAGCTCACGCTGACCGCCTGTCTCATCGGCGTCAGTCTCGGCCAGGTCCTCGCCGGGCCGTTGAGCGACGTCAGGGGGCGCAGGCTCCCGCTCATCGTCGGCGTCGCCGGGTACACGCTGGCCTCGCTGCTGTGCGCCTTCGCGCCCTCCGTGGCCGCGCTCGTCGTGCTGCGCCTGGTGCAAGGGATCATGGGCGGAGCCGCGCTGGTGATCGTCCGCGCCGTGGTCCGCGACCTCTACGAGGGCGCCGCCATCGCCCGCATCTTCGCCACCCTCATGCTGGTCAGCGGCCTGGCCCCCATCCTCGCCCCGATCGCGGGCGCCCAGCTGCTGTCCTTCACCTCGTGGCGCGGCATCTTCGTCGCGCTCAGTGTGGCGGGCGCGGTGCTGGTGCTGGCCGTCCTTCCCGGGGTCAGGGAGACGCTTCCCGCGGACAAGAGGGAGGGCGGCGGGCTGAGGAAGACCGCCGCCACGTTCTGGCGCCTGCTCGGCGACCGCTCGTTCATGGCCTGCTCGCTGTCGGCGGGGCTGGCCTTCGCCGGCATGTTCGCCTACATCTCCGGCTCGCCCTTCGTGCTGCAGGAGGTGTACGGCGCCTCGCCGCAGCAGTTCTCGCTCGTCTTCGCCCTCAACGCCCTCGGCCTGACGGTCATGGCGCAGGTCGGCGGCCGGCTGTCGGGTCGCGTCTCGCCCGCCCGCCTGGTGCTGGGCGGGCTGATCCTCAACCTCGCGGGCGGGGCGCTGCTGGTGGTCGCCGCCACCATGGACCTCGGGCTGACCGGCGTGGTGGCCGCGCTGTTCGTCATCATGTGCGGCGCGGGCCTGGTGCTGCCCGGCACCGGCGCGCTGGCGCTGGCGGGCCAGCCGCAGCAGGTGGCGGGAAGCGCCTCGGCGCTGCTCGGTGTCCTGCAGTTCGCGTTCGGCGCGCTCGCCGCGCCGCTCGTGGGCCTGGCCGGATCCGGTACGGCGGTGCCGATGGCCGTCGTCATGCTGGCGCTCATCGTCGCCTCCTTCCTGGTGTTCGCGATCATGGGTCGAGGCCGCGTCTTTGCAGTTAGGTAAGCCTTGCCTGCGTGAGAAATTGCATCCCCATTCGTTTGTGAAGCGGGAAGGAATTACGGCACACTGATGTTGTGAAAAACGTGCACCCCTCGATCGAGCCAGGACATGAGCGCAGTACCCGCGCCCGTGTGGCCAGGCTGATCCTGGAGCACGGGCCCGTAGCGGCCGCGGCGCTCGGAGAGCGGCTGGGGCTCACCCCCGCAGCCGTTCGCCGTCACCTTGACGCGCTGCTGGCCGACGGGATGATCGAGCCCCGCACGACACGGCCGCGCGGACAGCGCGGGCGCGGGCGACCGGCCAAGCTGTTCGCCATCACCGACGCGGGGCGCAGTGCTTTCGAGCACGCCTATGACGATCTCGCGGGGAGCGCGTTGCGCTTCCTCGCCGAGCGCATGGGCGAGGAAGCGGTGACCGAGTTCGCCCGTTCCCAGGTCGAGGGCCTGGTGAAGCGGCTTGAGCCGGTCATGCGGACAGTGCCGGAAGACCAGCGCGTTCAGGTGCTGGCCCAGGCGCTGTCGGCGGACGGTTACGCCGCCTCGGCCAGCAAGGCCAAGTCGGGCGGCGACCAGCTCTGCCAGCACCACTGCCCGGTGGCGCACGCGGCGGCGGAGTTCCCGCAGCTGTGCGAGGCCGAGACGGAAGCGTTCGCGCAGCTGCTCGGCACCCCCGTGCAACGCCTGGCCACCATCGCACACGGCGACGGGGTCTGCACCACCCATGTGAGCCCCGTTCGGATAAGAGAGAGCAAGGAGACCGGAAGGTGACTGTCACCGACCGCCCGGAGCTGGAAGGCCTCGGGAATTACAAGTTCGGCTGGTCCGACTCTGACGCCGCGGGAGCGGCGGCCAAGCGAGGCCTGTCCGAGGAGGTCGTCCGCAACATCTCCGCGCTCAAGAACGAGCCGGAGTGGATGCTCGACCTTCGCCTGAAGGGCCTCCGTCTGTTCGACAAGAAGCCACTGCCCACGTGGGGTTCGGACCTGACGGGCATCGACTTCGACAACATCAAGTACTTCGTGCGCTCGACCGAGAAGCAGGCCGCTTCCTGGGACGAGCTGCCCGAGGACATCAAGAACACCTACGACAAGCTCGGCATCCCCGAGGCCGAGAAGCAGCGGCTCATCGCCGGTGTCGCCGCCCAGTACGAGTCCGAGGTCGTCTACCACAAGATCCGTGAGGACCTCGAGGAGAAGGGCGTCATCTTCGTCGACACCGACACGGGCCTGAAGGAGCACGAGGAGCTCTTCAAGGAGTACTTCGGCTCGGTGATCCCCGTGGGCGACAACAAGTTCGCCGCGCTCAACACCTCCGTGTGGTCGGGCGGCTCGTTCATCTACGTGCCGCCGAACGTCGAGGTGGAGATCCCGCTGCAGGCCTACTTCCGGATCAACACCGAGAACATGGGCCAGTTCGAGCGGACCCTGATCATCGTGGACGAGAACAGCTACGTCCACTACGTCGAGGGCTGCACCGCGCCGATCTACTCCAGCGACTCGCTCCACTCGGCCGTCGTCGAGATCGTCGTGAAGAAGAACGCCCGCTGCCGTTACACGACCATCCAGAACTGGTCGAACAACGTCTACAACCTGGTCACCAAGCGCGCCGTGGCGTACGAGGGCGCGACCATGGAGTGGATCGACGGCAACATCGGCTCCAAGGTCACGATGAAGTACCCGGCCGTCTACCTGATGGGCGAGCACGCCAAGGGTGAGACGCTGAGCGTCGCCTTCGCCGGCGAGGGCCAGCACCAGGACGCGGGCTCCAAGATGGTCCACCTGGCGCCCAACACCTCCTCCAGCGTGATCTCCAAGTCGGTGGCGCGCGGCGGCGGCCGTACCTCCTACCGCGGGCTCGTGCAGATCGAGGAGGGGGCCCACGGCTCGGCCTCGACCGTCAAGTGCGACGCGCTGCTCGTCGACCAGATCAGCCGCTCCGACACCTACCCCTACGTCGACGTCCGCGAGGACGACGTCTCCATGGGGCACGAGGCCACGGTCTCCAAGGTCAGCGAGGACCAGCTGTTCTACCTCATGAGCCGCGGGCTCGACGAGGACGAGGCGATGGCGATGATCGTGCGCGGTTTCGTGGAGCCGATCGCGCGTGAGCTGCCCATGGAGTACGCCCTCGAACTGAACCGCCTGATCGAGCTGCAGATGGAAGGAGCCGTCGGCTGATGGGCCTGAACGAGAAGCCCCTGTCGACCCTGCACGAGAAGTCGTCCTACAGCCTGGACGACTTCGCGGTGCCGACCGGGCGCGAGGAGCAGTGGCGCTTCACGCCGCTGTCGCGCCTGAAGGGCCTGCACAACGGCGCCGCCGAGGTGACCGGGCAGGTCGTCACGCAGGCGTTCACGCCCGCGGGTGTGAACGCCGAGTGGGTCAGCCGCGACGACGCGAGGGTCGGCAAGGCCTACGCCCCCGTCGACAGGGTGAGCGCGCAGGCCTACAACTCCTTCGAGAAGGCTCTGGTCGTCACCGTGCCGAAGGAGGCCGTCCCGGCCGAGCCGATCCAGATCGAGGTGCGCGGCGGCGGCGTCGAAGGCGCCGCCTACGGCCACATCGTGGTCAAGGTCGAGCCGATGGCCGAGGCCGTGGTCGTCATCGACCACCAGGGCAGCGCGCTCTACGCCGACAACATCGAGTTCGTCGTGGGCGACGGCGCCACCCTGAAGGTCATCAGCCTGCAGGACTGGGCCGACGACGCCGTCCACGTCTCCCACCACCACGCCCAGCTGGCCAAGGACGCGACCTTCCGCGGCTTCGTGGTCACCCTGGGCGGCGACCTCGTACGGCTGTCGCCCAGCGTCGCCTACACCGCCCCCGGCGGCGACGCCGACCTGTCCGGCATCTACTTCGTCGACGCCGGTCAGCACCTGGAGCACCGCCTGCTGGTCGACCACTCCCAGCCCAACTGCAAGAGCTACGTCGACTACCGCGGCGCGCTGCAGGGCGAGGACGCGCACGCCGTCTGGATCGGCGACGTGATCATCAGGGTCGAGGCCGAGGGCACCGACACCTATGAGCTCAACCGCAACCTGATCCTCACCGACGGCGCCCGCGCCGACTCGGTGCCCAACCTCGAGATCCTCACCGGCGAGGTCGCGGGCGCGGGTCACGCCTCCGCGTCGGGCCGCCTGGACGACGAGCACATCTTCTACCTCCAGGCCCGCGGCATCCCCTACGACGAGGCCCGCCGCCTGGTCATCAGGGGCTTCCTGGGCCAGCTGGTGGAGAAGATCTCCGTTCCCGAGCTGCGCGAGCGCGTCCTGGCCAAGGTCGAGGCGGAGCTCGAGAAGTGACATTCCAGAAGGTCTGCAAGATCAGTGACATCTCCGACGGGGGTGTCATCGGCGTCGAGGTGGACGACACCCCCGTGGCGCTGGTCCGCAAGGGCGATGAGGTCTTCGCCCTTCACGACGTCTGTTCGCACGCCGAGGTGAAGCTCAGCGAGGGGGAGGTCTACGACGGGACCCTCGAGTGCTGGCTGCACGGCTCGTGCTTCGACGTGCGCTCGGGCAAGCCCACCGGCCCGCCCGCCACCAAGCCCGTGAACGTTTACCGAGTGAAGATCGACGGCGACGACGTCCTCGTCTCGCTCTCGAAGGAGTCATAACAGTGTCCACCCTTGAGATTCGTGACCTCCAGGTCTCCGTCGCGGACAAGGAGATCCTGCGCGGCGTCAACCTCGTCGTGAAGGCGGGCGAGACCCACGCCATCATGGGTCCGAACGGCTCGGGCAAGTCCACCCTCGCCTACGCGATCGCCGGTCACCCCAAGTACACGATCACCGGCGGCCAGGTCCTGCTCGACGGCGTCGACCTGCTGGAGCTGTCGGTCGACGAGCGCGCCCGCGCCGGCCTGTTCCTCGCCATGCAGTACCCGGTCGAGGTTCCCGGCGTCAGCGTGTCCAACTTCCTCCGTTCGGCCGTCACCGCCGTGCGCGGCGAGGCGCCGAAGCTGCGCGAGTTCAGCAAGGACCTGAAGTCCGGCATGGACTCCCTGGCCATCGACTCCGCCTTCGCGACCCGCAACGTCAACGAGGGCTTCTCCGGAGGCGAGAAGAAGCGCCACGAGATCCTCCAGCTCGAGCTGCTCAAGCCGAAGATCGCCGTCCTCGACGAGACCGACTCGGGCCTCGACGTCGACGCGCTGCGCGTGGTGTCGGAGGGCATCAACCGCTTCCGCGCCTCCGGCGAGACCGGTGTCCTGCTGATCACCCACTACACCCGCATCCTGCGCTACGTGAAGCCGGACTTCGTGCACGTCTTCGCGGGCGGCAAGATCGTCGAAGAGGGTGGGCCCGAACTGGCCGAGAAGCTCGAAGCCGAGGGCTACGAGCAGTACACGAAGGCATCGGCGTAATGAACCCGGAGCGAACCCGGCGCAGTGAGCGGGGTCCGCGAAGCGAATGAGGAGTGGTGAGCGACCAATGAACGGAGCGTTCGACGTGGAGAGGGTCAGGAAGGACTTCCCTGTCCTCTCCCGCGAGCTGTCCGGCGGGCGCCCGCTCGTCTACCTCGACTCGGGCAACTCCTCGCAGAAGCCGACGCAGGTCATCGAGACCATGCGCGACCACTTCGCGATGCACTACAGCAATGTGGGGCGGGCGCACCACGCGCTCGGCACCGAGTCGACCGAGGCGTACGAGGCGGCGCGCGACAAGGTGGCCGCCTTCGTGAAGGCGCCCAGCCGGGACGAGATCGTGTTCACCAAGAACGCCTCCGAGGCGCTCAACCTGGTGGCCTACTCCTTCGGCAACCGCACCAACACCGACCCCCGGTTCGCCCTCGGTCCCGGTGACGAGATCGTCATCTCCGAGATGGAGCACCACTCCAACATCGTCCCGTGGCAGATGCTGGTGCAGCGCACGGGCGCGACGCTCAAGTGGTTCGGCGTGACCGACGACGGCAGGCTGGACCTGGCCGACGGCGTCATCACCGACCGCACGAAGATCGTCTCGGTCGCGCACCAGTCGAACGTGCTCGGCACCGTCAACCCGGTCGCCGAGATCGTGCGCCGTGCCCGCGAGGTGGGCGCGCTGGTGATGCTCGACTCCTCCCAGTCGGTGCCGCACCACCCGATCGACCTGGCCGGGCTGGACGTCGACTTCGTGGCCTTCACCGGCCACAAGATGCTCGGCCCCTCGGGCATCGGCGTGCTGTGGGGGCGGGCCGAACTGCTCGAGGCGATGCCGCCGTTCCTCGGCGGCGGCGAGATGATCGAGGCGGTCTGGATGGATCGCTCGACCTACGCGCCCATCCCGCACAAGTTCGAGGCGGGGACGCCGCCGATCGTCGAGGCCATCGGGCTCGGCGCGGCGGTCGACTACCTCGAAGGCGTCGGCATGGCGGCCATCGAGGCGCACGAGCGTGAGCTGACGGCCTACGCGCTGCAGGCGCTCGCCGAGGTGCCCTCGCTGCGGATCGTCGGCCCCGCCTCGACCGAGGGCAGGGGCGCGACGGTGTCCTTCACCCTGGAGGGCATACACCCGCACGATGTTGGGCAGATCCTCGATGACCGGTTCGGCGTCGCCGTACGGGTTGGACATCACTGCGCGCGGCCACTTCACCTGAGGTTCGGAATACCCGCGACCACGCGGGCGTCGTTCTACCTGTACAACACCACGAGCGAGATAGACGCCCTGGTCAGGGGTCTCCACCACGTGCAGAAGGTGTTCGCCTGAAATGATCGCCGAGTCGATGTACCAGGAGCTGATCCTGGAGCACTACAAGCACCCGCAGGGGCGGGGGCTGCGTGAGCCGTACGACGCCGAGGTCCACCACGTGAACCCGACGTGCGGCGACGAGATCACGCTCAGGGTCAGGGTCGGCGACGGCGGCAAGATCGAGGACGTCTCCTACGACGGCCAGGGCTGCTCCATCAGCCAGGCCGCGGCCTCGGTGCTGCACGAGCTGGCCACCGGCTCGACGGTCGAGGCTTCGCTGTCGGTCGTGGAGGAGTTCACCAGGCTGATGCAGGGCAGGGGCAAGGTGGAGGCCGACGAGGACGTGCTGGGAGACGCGGTCGCCTTCGCGGGCGTGGCGAAGTTCCCCGCGCGCGTCAAGTGCGCGCTGCTGTCCTGGATGGCTTACAAGGACGCTGTTGTGAGGAGCGCTTAGATATGAGCAAGCCCGTGGAGACGCCGACGTCGGCGTTCGACGGTGACGCGACCGTCGAGGAGGTCATGGAGGCGCTCAGAGACGTCGTCGACCCCGAACTCGGCATCAATGTCGTCGACCTGGGCCTCGTCTACGGCCTCAACCTCGACCCCGTCGAAGGCGGCCAGCCCGTGGCCACCATCGACATGACGCTGACCAGCGCGGCCTGCCCGCTGACCGACGTCATCGAGGACCAGGCCCACTCGGCCCTCGACGGCATGGTCTCCGACGTGAAGATCAACTGGGTCTGGCTGCCGCCGTGGGGCCCCGACAAGATCACCGACGACGGACGTGACCAGTTGCGTATGCTAGGATTCAACGTCTGATCTTTTCGCTGTACGGCTGGCGATTTGCAGCGCCAGCCGTTTCAGCATGCCAGGGCTCCGGAAGGTCCGGGTCCCGCGCGGGGAATATCCCCATCCTCTCGCGTGTTTGGCAACACGTGCACCTGACGCACCATCGTGCGTGAACGCCGCCTGCGGCCGGCTCATTGGGTGCGCGTAGACGGGCCGAAGCTAGTGGCCCAGTCCCCACCCCGAAGGGCGTAAGAGACGCCCGTGTACTCGGCTCGTCCTTTCGCAGAAGTGACGCGCCCACTCTGACTGAAAGGCACGACTTCGTGACCATGCTCGACGCTGCCATGCCCGAAACCTCCACCGAGGAGCAGGGCGTTCCGGAGTTCGAGTTGCTTGGCCTGCCCAAGCCGCTCGTCACCGGCCTGTCAAGGCAGGGCATCGACAGCCCCTTCCCCATCCAGACCGCCACGATCCCCGACGTGCTGGCCGGCCACGACGTTCTCGGCCGGGGCCAGACGGGCTCGGGCAAGACCCTCGCCTTCGGCCTTCCCACGATGGCGCGCATCGCGGGCGTCAGGCCCACCCCCAAGCGCCCCCGCGCGATGATCCTGGTGCCCACCCGTGAGCTCGCGCTGCAGGTCCACGACGCCCTCGAGCCCCTCGGCCGCGGCCTCGGCCTGCGCATGAAGGTCGTCGTCGGCGGCATGTCCATGGGCAAGCAGGTCGAGGCCCTGCGCCGGGGCGTCGACGTCATCATCGCCACGCCGGGACGCCTGGGCGACCTGATGCGCCAGGGCGAGTGCTCGCTCGACGCCGTCGAGGTCAGCGTCCTCGACGAGGCCGACCACATGTGCGACCTCGGCTTCTTCCCCGTCGTGTCGGACCTGCTCGCGCAGACCCCCGCCGACGGGCAGCGGCTGCTGTTCTCCGCCACGCTCGACGGCGACGTCGACAAGCTGGTGCGGCGCTTCCTCAAGGACCCGATCACCCATTCGATCGCGCCCGCGACCTCGCCGGTCGACACCATGGAGCACCACGTGATCCAGGTGAGCCGCGACGACAAGTTCGACGTCACCGCCGAGATCGCCAACCGCGAGGGCCGCACGATCATCTTCGTGCGCACCCAGCACGGCGTCGACCGGCTGTGCAAGCAGCTGGCCCGTGTCGGCGTCAAGGCCGGCGGCCTCCATGGCGGCAAGCGCCAGAACCAGCGCACCCGCATCCTGGCGGAGTTCAAGGAGGGCCAGGTCGACGTCCTGGTCTGCACCGACGTCGCGGCCCGCGGCATCCACGTCGACGGCATCAGCCTGGTGCTCCACGTCGACCCGCCGCAGGACCACAAGAGCTACCTGCACAGGGGCGGCCGTACGGCCCGCGCGGGCGAGAAGGGCACCGTGGTGACCCTGGTCCTGCCGAACGAGCGCCGTTCCACCGACGCGCTGACCCGCCGCGCCGGCATCCACCCGTTCAGGCTGAAGGCCGTGCCGGGCAACGACCGCGTCGCCGAGGTGACGGGCGCCCGCGCCCCCAGCGGGGAGTCCATCCCCGTGTGGGAGCCCGACGTGCGCAAGCCGCTGCGTCCCCGTCGCGAGGGCGCCGGTCACGGTGGTGAGCGTCGCGGCCGTCGTCGTGACTTCGGCGACGACCGGCGCCCGCGTCGTCACGACGGCGAGGACCGGCGTCCCCAGCGCGACTTCGACGGCGAGCGCGGCCCGCGCGGCGACTTCGGCGGCGAGCGCCGCCCGCACCGCTCCTTCGACGGCGACCGCCGTCCGCGCCAGAACGACGGCGGCTCGGCCGAGCCGCGGACGTTCGGCGAGGGCAGGCCCGCCTACCGCGACAGGGGCCAGGGCGGCTACCGCTCCGACGACCGTGGCGGGTTCCGCTCGGACGAGCGCGGCGGCAACCGTTCGGACGACCGCGGCGGATTCAGGTCCGACGACCGCGGGCCGCGTTCGGGCGGGTTCCGCTCGGGCGGCTTCGGCTCCGACGACCGGGCGCCGCGTTCGGGCGGCTATCGCGACGACAGGGCCTCCCGTCAGGGTGGCGGCTACCGCTCCGACGACCGCGGCCGTCCCTTCTCCAGCGACCGGGGGTCCCGCCCCGCGGGATTCCGTTCCGACGACCGCGGCGACTCCAGGGGCCGCCCGTTCTCGGCCAACCGCGACGACAGGGGGCCGCGCGGCGGCTTCCGCTCCGACGACCGCGGCAACGGCGGCTACCGCTCCGACCGCGGCAACTCGGGCCGTCGCTTCGGCCGCTGACCCACCTCGTCGCCGCCCGCCTGCCCCGCCTTCCGGCGGGGTACGGCGGGCTGCGCCGTTTCCAGGGGTTCCGCTCGCGTTCATACCGGCGCGATAGTCTCGACGAGGCCGCACACTGGCGCAATCGGAGATCTCGTGACTGAGCTGCTTTCCAACCCCGTCAAGCACTACGACTGGGGTTCCCGCACCGCCATCGCCGCTCTGACAGGGCGCCCGACTCCCTCGCCGGAGCCCGAGGCGGAGATGTGGCTCGGCGCCCACCCCTCGGGCCCCTCCCTGCTGGCAGGGCGAGGCGTCACCCTCGACCAGGCGATCGCCGCCGACCCCGAGGGCGAGCTGGGCGGCCAGACGGTGGCCAGGTTCGGCGCGCGCCTGCCGTACCTGCTGAAGCTGATCGCGGTCGGCAGGGTGCTGTCGCTGCAGGTGCACCCCTCGGCCGAGCAGGCCGAGGCGGGTCACGCGCGCGGCGCCTACGTCGACGCCTACCCCAAGCCCGAGCTGGTCTGCGCGCTGACGCCGTTCAGCGGCCTGGCGGGTTTCCGCGCGCCCGGCGAGGCGGCGCGGCTGCTTCAGGCGCTCGCACTGCCCGAGCTCCAGCCGGTCGTCGACCTGCTGGAGGCGGGCGAGGCCGCGGGCGCGCTGCGGCTGCTGCTGGAGTGGCCGGATCGCAAGGCGCTGGTCGAGTCCGTCGTGGCGGCGGCCGGGCCGCTCGGCCATGACCTCGTGCTCCACCTGGCCGAGCAGTACCCCGACGACCCGGCCGTCCTCGCGCCGCTGCTGATGAACAGGCACGACCTGAAGCCGGGAGAGGCGCTGTTCCTCGGCGCGGGCGTGCTCCACTGCTACCTGAGCGGGTTCGGCGTGGAGATCATGGGGGGCTCCGACAACGTGCTGCGGGCGGGGCTGACCCCCAAGCCGATCGACGTGGACGAGCTGCTGCAGATCACCGACTTCGCCGCCCAGCCGCTGCGGGTCGAGCCCGTGGACGGGCTCTACACGGTGCCCGTCCCCGAGTTCGCGCTCGGCCGCGCGCAGGGGCCCGACGACACACTGGAGGGCGGCGTTCCGCGCGTGTTCGTGTGCGTCGAGGGGGAGGTCACCGTCGACGGCCGGACGCTGCGGGCGGGGGAGTCGGCGTTCGTGCCGGGCTCGCAGGGCGCCTTCGAGGTGCGCGGACCCGGCACCGTCTTCTGGGCCCAGCCATCTCGGGTGGCGGGCGTTCCCGCTGCTGAGCCTGAGTGCCGATAGGCTGGACGCGCTATGTCAACCGAGCACCGAGAGAGATCATGAAGACCTTCGATGAGCTGTTCGCCGAGCTGTCCGAAAAGGCGCGCACCCGGCCCGCGGGCTCGGGCACCGTGGCCGCGCTGGACGCCGGCGTCCATGCCATCGGCAAAAAGGTCGTCGAGGAGGCAGCCGAGAGCTGGATGGCCGCCGAGCACGAGTCCGACGACCGCGCCGCCGAGGAGATCTCGCAACTGCTCTACCACGTGCAGTGCCTCATGATCGCCCGCGGTATCGGGCTCGACCAGGTCTACAAGTACCTCTGAAAGGAGCGTCCACGATGCTACGGCTGGCCGTACCCAACAAGGGCGCCCTCAACGAGGCCGCCGCCACCATGCTGAAGGAAGCCGGATACCGCACCAGGAAGGACAGCAAGGAACTCGTCGTCGTCGACGCCGACAACTCCTGCGAGCTGTTCTTCCTGCGTCCACGCGACATCGCCGTCTACGTCGGCGAGGGCACGCTCGACGCCGGGATCACCGGCCGCGACATGCTGTTCGACTCGGGAGCGCCGGTGGAGGAGGTGCTGCCGCTCGGCTTCGGCGGCTCCACCTTCCGCCTGGCCACCAGGTCAGGCACCATGTCCACCGTGCAGGACCTCAACGGCCTGCGCATCGCCACCTCCTACGCCGGGCTGCTGGAGAAGTACCTGTCCGAGAGCGGCGTCGACGCCCGCGTCATCAAGCTCGACGGCGCGGTCGAGACGGCCATCCGCCTGGGCGTCGCCGACGCCGTGGCCGACGTGGTCGAGACCGGCACCACCCTGCGCAACGTCGGCCTCGAGGTCTTCGGCGAGCCGATCATGCGCTCGGAGGCCGTGCTGATCAGGCGCGAGGGCATCGCGGAGACGCAGGGGATGCGGCAGCTCGTGCGCCGCCTCCAGGGCGTCATCCACGCCCGCGACTACGTGATGATGGACTACGACATCCGCGCCGAGCAGATCGAGCAGGCCAGCGCCATCACGCCGGGCATGGAGGGCCCCACGATCTCGCCGCTGCACCGCGAGGGCTGGGTCGCCGTCCGCACCATGGTGCCGCGCAAGGGCCACCAGCAGGTGATGGACCAGCTCTGGGAGATCGGCGCGCGCGCCATCCTGGTCACCGACATCTACGCCTGCAGGATCTAGCGGGCGGCCGGCGATCATCATC